>CAZVMD010000005.1:0-27002 GCA_964628555.1 uncultured Myxococcales bacterium | reverse complement strand
CTGCGGCTTGGTGGACTGGCGGTGCTGCGGCTTGGTGGACTGGCGGTGCTGCGGCTTGGTGGACTGGCGGTGCTGCGGCGATTGTGAGCGCTGGCGGGGCTGGCTTGGGGCCGCGCAGCCGCGGCGCGGCGGTCAGGACCAGGAGCCCGGTCAGCCCCACACCGAGCAGCGTGCCCGGCAGGATGCGGCGCAGCTTGAGCCGGCTGGCGGAGCGCACACCGCTCGACAGCTCGCCATTGCCATCGCTCGACGGCGGCACTGGGGTCAGCACGCGGTTAAAGCCGCTGTGCAGCGGGGAGCCGAGCGCCGCCAGAAAGGCATCAATCGATGGAAAGCGCGCCTCTGGTGACTTGCTGAGCGCGCGCTGCACCGCCGCGTTGAGCGCCGCCTGCGGCAGCTCGGGAGCTGGCTCATGGACGACGCGCGCCAGGCTGGCCAGCGCCGTGTCATTCGGGTCACAGAACGCTGAGCGGCCGCTTAGCATCTCGAACAGGATGAGGGCCAGCGCGAACTGATCGCTGCGGCTGTCGACCGTTCCGCCCGTCGCCTGCTCGGGGGACATATAGCCCGGCGTGCCGATCAGTCCGGCGTTGACGCCGGTAAACGACTGGCCGCCGCGCATCACCTTGGCGATGCCGAAGTCGAGGATCTTGACGAAGTTCGGGCCGCCGCCGTTCTTGTCGAGAAAGATGTTGCTCGGCTTCAGATCGCGGTGAATCACCCCGGCCGCGTGCGCGACGCTCAGGCCTTCGCCGATCTGGCGACAGATGTCGAGCGCCACGGCGGGGCTCAGCGGTCCGGTGCGGCGGAGGAAGTTGGCCAGGGTCTCACCCTCGATGTACTCCATCACTAAGAAGGGCTGGCCGGCTGGCGTCAGGTCCCAGTCGACTACACCGACGATGTGGTTGTGTCGCAGCTTGGCCAGGATCTCGGCCTCCTGACGAAAGCGCTCGCGCACACCGGGCTGGTTGGCGACGTGGCGCAGCATCAGCTTCAGCGCAAACTGCCGCGGCAAGCGTGTGTGGCGAACCAGGTACACGTCGGCCATGCCGCCAGAGCCCAAGAGCTGCTCAACGCAGTAGGTGCCATTAACGACGTGGCCGGGCTGAAACATGGGGTGACCTCGCTGTCGCTCAGGCCATTGCAGCCCATGTGCCAAGTCGGCGAGGCCCAGCCCTCCGCCCACCTGGTTTCCGTCGAGAACCGCCGCCACCTCAGCGGTCGCGCAGCGCAGCACAGGGCGACTCCGCCCATGGGCGCCCAGCCTGGGCCTGCGCGGCGCCCAGGCGGCGGCCGGCTGCGCTCTCCCAGAGCAGCGGCGTGTGGGGGCTAGGCTGACAGGGGCGCTTGACCCGCTTAGTGCTGGGTACGCGGCTGCCCGGTCAGCGGCAGCGGCAGCGGTCGCCGCAGTCCGCGGGTAAAGCGGCGCGTTAGCTCGCGCGGCGAGCGCCGATACAGCTCATCCCCCATCATTCGGGCGGTCAGGCGCAGCTCTTCGCGGCGACGTCCGATAAGCTGCAGCGTCAGGGCCGCCGCCGCGGCGCCGCCCAGGGTTCGCTCCTGGATCTCGCGGGCCAGAATGCCCAGGTCGTGCTCGTCGCCCAGATCCTCGCTGAGCTGATCGAGCGCATCGACCCAGGAAGCCAGTCGCTCCGGTCGGGTGGGGTGCAGCAGACAGGCCGTGTAGTAGACGTCTTTGACGCGCTTGCGCCACTCGTGAAAGTGCAGGTCGCTCGGCTCGCGATAGGCCTGCACAAAGGCGCCTCGGCCGCGCCGCAGCAGGCGCCGCAGACCGGCGCGCAGCGACGAGCGCAGCGTCTTTTCATCGCACGCGCGCAGCCCGTCATCTAGCGTCGCTGCGACCCCGCGCAGCTCCGGCAACAGCTCGCGCAGCGCCGCTTCGGGCAGCGACTCGACCCGGGCCTGCTCGCTGAGCGCGGCCTGCACCGGTCCCAGCGCTTCGGCAAACGGGCTAGCCGCCGTCGAGCTGGCCAGCCGGGCCGCGGCCTCCGAGAGCATGTGGCGATCGCGATACGGCGAGAGCTGCCGGCCCACCTCGCGCAGCTTCCCCCCCAGAGCCTGCGCCGCCTCCCGCCCCAGGGCCCGCCGCAGCAGCCGCAGCAAGGTCCGCGATCGCTTCAGTCCCTTGCGCGCCTCGTGGATCGCAAAGACCGGATCCGCACCCTCGCCAGCCTGCGCATGCTGCGACAACAGGTGCTGCTGCGCCGCAGCCAGCTGTTCGCCGAGCAGGCGGCGAATTCCGACGGAGAGTGGCTCAAACGACTGCAGCGCAAAGGACATGACCCATCTTATGACTGAACCGGCCGGCTCACAGCTAGGTCGCTGCGGCCGTCGCGGACAGCAGTCGGTGTACTGCCGGGGGCCGCGCTCGGTATACTCAGCGCTGGGACTTACCCGGGGGGCGAGCACTATGGACGCGAGTGTTTCTGTGGTTTCGGCGACGGAGCGTGCGCAGCGCGCGATCCTGTTCCTAAAGGTCGTGCTGGCGGCAGATGTACTGTCCGGCCTGTTTCAGGCAGCGCGGCTGCTCAGCTCACCGACGGCGGAGGCGAGCGGCGTCGAGGCCCTGATCAACTTTGCCCAGTTTTTGGGGTTCGTGCTGTCCATTGTGTTTTTCCTGCAGTGGATGCACCGCGCCTACGCCAACCTGCCCGGGCTCGGGGCCGAGCGGCTGCGCTTCACCCCCGGCTGGGCGGTAGGGTACTTCTTTGTGCCCTTCGCCAACCTGGTCTATCCGCTGTACGCCATGCGCGAGATCTGGCACCACAGCAGCCCCACTCCGCCGGCTCGCCGCAGCAATCTGGAGCAGCAGTCCGTGCGACAGGTGGACAGCTGGTGGATCGCCTTTTTCATCATGAATTTTCTGTCGAATATGTCGCTGCGTCTGTCGATGAAAGCGACGAACCACGAGATGGAAATCGTCTCGGAGTGGTTTAGCGTGGCGAGCTGCCTGTTCGCGGTGCCGGCGGCGCTTATGGCCATGTCGATCATTCGTAAGATCGACGCCTACCAGAGCGAGCGCATCGCTGCGCTGCCCCCCTCGCCTGCGACCTAACGCGGCCTGCGCGGTCGCGGGGTGCCGATCGGTGCCGCGGCCGCTACGGGGCTTCGTTTCGGACTGGCTCGTAGTCGTGATCGTCGGGCATGGGCCCCGACTTAGCACAGCTCGGCAGAAAATTTGAGCTTTGTCTGGGGGCTCCGCACCATAGGCCTGTGGCCACTGCAAGTGCCGGCGATCGGCTCGGCGCGACGAAAAAACCGACCTCGGGGGCCCCGCGGCTCGGTTACCGCAAGAGCAGCGTCGGTGTTGGCTTGCCAGCCCTGCCCGGGGTGCTGCTCTGGCTGCTGCGTGTCGTCGCTGCGCTGCTGCTGTCGCTTGGCCTGGGCTACTTGCCGTACAAGCTGTACCTGCGCTCGGGCTTGGTGCAGTACGTGTCGCTGCGCAGCGAGCTCGCCGCGCTGACCGCCCGCAACGAGCAGCTGCAGGGCAGCATCCGCGAGCTGCGGCACCAGCTTGAGCGGATGAAAGAAGATCCCTCGGCCATCGAGCGGGTGGCGCGTGATGAGCTGGGCATGGTGCGCAGCGGCGAAGTCGTCTTCAAGGTGGAGTAGCCAGGCCCATGTCGATGTCGCAGGCCCCGGTCGCAGAGCGTACGCCTATGGCGCGGTTTTCGTCGCTGTTGCGCCACTTCTGGCGCCAGTGGGCCGGCAGCCTGGCGATCTTGGCCACGCTGCTGCTCTTGGCTCGCGCGGCGTACTCGCCCAGCGTGCTGTTCGTGTCGCAGATCGTCGATCGCGCGCTGACCGCCACCGATCTGGGCGATCGCTCGACGGCCATCGCCATCGTTGGTGGCGGCGAGGTCAGCGCCTGGGCCTACGTCCAGTCGGGGCTGGCGGCGCTGACGCTAATCCTGCTCTCGATCAAGCTGGGCGAGCGGCTGCGGCCCCAGTCTGCCTCTAGCGTCGCCTGGCGTCGCCTGCTGATCGAGCTGGAAGGCGGCGGCGCCATCTTGTGCCTGACCTATGCCCTGCTGCAGGCGGTGGGCGGCAGCCGCAGTCCGGTGCATCCGCTGGTCTATGCGGTCTGTGCCTTCCTGGTCAGCTATCAGCGGCAAGCCATCGCGCTCAGCCTGGCCGGCTTGGCCCTGATCTGCGAGAGCCTGCTCCTGCTTAGCGAGGGCTGCGCCGAGATCGATCAGTACCTGGTCCATGCGCTTTTGATCGCGCTGTTCGCCGGTCTGCAGTTCATCCTGTTTCGCGGCGAGCTGTGGCGACAGCGCGGCGATCATCGCAAGCGGGTGGCCGCGGCGATCGCCTCGATGGAGCAGCAGGCGCGTGACTTTCGTCTGCTGCTCAGCGAAGAGAGCGGGCGTCGCGAAGGCGTGCCCAGCGGCCTGCACAACAGCAGCAGTGGAAGCGCCGAAAGAGGCTCGGCCGGTCATCGCTCACCACCGACCACAGCCCGCGATCGCGAGCGCGAAGAAGAGCTGCTCGCGCGCAGCGCTGTCGTCGAGCTGAAAGAAAATCTGCAGGCCGTCGTCGAGCTCCTGCGCAACGCGCTGGGCCTGCATACCTGCGCGCTGTTCGTGCTGCCCGAGGGCGGCGACAGCCTAAAGTGCATGGCGCTGTCGAGCCACAGCCCGGGAGCGACCGATGCTCCGCTGGCCATCGATGCCGGGGTCCTGGGCACGGTGGTCAAGAGCCTGCGCCCGCTCAAGCTCAGCCAGCCCAAGCTTAGCCAGCTGCCGTACTACAGCAGTGGCGAGGCGCGCGGGCCGGCGATCGGCGCGTTCTTGGGTGTGCCCATGCTCGATGACGAAGGGCGGCTGTGCGGCGTGCTCTGTGCCGATCGGCTGAGCGCGCGTGGCAGTGGGGCCGAGGTGGCGTTTACCGCTGCTGATGAGGCGCTGCTGGTCGATGCCGCCCTGCTGATGCTGCGCAGCCTGCAGTGCGAGCGCCTGTTCATCGCCGTCGAGCGCAGCAAGTATGAGCACGAGCGGCTGTATCGCGCCTCGACCCAGCTGTCGCGCGCACTGACGCTGGAAGAGGTGCAGAAGACGGCCTTTTTGGCCTTGTCCGAGGTCTGCGCCTTCGAGTTCGCTGCGCTGACCGCCTACGACGCCACTCAGCATCTGCACCGCGTCGTGGCCGCGGTCGGCGATGTCGCGCTGAGCGCGGTGCTGCAGGACTATCGCTTTCCCGATAACGCCGGCCTGGTGGCGATGGCGGTGAAGAACCACATCTGCCTGCCGAAGGCTGGCGAGCTGCGCGATCTGTACACGCCGATCTTCGACACCGATGTCCGGCTGCGCGGCTATCCCTCGCTGCTGGTGGTGCCGCTGATCTATGGCAGCGCGGCGCTCGGCGCGCTGGTGATTGCTGGCAAGCGACCGCGCCTATTTTCGGCCAGCAAGATCGACATGCTCGGCGTTCTGGCCAACCAGATCGCGGTGTCGCTGGAAAACGCGCGCATGTACCAGACGATGGAGGCGATGGCCACCACCGATGCGCTGACTGGCCTGAAGAACCGCCGCGTCTTTCAAGAGCGCCTCAGCGAGCTCCTGCGTCGCGCCGATCGCCATGGTGGGCCGGTGACGCTCTTGCTCTGCGACATCGATCACTTCAAGCGCATCAACGACACCTATGGCCACTTGATCGGTGATCAGGTGCTGCGGCGCGTGGCGCAGGTGGTGCAAGCGCAGGTGCGCACCATCGATGTCGCGGCGCGCTACGGCGGCGAAGAGTTTGTCGTCGTGCTCGACTCGACCGATCAGGCCGGCGGGCGCCTCTTGGCCGAGCGCATTCGCCAGGAAGTGCAGAAGCTGGTGCTGCAGAGCGAAAAGGGCGCCTTTAGCTGCACGCTGTCGCTGGGTGTGGCGACGTTCCCCGATGACGCACCGACGGCAGCCGCTGAGCCGCGGCTGATCATCGAGTGTGCCGATCAGGCGCTGTATGCCGCTAAGAAAAACGGTCGCAACCAGTCAGTGACCGCCCGCGAAGTGGCGACTTTGGCGCGCGGCCTGGGCTCGACCGCGAGCGCTGCCTAAGCCCGCGCATCCTTGCGCGCTTATGCGGTGGCACAGGCGCTCTGTGGTCGCTGCGTCCTGCCGGTTTGCAGGCGCTTTTTGGCCTCGCCGTGTGCTACCCTTTCGGGTAAACGCCATGAAGATCGCAACGGGTCATAAGGTTCGCATTGAGTTTGAGCTCAAGGTAAAAGGCGGCGAAAAGATCGAGCACTCCACCGTCGAGTACATCCAGGGGGAGGGCAAGATCCTGCCCGCTATCGAGAAGCGCCTGGAGGGCCTGGCCATCGGCCAAGAGAAGGCTGGCGACATCCCAGCCAGTGAAGCGATCACCGAAGCCTCGCTGCCCACCAAAGAGATCCTGCGCAGCGAGTTTCCCAAGGATGCCAAGCTGGCGGTCGAGCAGATCTTTGCCGCCAAGGGGCCGGACGGCAGCCCGATCTCGTTTAAGGTCGTCAAGGCCGACAAAGACAAGATCACCGTGCGCTTCCTGCATCCGCTCCTGGGCAAGGACCTGAGCTTCAAGGTCAAGGTGCTGATGATCGAAGATCCCAAGGCCAAGAAGCGCGCCGTCGCCGTGCCGCCGCCTCCTGCCGCGGCGCTGGGCATCGACGACGTGATCGACGACGTCAAAGAGATCTAAGCCGGCCGCTCAGCGCCGCCGGGGCCGCTCTTTACTGCGGCCTCCCGAGTGGGTCATCGCGACCTAAGCCCTCGGTTCGCGGCAACATGAAGATTTCATGAAGGCGAGCGGCGGCCGCAGCTAGTGCGTATAGCGTGCGGCCATGTCGCTCTTCCCAATGCGCAAGTCCGCAGCGTTCGCGCCTGTGGTGGCTGCGTCGCTTGAATCGGCACTCCTCGGCGCGGCGCTGCTGGGGGTCACGGCCTGCCGTCGGCCACCCTCGGCTTCGGCGCCGCTGAGCAAGCCGCCCAGCGAGTCGGCCCTGGGGCGGGTGGTGCTGTCGGCGGAGGCAGAGCAGCGGCTGGGCATCCCACCCGGACTGACCCCGCTTGCGCTGCGTCGCCAGCCTGGCCAGCGCCTGCTGCGCGGCGAGGTGATGGCGGCCCCGGGGGCGGCGGCCTGGGTGATCGCGCCGCAGGCCGGCATCGTGCAGCCGCTGGCCGGAGCGGCCTTGCCGCAGGCGGGTACACGGGTGCAGGCGGGACAGCCGCTGGCCTGGCTTTTGGCCAGCCTGGCGCCGACGGAGCGGGCTCAGGTCTCGACGGTGCAGGTCGATGCCGAGGCGCAGGTGGCCCGGGCCCAGGTCCAGGACGCCGCCAGTGAGCTGGCTCTGCGCCGGGCCGAGCGTCTGCTGGCCGAAGAGGCGGTGGCCGCTCGCGTCGTCGAAGATGCCCGGGCGCAGCGTGAGCTCGCTCGGGCTGCACTGCAGGCCGCCCTGACGCAGCGGGGCGCGATCGCCGGGCCAGGCCGAGCGAGTGGCAGTGCCAAGTCCGCCGGGGCGCTGGCGCAGCTTCCCTTGCTGTCGCCGCTCACTGGCCGCTTGCGCGAGCTACGGGTTGCCGCCGCGCAGCAGGTCCTGGCGGGGGCGCCGCTGTTTGACGTCATCGCCGACGAGCCGCTGTGGGTGCGCGTGGCCGTGCCGGCTGGCGAGCTAGTGGGGCTGCCGGCGGACGCTGCGGCCCAGATCGAAGACCTCGCCACTCCAGCGGCTGCGCGATCGGTGAGCGCCACTCCGGCCAAGGCTGCTCCGCTGTCGGCGCAGCCGCAGCAAGCGACGGTGGATCGCTACTTCGTGCTGCCGCCCAGCGCGCCTTTTTTCCCCGGCCAGGCGGTCGCCGCCTGGCTGAGCCAGCGCCAGCCCGAAGAGACACCGACCGTGCCGGCCGCAGCCCTGCTCTACGACCCCTCGGGCGGGACTTGGCTCTATGAGCAAGCGGCGCCGCAGACGTTTCTGCGTCGGCGCGTCGAGGTGCTGCGCATCGCCGAGGGCCTGGCCTTCCTCAGCCCGCGCAGCCTACCTCCCGGCGGCCTGGCGGTAGGCGCGGCCGTGGTCACCGCCGGAGCCATCGAGCTTTACGGCGCCGAGTTCGGCAGCGGCAAGTGAAGGACGAGTGCACCATGCTCAACGCACTGATCACCGCCGCGCTGCGCTTTCGCGTCGCGGTCCTCGGCCTGGCCATCCTGCTCTTGGTGCTTGGCGTACGCGCGGCCGGCCAGCTACCGCTCGATGTCTTCCCCGAGTTTGCGCAGCCGATGATCGAGGTCCAGACCGAGGCGCCCGGCTTGTCGACGGAAGAGGTCGAGAGCCTGATCACCTTCCCGCTGGAGACCGCGCTGTCCGGCCTGCCTGAGCTGGCCACGCTGCGCTCCAAGTCGGTGCTGGGCCTGTCTTCGATCGTCCTCTTGCTGCGCGAGGGAGCGGATCTTTTGCGCGCCCGCCAGCTGACGCAAGAGCGGCTGGCCGTCGAGATCCCCCGCCTGCCCAGCCTGGCGCGGGTGCCGGTGATGCTGCCACCGCTGTCAGCCACCAGTCGGGCCCTCAAGATCGGCGTGTCCTCGGGCGTGCTGTCGCAGATCGAGCTGTCCGAGCTAGTGCGGACGACGATCCGGCCGCGCCTGCTTGCCGTGCCTGGCGTCGCCAACGTCACGGTCTGGGGGCTGCGCGATAAGCAGCTGCAGGTGCTGGTCGATCCGGCGCGACTGCACAGCCAGGGGGTGACGCTCGATCAGGTGCGGCGCGCGACCAGCGAGGCGGCGGCGCAGGCGGCGGGTGGCTTTCTCGACAGCGCGCAGCAGCGGCTAGCGGTGCGCCAGGTGACGGCGCTATCGACCCCGGAAGCGCTGGCTGCCGCGACGCTGCGTGGCCCCGGCGGCGCTGCGCTGCGGATCGGCGATGTTGCCGAGGTGACAAGCGGCCATGCGCCACCGATCGGCGATGCGGTGATCAACGGTCACGCGGGACTGCTGCTGATCGTCGAAAAGCAGCCGACCGGCAACACGCTTGCGCTGACTCACGCGGTCGAGGCCGCGCTGCTTGCCCTGCGTCCGGCGCTGCGCGATGTCGACATCGATCCGGCCATCTTTCGTCCCGCGACCTTTATCGAACAGTCGCTGCACAACCTGCGCTCGGCCTTGGGGCTGGGCTGCGGGCTGGTCATCTTCGTGCTGTTCCTGTTTCTGCGCGATCTGCGCAGCGCCGTTATCAGCCTGACCGCGATTCCGCTGTCACTGCTGGGGGCGACGCTTGGGCTGTGGCTGCTGGGGGGCACGCTGAACACCCTGTTTTTGGCCGGCCTGGTCATTGCGACCGGCGAGGTGGTCGATGACGCGATCATCGATGTCGAAAACATCCGCCGCCGCCTGGCCGAGGCGACGGGCTCGCAGTCCGCCATCCAGGTCGTGCTGGCGGCATCGCTGGAGGTCCGCAGCTCGGTCGTCTATGCCAGCCTGCTCGTCTGCCTGGTCTTTCTGCCGGTGCTGGTGCTCGACGGTGTGGCCGGTTCCTTCTTCCGCCCGCTGGCCCTGGCCTACATCCTGTCGATCGCCACCTCGCTGCTCGTGGCCCTGACGGTGACGCCGGCTCTGTGCCTTGTGCTGTTGCCGGCTGCGGCGCAGCGCAAGACGGCCGAGCCGCCGCTGGTCAGCTGGCTGCGGGCTGGTTATCGCCGGGTGCTTACGCCGCTTTTGGCGCGGCCGCGGGCTGCCCTGGTCGCCACGCTGGGCCTGGCCACCTGCGGCGCCCTGATCGTGCCGCTGCTCGGCGATGAGTTCCTGCCTGAGTTTCAGGAGCGCGACTTCTTGATGCACTGGATCGAGAAGCCCGGCGCCTCGGTCGAGGCCAGCCGGCGCTCGACGCTGCGCATCAGCCGGGAGCTTATGGCCATCCCCGGCGTGCGCAGCTTTGGGTCGCATATTGGGCGGGCCGAGGTCGCCGATGAGGTGGTCGGTCCCAACTTCACCGAGCACTGGATCAGCCTCGATCCACAGGTCGACTACGCTGACACCGTGGCGCGAATTCGCGCTGTGGTGGCGGGCTATCCGGGCGTGTTTCGCGATGTGCTGACCTATCTGCGCGAGCGGATGAAGGACGTGCTCGCTGGCGCGCCGGGCGCGATCGTCGTGCGCATCTTTGGCCCCGACCTGACCACCCTGCGCCAGCAGGCCGAGGCGATCGCCGCGGCCATGGCCAGCCTGCCCGGCGTCGTCGATCTGAAGGTCGAGCCGCAGGTCCTGGTGCCGCAGGTCGAGGTCCGCATTCGCGCCGAGCGGGCCGCGCTGCATGGGCTGAGCGCCGCGCAGATCCGGCAGAGCGTCAGCACCCTGCTGGCTGGCGAGAAGGTCGGCGAGGTCTACGCAGCACAGCAGCCGCTGCCGATCGTCGTGTGGGGGCAGCCCGGCATCCGCAGCGATGTTACGGCGCTGCGCAGCCTGCTGATCGAGACCGCGCGCGGTGTGCAGGTGCCGCTGCGCGAGCTGGCCGATGTGTCGACCGCGGCTGCGCAAAGCGAGATCAAGCGCGAGGGGGGCTCCCGCCGCATCGACATCACCTGCAACGTGCGCGGTCGCGATCTGGGACAGGTGGCGCGACAGGTCGAGAGCCAGGTCGCGCAGCACCGCTTTCCCCGCGGCTATCACCCCGAATTCCTCGGCGAGCTGGCGGCGCGCAGTCGGGCTCGCAATCAGCTCGCGCTGTGGTCGGCGCTGGCTTTTTTGGGCTGCCTGCTGCTCTTGTATCTCGACTTTCGCAGCCTGCGCATGACGGCGCTGGTGGTGGCGACCCTGCCCTTTGCGCTGGCCGGGGGTGTCCTCGGCGCGCTGTGCGGCGGGGCGGTGCTGTCGCTGGGATCGCTGGTCGGCTTCGTCAGTGTGCTCGGCATTGCCAGTCGCAACGCGCTGATGCTGCTGGGTCACTACCGCCACCTGCGCGAGGTCGAAGGTCTGCCGCACGGTCCCGAGCTATTGCTGCGCGGCGCCCAAGAGCGGCTGGTGCCGATCCTGATGACTGCGCTGTGTGCGGCGCTGTCTTTGGTGCCCATCGTCGTGCGCGGCCGCCTGCCGGGCTACGAGATCGAGCAGCCGATGGCGCTGGTGATTCTCTTTGGCCTGTTTACTTCGACGGTACTGAACCTGCTGCTGCTGCCTGTGCTGTATGGCGCCTACGGTCGGGGGAAGCCATGACCTGCGGAGGTCGGCTTGTGGCTGGCCGCGCGCCGGTCATCTGTTGGCTGTGGGCGCTGCTGGCGCTGCGCGGTGCGGCGGTGCGGGCCGAGGCTGAGCGGGACCTGTCGCAGCCGCTGTCTTTGGCTCAGTGCATCGCGCTGGCCGAGCAGAGTCCGCAGGTGGTCTGGTCGCAGCGGGCGCAGCAGCTGGAGGCTCAGGCCGGGCTTGAGCAGGCCAGGACGCCCGCCAATCCGCAGGTCTCGTACGTCGCGCAGGACCTGGGTCTGCACAGCGCGAGCGGACCGCAGCTGTTGCATCAGGCGATGATTGGCTTTGCTCCGCTGGCGGCGCTGCTGCGCCTGCCGGAGGCCCGGGCGGCCGGCGCTTTGCAAGAGCAGGGGCTGGCCGCGGCGCAGGAGGAGCTGCGCCAGCTGCGCGCGGTGGTGGGCCGAGCCTTTTACGATCTCTTGCTGCGGGGCCAGGAGCAGCACGCCGAAGCCGGGGCGGTGCAGCTGGCTGCGCAGCTCCTGACCGATGCGCAGACTCGCAAGCAGCATGGCGATGCCAGCGGCCTAGAGGTCCTGCGCGCCCAGGCCGAGTGGCTGGAGGCGCGTCGCCGCTTGGAAGTCAGCGCTGGGCAGCTTCGCTTGGCGCAGCAGGCGTTCGCGGTCTTGCTCGGCATCACCCCGCCGCGGCCGATCACGCTGCGCAGCGAAGATCCCGCGACCCTGGAGCAGCTGCCGCCGCGCCTGGCGGCAGAGCTGGCCGAGCTGCCAGCCGAGGATCGTGAGCGCCAGAGTCAGGCGCTGGTCCGGCTGGCCTGGCGAGAGCGACCCGAGCTGGCGCAGGCTGCGGCCGAGCGCCGACAGGCGCAAGAGCAGAGCCGGCTGGCGCTCCTGCGCGCGCTGCCGCTGGCCGATGCGCAGCTGGCCGTCGGGCTGCGCAGCTCGGCGCTGGGCGTCGGCGGGGTGGTGGCGCTGTCGGGCTCCTTGCCGCTGTGGGACTTCAACCTGGGGGCGCGGCATCGAGCCCAGGCGCAGGGCCTGCGTGCCCAGGCGCGGCAGCTCGATCGCGAGCAGCAGATCGCGCTCGAAGTCGAGAGCAGCTTCGCCGAGTATCACCAGGCTCGTGAGCTGTACCGCAGCTACGCGCTGCCGCTGGCTCAGCTGCGGGCTGCCGCCCTGGCCACGGTGCGCCGGCAGTATGTCGAAGGGCTGGTGCCGCTGTCGGACGTGGTGCAGGCGGGCCGCGACCTGCTGTCGGCCCAGCGCGTCCAGTACCAGAGCGAGCGCGATGCCCTCGCCGCGCGCTGGCGGCTTGTCGTGGCCACCCGCGCTTGGTAGGTGTCGCTGGTGCTCTTGCTCTTGGTCGAAGACGATCGACGTCTGCGGCGCGCGCTGTCGGCTGGGCTGGCCGAAGAGGGCTACCGCGTCGACGAGGCCGACGACGGCGAGGCGGCGCTGTCAGCGCTGCTGCAGATCCCATACGACGCCTGCATCTTGGACCTCCAGCTGCCGCGCCAGGATGGCTTCGCGGTGCTGGCGGCGGCCCGCGCCTCGCAAGTGCGCACGCCGATCTTGGTGCTGTCGGCTCGCGACGCGGTGGCCGATCGGGTGCGCGGACTACACGGCGGCGCCGATGACTACCTGACCAAGCCCTTTGCCTTCGCTGAGCTGTTGGCGCGGCTGCAGGCGCTGCTGCGGCGCGGCGGCGCGCGACACGGCGACGTGCTTGTGCACGGTGATCTAGAGGTCTGCCTGTCGGCGCATCGCGTGCGCATTGCCGGCCAGCCGCTGCTGCTGACCCCAACCCAGTTTGCCATCCTGGCCATGCTGCTGCGTCACGCCGGCCAGGTGGTCACCCGCGCCATGCTGCTCAAGAGCGTGTGGGGCTACACCTTCGATCCCGGCACCAACGTCGTCGATGTCCACGTCGCGCAGCTGCGGCGGAAGCTAGAGCAGGCAGGTGCCGAGCGGGCCATCCAGACGATCCGCGGAGTGGGCTATGTGGCGCCGCCGGCCGACTAGTCTGCAGTCGCTGCGCGGTCGGCTGGCCTGCTTCTTCGCGGCGCTCATCGCGGCGCTGCTGTGCCTGTTCGCCGGCGTGGTGTACGTGGCGGCTGAGGCGATGGAGGCGCAGGAGAGCGAGCCGCAAGCCGAAAAAGAGCGCGAGCTGGCCCAGGTCCGGCACCTGCTCTACAGCTCACTTGCCGTCGGCATTCCGATCGCGGGCAGCCTAGCAGTGCTGGGCAGCGCCTGGATGACTCGCCGCAGCGTGCGCGCCCTGTCAGAGATCGTGCGCCTGGCTTCGCAGCTCGATCCCGAGCGGCTGGGTCAGCGCATACCGGTGAGCGCAGGCGACGACCTGGAGATCCAGCGACTGGTTGCGGCGCTCAATCACATGCTCAGCCGCGTCGAGCGCGCTGTCTCGGGTCTGCGTCGCTTCACGCAGGACGCGGCGCATGAGCTGCGCACGCCGCTGTCCGCGCTGAGCAGCCGCCTGGAGATCGCACTGCGTCGCCCGCGCGAGGTGGCAGCGCTGCGCCTGACGCTGGAAGAGTCGCTGGAGGAGCTCGCCGCGCTGCAGCGGCTGGTCGAGGCGCTGCTCTTGCTGGCTCGCTCCGACGCTGGCGAGCTGCCAGTGCAGCTGCAGACGGTGGCGCTGCGGCCGTTTCTTTTGGAAGTGGTCAGCCTGTACGAAGCGCTGGCCAGCGAGCGCGAGCTGCGGCTGCACGTCGAGTGTGCGCCGGGGCTGTCGCTGTACACCGACAAGCTCTTGCTCGGGCGGGCGGTGGCCAACCTGATCGACAATGCCTGCAAGTTTTCGCCGCCCGGCGGCGAGATCGTGGTGCGCGCGCAAAGACAGGCTGGGGCGACGCAGATCACCATCGCCGACGCAGGTCCCGGCATCCCGGCCGCGGTGCTGCCGCAGGTCTTTGAGCGCTTCTATCGCGGCGACAGCCAGCGCAGCGGGACGGGCTCTGGCCTGGGCCTGGCGCTGGCTCGCGAGTTTGTCGCGGCGCTGGGAGGACAGGTGCAGCTCGAACGCCGAGCCGGCGGCGGCACGCTGGCGCGGATTGCGTTTGGTGCTCTGTCGCCTGGCGAGCCGGACCACACAGGCTCACAGGATCGCCGCGATCCTTAGCCAGCCTGGGTAGGACGGGCCAACAGCGACAGGTCGAAGGGCAGGCGGCGCTGCCGATAGCCGGTGGCGCTGTACAGCGCATTGGCCAGCGCGGCGGCGGCCCCACACTGCGAGAGCGCCGCGACGGTGGCAGCGATCGTCGGCGCCGCGCTTCCCGCCCCCGGGGGCGGGGGAGGCGCCGCGCTCCCAGCACTGCGCGCTGCGGCCTGAGCTGGCTCAGCCGCGGTCATGAACTCTACGTCGAGGGCTTCGTCCGGAAGCTCGGGCAGGTGGGGATCGGCTGCGGGCAGCAGCGCGCCGGTCTGCGGATCGTAGGCTGGGGCCGGCGACAGGCAGCGCTGCCACGTCGCGGCGAGGGCTCGGCGCACGCTGGCGCGCAAGAGCTCGCGATCGGCTGTCGCGGGGACCTCGGGCAGCCACAGCAGGACGAGGTGGCGCTGCAGCTGCAGCGCTGGCTGGCCGTCGGGGATGCGCAGCCGTACGAGGTGCGCGACATAGCCAAGGAGCGGCGGCGCGCCCAAGTCGGGACGCGGCAGCGGCAGCTGCCCGAGCGCCAGTCCCTGGCCGATGCGGTAGCTGCCCTCGCGTCGCTGACCGGGGGGCGTAACCTGCTCCGGCCAGTCGAAGCGCTCGCGTCCTTGCAGAAGGCCCTGGCGGAGCTGCGCGCTGGCCGATCCAGCCGCGTCGGGGGGCAGGTTGCGCAGCCGCAGCTGACCCGGATCGAGCTTTAGCAGGTAAGCCAGCTCGTCAAGCGCCGACTCCAGCGCGAACGAGCCCTCGATGTAGCCCCAGCGCGGATCGGGATCGAGCGGCCCGATGGCCAGGGGCACAAGCTGGTGCTGCAGGTGGCGCTGCGCCGGCGCATACAGCCGGGCCGCCAGGCCGCAGGGCTCGATATGCTGCTGGCCGTGCGGGCTGCCGTGCAGCACGCGATAGATCAGCGAGCGCAGCCGTCCGTCACGCTCGGCGCCCAGTGACAGCGTCTGTACCACCTCGGGGCGCTGACCGGCCGCGACCCGGCTCTGCTCGGGCGAGAGAATCAGCTCGACTGGACGACGCAGCTTGCTGCTCGCCGACCAGGCCAGCTTGGCTGGGATCTCAAACTGGGCCGGCTCGGCCGCCGGCGAGGCGATGGCCAGCTGGAACCAGTCGGCCGGCAGCTTGCTCCAGTCGGCCAGGCTCTGGCGCAGGCCGGGCTCGGGCGGGTGCGAAAGGACAAGCTTCGGCAGCGGTAGGTGGGCACCGGCCAGCACCGAGAGCGGCGCGGTCAGCCGCGGCAGGTACGCGGCGCTGTGATAGGTCTGGCGTAGCCGATAGGGGGCGTCGGCAAAGGCGCGCTCGGCCGTGGCGTCGAGCACGTCGAACTCCGCCGCCGAGCGCGGTGCGTGGGCCTGCGGCAGCGCGGCGGCCAGCTTAAGGATCGGCGATGGCTGAGCCCCCGGCAGACCGGCGCGTAGCTCGTCGGCCAGCTGGGTCGCCGCAGCCAGCGCCGTGGCGCGCTCAGGAGCCAGCACAATGCCGAGCGGCTGGCCGACGTAGTGCAAGCGAGTCCCGGCCGGCACCGGCGAGTGCAGCTGGGCGCCCAGGCGGCGGGCGTGGTCCACAAGGTGCGCGATCAGCGCCGGCGACAGCGGCTCAGCGGCTGCGAGCGGGCTGGCCAAGAGCGCCCCGGCCACCGCCAGATCTTCACTGGCCGGAGCGGCCAGTCGCGCCATCGGTGCCGCCGCCGCCAGACGAGTCGTCGCGGCCAGCGTGGCCGAAGCGGCGGTGCCGCAGGTGATCATGAACTGCCGCCGCGAATACTGCCGCTCTCGCATCTTTTCCCTCATCGCCACAGGTCGGCCCTGCGGCGGGCTCACCGTCGCACAAGCGGCCCACTATAGCCGATGGCAGCGAAGCTCTGTTCGTCTTGATAGTGGGAAAGGCAGCACAGCGACTTCAGCGCCACAAACACCTGCCGTAGCGTCGTCACCCGGCTGTCAGAAAAGCCCTGCAGGACGGCGTCCTGGTCGGCGGCAGTCAGGCGGGTAAAGCGGGCGCCGTAGCGCAGGAGCGGGGCATGCTCGACGAGCACGAGCCCGGCCCGCAGATCGGTCCTGATCGGCGCGGCCAGGCCCGCCACGTAGCGGTCGATAAAGCGGCACTGCGCGGCGGCCCCATCCCGGCTCGGCGGCGGCTCGGCCCCGTCGAGGATGCGCAGCGCAACCGCCTGCAGCGTGGCCAGCTGAGCCGGCGAAAAGCAGCGGCTGGCCGGATCCCAGGCCGGCAGCTCGGCTTGGCCCTCGCGGCTCGTTCGCCCCGGGCCCAGCCAGCCCCAGCCAGCCAGCCCCAGTCCGGCGCCCAGTGACCAGCGCAGGAAGCGGCGTCGCCCCAAGGGCCGGAGCACCGCGCCGACCACTGCCCCGAGTCTTGACCGCAGCATGGGCGGCAACATCGACGATCGGAACGACCGGGTCAAGGCCGAGCCGCTCCGTCGGCATGGTTTTCCGCCGCCCACCCCCAAGGCGCGTGATACCATCGGCCTGCTCAGAGGAGTCTCTTGGTCAAGCTACCCGTACTCCAGGCCAAGGTTGCGGCCGAGGCCTCACAGGCCCGCCCTGCCCCCAGCGCACCTGATGGCTCGCTAGAGCCCCTGGTGCGTCGCGTCTTCGTGGGCATCTACCTGTTCGTCGTCCTCCTCGGCCTGCTCGATGGGCCGCTGGCCCGCTACCTGTATTCGCACCACTTGGTCGACGATCCGGTGGGCAGTCGCTACCTGCGCGCGACGCGCATCTTTTGGACCATGGCGCTGCCGTTCGCGCCGATGTTCATGATCGTCTTTGGCTACTACGTCTGGCGCAAGCTGTGCCCGATCGCGGTGTTCACCAAGCTCGCGGCTCGCATCCCGCGCGCCAAGCAGCGTCGCGTGCCGCCCTGGTTCGAGCGCTGGGGCTACATGGTGATCTTCACCGTCATGTACTTCAGCCTCGGCATGCGCCTGCTGTTTACCAACGGCTCGGGCGTCTTTCTGGGCGTCTTTCTGATCTTGGTCTTGCTGGGGGCCTTCCTCACTGGCCTGATCTTCACGGGCAAGACCTGGTGCAACTTTCTCTGCCCGATTGGCCTGATCGAAAAGGTCTATCTCGAGCCGAGCGGCATGGGGCCGGGCGCCAAGGCGCAGAACTCGCAGTGCAAGAAGTGCACGGCCTGCAAGCGCCACTGCCCCGACATCGACGTCGAGATGGGCTACTGGAAAGAGAAAGACATCCTGTCGCGCCGCATGGCGACCTATGGCTGGCCGGGCCTGGTCTTCGCGTTTTACTGGGCCTACTGGGCGCTGCGCGGCAGCTGGGAGTACTACTTCAGCGGCGTCTGGACGCGCGAGCCCAGCGAGTGGAAGAACTTCTTTGGCCCTGGCTTCTTCTTTGCGCCGTGGGTGCCGAAGTTCATCGCGGTGTACATCGCGCTGGCGCTGCCAACGCTGGTCTCGTGGGCGGTGTTCTTCCTGCTGGAGCGCTACCTGCGCCGCCGCTACGGCGACGAGCGCGGCATGCACTACACGCTGTCGATCGCCGCCTTTGTCGCCTTCAACCTGTTCTATCTGTTCGCCGGTCAGCCGACCTGGCGGCGCGTTTACATCGCCGGGACGCAGGTAGGGCCGTACGTCATGGCCTTCCTGTCGATCACGCTGTCCTCGTGGTTCTTTATGCGCCGCTTCCATCGTCGCGAGGACGAGGCGGTGCAGGAGCGCTTCGCCAAGCGCTTCGTGGCGCGCTGGCAGTGGAAGGACGAGAAGCCGCCCGAGGATTTGCGCGAAGCCTTCTACGTCATCAAGCGCAAGGAGCAGGAGAAGGAAGTCGGCCTGCGTGTCTACGCCGATACCATTCGCGAGCTGATGTCCGAAGGTGTCATCACCCGCACCGAGCTGCGCATCATCGAGCAGGTGCGGGCCCAGTTCAACATCTCGGACGCCGACCACGAGAAGGTGCTGCAGCAGCTAGAGATCAGCGACCGCCAGCTGTTCGATCCCAACGTCGCGGTCTCGGCGGAAGAGCGGCTGCAAGAGCAGGGCTATCGCCTGGCCCTGCGCACGCTGCTCCTGCGCGGCGCCAACAAGCGCGACATCGATAACCTGCGCCGTGAGTACGGCGTCGCCCCCGATGCTCACCAGCGCATCGTCGATGAGATCACCGGCAAGGGCGGCGGCCATCGCGGCACGGTCGAGGATCTTTTGGCCCGCATCGAAGACCTGCGCGCCGTGTATCGCGCGCTGTGCGGCTTTGTCATCGGCCCCTCGCTGGAGTTTCTGTCGCTGGTGCTGCTAAAGCGCCAGGATCGGCTGGTCGATCACACGCTAGATGTGCTGTCGCTGATGGGCATGGGCGACATCATTCGCACCCATCGCGCGCGGCTGTTCGATCAGGACAAGGTGTCGCGGGCCACGGCCATCGACGCGCTGGTGGCGGCCGGCGATCCCGAGCTGATGGAGCGCTTGGTGCCGATCCTGGAAGAGCGCGTGCCCTCGTACGACTCGCGGGTGCAGATCGCCGATGAGCAGAAGGAGCGCGTGCTGGACGCCCTGGCTTCCGAGCACGATCCGTTCGTGCGAGCCGGTGCCATGCTGGCCTCGGCGCTGCCCGGCGAGACCCCTTCGCCCGCCAGTATCGAGCGCCTGCTGTCGGGCATGAACGATGAAGACGCGCTGGTGCGCGAGGCGGCGATTCAGGCCCTGCCGACCGGCTGGGGCATGGCGGCCGGGGCGCAGATCAACGACATGACGCGCGATGGCAGCGCGTCCCGCATCAAGCCCGCCAGCTTTGGCACCAGCGGCGGCGCGCAGGTACCGCCGCCGATTGCCATGCCCGCCCCGACGGCAAATCCGGCGGCTATGGCGACCGGCAAGTCGGGTCCGCAGCCACCCAACATGGCCGGCTTCGCGGGCCCCGGTGGCCTGCCTGCCAAGGGTCCGCAGCCGCCCAACCTAGCTGGCTTTGCCGGTCCCGGCGGTCCGGGCCACAAGGGTCCGCAGCCGCCGAACCTGGCCGGCTTGGGCGGTCTCGGCGGTCCGGGCGGTCCGGGCCACAAGGGTCCGCAGCCACCCAACTTGGCGGGCCTGGGCGGCCCTGGTGGTCCGGGCTTCAAGGGTCCGCAGCCGCCGAACCTGGCTGGCCTGGGCGGTCCGGCAGGCCCGGCGGGTCTGGGCGGCGGTCCGTCGCCAAGCAGCGGGCCTGCTCCGTCGCCGCTGGGGGGCGCGACCCCCGGTCACAAAGGTCCACAGCCGCCGAACCTGGCCGCCCTGGCCGGGCCGGGGGGCGGTCCGCAGCCACCCAACCTCGGCCCAGGCCTGCCCGCCGCCAAGGGGCCGCCGCCCCCGAGCTTTGGTCCGCCGAGCACCGTCGCTGCTCCCGCCGCGCCCGCCGAGCTTACCGCGGCCGCCAAGCCAGCAGTCGAGGCCGAGAGCTCCAGCGATGAGAAGCCGCGCATCGAGATCGACGACGGCTTCACCGGCCCGCAGGCCGACACTATGGTCACCGGTCGCTTCGCGGTGCCGCGCCTGCCCACCAACCTCGGGCCGGTCTGCACCAACCTAGAGCGCATCCTGTTTCTGCACTGCGTGCCGCTGTTCGTCGATTTCGAGCCCGAGGATCTGCTGGTCCTGGCCCGCGCCTCGGAAGAGCGCGGCTATCCCGAGGGCACCGTGCTGTTCAAGCAGGGCGACGTTGGCGATGAGGTCTTCGTCATCATCTCGGGCCGTGTGCAGCTCGTCTATTCCGAGACCGGCGGCGAGCGCAACGCCACCCTGCTTGGGCCCGGCGACTGCATCGGCGAGATGTCGGTCATCGATGGCTCGCTGCGCTCGAACACGGCGATCGTCACCGGCGTCAACACCCGCGTGCTGGCCATCGCCGGCGATACCTTCCGCCGCTTCGTCGAAGAGCGCGCCCACGTCTCGGGCAAGATCATCGGCGTGCTGGCCAACCGCCTGCGTCAGCTCACCGACCGCGCCGACCACGCCCTGCCCAAGCTGGGGATCTCGTCGGCCGACGCCATCGCCGCGATCAACTAGACCGCGTCAGCCCGGCGAAGCGAGCCCGGCTCAGGCTGCGAGCTGATGGCCGGGACAGCGCAGCCGCGCAGTGGGGACGCGGCGCTGGGGCTCGCCGCGCGGCTACTTCTTCGCGCAGCCGGCCCGCAGCTTGGCGACCTGCTCGGCAAACGGTGCGGCGCTGGGCAGGCTGGCGCTCTCACGCAGGGCCTCGGGACAGCGACCCGCGGCCGCCAGCGTGGTGCACAGATGCAAGCGAGCCGCGTGCAGGGTCGGCAGGCGCGACAGGGCGGCACGGAAGCTGACCTCTGCTGCCTTCAGATCGCCCAGCCGGCGCTGCGACAGGCCGAGCTCGTCCTGGATCTGTGCCTGAACCGCCGGGGCCGCCGACAGCCGCTGGGCCAGAGTCGCTGCTTCGCCGGCTGCGCTCAGCGCCTCCGCCGGTCGGCCGGCTTTGCGCAGCGCCCCCACTAGGGCCAGGCGGACATCGACCTCGGAAGGCTTCTCGCGCACGGCGCGGGCATAGGCGGCAGCCGCGGCGGGAAAGTCCGCCAGTGCCTCGCGGGCCAGGCCCAGGTTGTACAGCGAGTCGGCATGCCGCGGGTTCTCGCGCAAAAGCTGCTCTAAGAGCTCGGCGGCCTCCTTGGGTCGCTTGCTATCGGTGAGGATCGCTGCTAGCTCGGCGCGGACCTCAAAGGCGTTGGGCAGCTTAGGGTTTAGGCGCAGCGCGGCTCGCAGATCGGCCTCGGCTTCGGCCAGCTTGCCGAGCTTCTGATAGACGCTGCCCCGCAGGATCAGCGGCTGCGCATCGCCTGGCGACTGCTTCTGCGCGGCGGCAAAAGCGGCCAGCGCGCCGGGCAGATCGCCGCTTTGAAACTTGCGCTGACCGGTCTCGATCAGGCTCTGCGTCGTCTCGGCAGCGATGGCAGATGGCAGCGGGCGGAGCGTCGGCGCAAACGCCAGGCTCAGCGTCAGCGAGGCGGCAAAGAACACTGGGCGTGAGCGCAAGGCAGAGGAGCGCGAGGAACGGGAGGAGGACATCACCGAATCTTACTTCCCTTCTGTCCGGGGCGGCGACCCCAAGCCGGTCGCCCGATCCCAACTAGCCGGCGAGCAGGGCCGGCAGGCGACGACGGCACAGGCGCAGCGACTGCAGGCGCGACAGCGCGCGGCCGACGACAGTGGGCGACAGCTGGCTCTCGCGGGCGATGTCGCCGACGCTCAAGCGGCCGTTGCACAGCAGCAGCACCGCCGACTCAACCTCGGACAGGCCGAGGCGGGACAGCGGGCCACTGCCGCTGACCGTCGAGAGATAGACCGCGCCCTCTTCGAGATCGCGGCCGAGCTGCAGGCGCTCGCGCAGGCGGCGATAGCCTTCGAGCAGCAGCGCTTCGCTGTCCAGGCTCAGGCCCCCGCCAAGGGCCGGCTCGCGCACGCGGCGCGGCAGATCCTCGACGCAGCTGTCGGTAAAGACGAAGCGACCGCAGGACATGCTCAGCGCTTCGTACAGCAGCTCGGCGCACTGCTGCGACAGCGCTTGGCGCAGCTCTCCGTCGCGCAACAGGCCGCTCCGCAGCAGGCGCTGGCCAAGCAGGCGGCTGTCTTCATCGCCGCTCTGGCGGGCCCGATCGCCCTCGGCCTCGTCGAGATCGCGGCCGCGCAGCGCGGTCAGGGCGAGCAGAAAGCGACCCAGGCGCAGCGTTGGCAGGCCGTAGCTGTACGCGCCATCTACGCGGCCGGCGCGGAAGAACAGCTCGATGCGGATGCCGCTGCCGGTCGGCAGAGCGTCGGCGCCGCTGCCGGCTGAGACACTGAGTACGCCGGTCTTGCGCACCTGAGCCAAGAGCGACACCACGTCGATAAGCGGGATCAAGGCCAGGTCGCCGCTGAGCGCAACAGCGCCGCTGCGTCCGCTGGCCATCGGGGCTGGGCCGAGCTGGCTGCTGGGGCTGGGCGGCGTCGCGGCAGCCAATAGTGCTGCGCTGGCCTGAGCGATCTCCGACCGACCGGGGCCCGGCGGGGCCGCCTCGGCGCTGCTGCGGTGGATCGGGAAGGCCAGCGGCGTGGCACGCGAAAACGGGATGGTGTGGATGTCGCTCGGATCGCTGCTCGCGGTCGGGGGCTCGGCGCGCTCGGCCGCTGCGTCCGCCACCGAGAGCGGCGAGCCCGTCGGCGAGAGCGCCGGGAACTGCGGTCGAGTGCGGGGCCGCGGAGCCGGGGCGGCGAGCGCTTCCGGCGTGGCCGCGGGCACCGCACTCAGGGCGGGATCCGAGCCCCCCAGCGAGAGCGAGCGCGCCAGCTCTTCCATGTTGGCGCTGGCTGGCCGGCTGGCACTGGCCACGTCAGCCGTCGTCGCAGAGCTGGCGCTCGCCGGGCTGGCGGCTTCGGTCGCCGAGCCGGTCAGCGTGGTCAGCGGCATGAGCACGGTGTCTGACGGCCCGAAGTCGAGCAGATCCTCGACGGTCTCGACCTGGATCGTGGCATCCGCGGGGGCGGCGGCGAGGCCCGGTGTGCTCGGCCGCGGCGAGCCGGTCGCTGGGCTGGGGACCAGGGCCGGCAGCGAGCCCGACAGCGGCCGCCCCGAGACCGCCGGCGCCAGCCCGAGCAGCCGTCGTCCCGTCGCGACAACCTGGCTGGGGAAGATCGGCTTGACCTGCACCTCGACGCCATCCGGCAGGTCGTGGAAGTTGCCGATCACCGGCACCAGGGCCAGGCTGGTCGGCACGCAGCCGCGCGCCACCAGCTCGACCTGCAGCGGGCCGTGAAGCTGGGCCAGAAACGCTCGCCCGGCCGAGGCTGGCCGCACCAGATCGACGACGCACAGCAGCGAAGCCGGCAGCCCGCTGCCGAGCTGGCTCTCCAGGTAGGCGATGGCATCGGCTCCGCGCGGCACCCAGTGGGCCTGCAGGCCGACATCGGCAAACGCTGCGACCACTTGCTGCCCGAACGTCTGATTGTCGTCGATGAGAAGGACTGGTGGGGCCGCCATGGAGGCGGACCCTAACACGATCCTTTTTACAAACCTATGGGCCAGGTCGGCAGCGCTCGGCTGTGCAGCGCGCCGCGAAAATCTTTCCGGCCCGCTCGCTGCCCCCCGTACGATGCCCGCGCGCCCGCGGTCGCGCCCCTGCTCTGGAGGAACACGAACCATGTCGGAAGCCGCTCGGTCGGAAGTAGCCTGGATTGATATCGGCGATGCTGCGCAGCTGGCACAGCGCCCGGTTCAATCGAGCGGGCCCCAGGTCCGGTGCGCGTGCTGGGCATCTCGACGACGGTGATGACCGCCGAGCAGCCCCGCTACAGCACGTCCGAGGATCTGCTGCAGACGGCGCTTGCACATGCTCAGGCGGCTGCCGGCTGCGAGACCCAGCTCAGCCGGGTCCGCGATCTGCGCTTCCGCAGCTGCGAGGGGTTTTATTCCAAGGCGGCTCGCGCCTGCACCTGGCCCTGCTCGATCACCATGATGGATCCCAGCGACGAGATGGAGCAGATCTACGAGGGCGTCGTCCACTGGGCCGACGTGATCCTCATCGCCACGCCGATCCGCTGGGGCTCGGCCAGCAGCCTGTACTTCAAGATGATCGAGCGCATGAACTGCATCCAGAATCAGGAGACGGTGGCCAACCGGCACCTGCTGCACAACAAGGTGGCCGGGTTCATCATCACCGGCGGCCAGGACAACGTGCAGGGCGTCGCGGGGCAGATGCTGGGCTTCTTCGCCGAGCTGGGCTGTCAGTTCCCGCAGTTCCCGTACATCGCGCACTCGCGCGGCTGGAGCGCCGAGGACCTGGAGAACAACATCAAGTACGTGCGCGAGTCGAGCACGCTGCATGACGGCGCGCGTGAGCTTGTGACCCGCTGCGTCGATATGGCGACGCTGATGATCGAAGGCGTGCTGCCTGAGCATCCGCTGTCGCGCGGCGGCCGCGAAGCGCACGAGCTAGATACCCATGCCCAGCTGCAGCTCGGCGCGCCGAAGCCGAACCCCGCGTCGTGAGCGCCGCTCGGCCGCCGCCTAGACGCTCGCCGGGGCGCCAGTCTTGCGGTGCCACTCCGCGAGCTCTGCGACGGCCGCATCGAGCTCGTCGTTGAGCGGGTGACCGCCGAGCAGGCGGCGCGTGATGGCGGCCAGCGAGGTGTAGTACCAGAGCTGATCGGCCGACGAGCCGCGGAACTTGCTCCACAGCACCGGGCCCTGGGCCTGCAGATCGCGCAGCATCGCCTGGCAGTTGTGCAGCGCATCGGCGGCCTTGAGCGCTCCCACCAGCTGGTCGCTCTGCGACAGGTGGGCGATCTTTTCCGCCTTGCGCTCGCGCCACGAGCGCAGCTTGCCGTCTTCGGTCTTGCGCTCCGACACCGCATCGACCAGCCGCGCCACCGCCACGCCGAACTCAGCGCTGATCTGCGACAGCGGCACGTCGGTGTCCTCGACCACATCGTGCAGCAGCGCGGCGATCACCACCTCGTCGGGAAACTGGTACTTCTGCAGCACCATCGCGACGTGCACCGGATGCACGATGTAGGGGATCGCCGTGCCCTTGCGCAGCTGTTCCTTATGCGCCTGCGCTGACAGGATCAGCGCCCGATCGAAGACATCCGAATAGACCGCCATGGCGAGAGTATAGCAAGCCAGCCTCGCCGACATGCGGCGATTCCTCGTCGCTGAGTGCTTTTCGGGAGGGACTACTTCTTGCCCGGCCAGGCGAAGTCGTGGCGCACGCCGACATACGATGGGAAGCGCGGCACACCGCCATCTGACAGCTCTTGATAGCGATAGGTGATGATGCTGCCGATCGCTGGGGGGTGGCTGCGCTCGGCATCGCTTAGGCCCGTGCCGACGGCAAACTGGATGCCGTTTGGCATCTCGACCAGCAGCGCGCCCAGCCGCCCCTTGTGCTTGCCGGTGCCCGGCTGATGGCCGATCACCCGCGCCTCGGCATCGTGGAAGCTCTTCACCTTCAGCAGCGAGTGCGAGCGCCCGACCTCGTAGCGCGAGCGCGGCCGCCGCATCATCAGCCCCTCGCCGCCCAGCCCCTCGACGCGACGTAGCTCGCCGCGCATATGCTCGGTGTCGCGGCAGACCTCGTGCGGGTGGTACTGCGCGTAGGGCGGCTTGTGGCGGGCCAGCGTGTCTTTGATGTGCTGCAGCCGCTCCTCAAACGCGCCATCGTGGGCCGGCGCATCGAAGATCAGATAGCGCACCTCGCGCCACTCGTCGTGGGCTTCCTGGCGGCGGACAATGCTGACGCAGCGCTGGAACTGCTTGCGGCCGACCCACAGCTCCCCGTCAAGCGGCGTGCTCGGCAGGCCGGCGACAAACCAGTCCGGGGCGATGTACTCGTTGCCCAGCCGCGACACGAAGCGCCGGCCATCCCAGTAGGCGCGCACGCCGTCGAGCTTCTCGCTCATCCACCAGCCTGACAGGTCGACGTCGTTTTCCCACACATGGGCCAGCAGCACCGGTGGTGGCACCGCCTCGCCTGTCGCCCGCTTGGCCGGCTTGGCGGCCTTGGGCTTGGCGGCCTTGGCCGTCGCTGCTCCCGCGCTCGCGTCCGCTTTGGGTCCTGCTCCTGCTGTGCGGCTCTTGCTCTTGCTTGCGCCGCCCCCCGACTTGCCTGTCGCCATGTCCGCTCCCCTCCTTGCGTCTGGGCCTGGACGGAGGCTTGCTCCGCCCCGGCGGGATCGTACCGCGAGCCTAAGGCGGCGGGCAACGCGGAACGCCGGGCCGTCTGGGGCCGAGGTTGCGCCGCGCCGGCTGGCCGGTCCGCCGACAGCAGGCTTGACCGCGGCTTGGCCCTGGCCCCTTACTGAGCCATGACTGCAGACGCTGCTGCGGATCGTCGCCCGGCTGGACCAGCGGCTGGCGAGACCTACGAACCGGGCGCCGGCCAGGCCGCCCCCGGCCCGGTGTGGATCGACACCGATCTGGCGCTGGGAGCCCGGCGCGGCGACGTCGATGACGGCTTTGCGCTGAGCGCCGTGCTGTGCTCATCGGCCCCGCTCCTGGGCATCAGCACCGTCTCGGGCAATGCGCCGACCGACGTCGCGTATCGCTGTGCCGGCGAGCTCTTGGCCGCCGCCGGTCGCAAGGTTCCGCTGCTGCTCGGGGCGGGCCGGGCCGGTCAGGATACCGCCGCGGCCGAGGCCATCGCCGCACTCCCGGCGGGTAGCTCGCTGTTGGCCCTGGGGCCCCTTTCGAACCTGGCCGCCGCGCTGCGCCGCGATCCCAGCCTCAGCGAGCGAGTCACCGTCTATCTCGTCGGGGGCAACCTCAGCAGCTGGGGCCGCTTTCCGCCGCTGTGGCCGCACGAGTTCAACCTGGCCATCGATCCCGCCGCGGCCCAGGCGGTGTTTGCCGCGCCGCTGCGTCGCCGCGTGCATCCGCTCGACTCGTGTGGCCGGCTCCTCGTCGCTGCGCCCGACCTGCTGCGCATCGCCTGGGCCTCGCCGCTCGGCGCCTTCCTGGTCAAGCACTCGCTGCGCTGGTGGCTGCTGTCGCCGCTGCGCCTGCGCGCCCTGCGCTTTCCGCTCTGGGACCTCGCCCCCGCCCTCGACTACCTCGGCCTGCTGCCGGCCAAGACCACCTCGCAGCGCGTCCGCCTCCACGGCCGCGGCCTGCTCCGCCCCGACCCCAGCGCCCCCCCCACCGCCTTCATCCACTCCCTAC
>CAZVMD010000004.1:60312-68439 GCA_964628555.1 uncultured Myxococcales bacterium | reverse complement strand
TTTGGCGCCGCCGGTCAGGTCGTGCCGTGGAGCGATCCGCGCCAGCTCTACATCCGACCGCTGACCAAGGGCACCCTGCTCAGCATGGCCGCCTCGATCGGTGTGCCGGCCGGGCGCTGGCAGGGCGTGCCGATCAACCTGTCGCAGGATCTGGCCAGTCAGCTCGCCGCCGCCCCCGACCCCGAGCGAGCCCTGGGCATCCTCGGCTCCGAGGTCTACGACGGCCTGCGCGCCTCGCTCAAGGCCCTGGCCTTCCGCGCCTATGGCCAGCGCCGCGCCTACTTTCCCGACGGCAGCGAGACCAGCTTCGACAAGCTCAACGTCCGCGATGGTCACTATCATCTGTGGTCGTATACCCACTGGCTGCAGCGGCTTGACCCGGGTGGCCAGCCGCGCAAGCCCCGGGCTGCCCGCGTCATCGATCTGCTGGTCGGCAAGCCGGTCACGCCGCCGCCCAGCTTCGAGCCTTTGGCCAGCAGCATCCGCGTCGGCCTGGTGCCGCGCTGTGCCATGCGCGTGCAGCGCAGCCAAGAGGGCGGCGACTTCTCGCTGTACAGCCCGCCCGAGCCCTGCGTCTGCTTCTTCGAGCACAGCGTCACCGGCCGCAGCACCTGCTCGCCCTGCAGCGCGGCCAGCCCCTGCGCCACCGGCGTCTGTCGCCACGGCTTCTGCGAGGAGCGCTAAGTCATGCCTGTCCGCTCAGCTGCGCCAGACCTGCCTCGCTGCGCCCC
Source organism: uncultured Myxococcales bacterium (assembly GCA_964628555.1). Classification (GTDB taxonomy): domain Bacteria; phylum Myxococcota_A; class Polyangia; order Palsa-1104; family JAEUJZ01; genus JAEUJZ01. The sequence goes on along the minus strand of CAZVMD010000004.1, from coordinate 67,708 downwards.
ACGCGGGCCACGCTCCCGGCTGGCGCGGCCGCTGCACCGGGTCCTCCTCCTTGGCTGGCTGAGCTTGGCCGGCTGTCCCGACGACCCGCTGCCCACCGTCGCTGATCTCGGCAGCCCGGACCCCGACGATCGGGCCTGCTATGCCCGGCCCAGCACCCACCTCGAAATCCTCAACGCCTGCACCAGCGCTCAGTCTCTGAGCAAGCAGCCGGTGCTGCCGCTTCTGCGCCCCGATGGCACGCTGCCGCCGCTTCCCTGAGGGCAGGTCCGGATGGGCTGCGATCGGCCTCGGGATTTTCCTGATACTGCCCGTCGTCAGCCAGCCAGCCTTGGCGCAGATCGCGGGCGATGGGTCTGGCGGGGCCGCCGGGGGGGGGCTGCCGACGCGACTGTCGCTGTCGCTGTCCGGCTTTGTCCAGGCCGATGCCTATCTGTATCGGCAGGACTCGCAAGATCAGCTCGACAACGGCAGCGGTCAGCCGCTCAACGAGACCCGCTTTCTGATCCGGCGAGCTCGCCTGCGCGCCCAGGCCGAGGCGCGGGTGCTGCCCACGGTGCTGCTTGGTGCGGCGCTAGAGCTCGATGGCTCGACGCTGGCTGGGGCGCAGGCGCGCTTGCTGGGGGCCGAGGTCGCTGCCGCTTGGCAGGGCCGCGAGCAGAGCCGCCCCTGGCTGGCCGCCAGCCTGGGCCTGTTTAAGATCCCGTTTGGTCGCGAGGTCCAGGAATACGATCCCGACCGCGTCTTCCTAGAGCGCAGCCGTGTCGTAGCGGCGCTGTTTCCCGGCGAGTACGACCTGGGGCTGCGGCTGTTCGGGACGGTGCGCTGGCTGCGCTATGCCCTGGCAGTAATGAACGGCGCGCCGGCCGGCGATGTGCAGTTTGCTCTGCGCGATCCCAACCACAGCAAGGACCTGCTCGGCCGGGTGGGCGTCGAGCTCTCGCCGCTTTCCTGGCTGGGACTGCGCCTCGGGGTCTCGGCGCTGTTCGGCACCGGCTTTAGCCCCGGCACCCCGGCCAGCAAGGACTCGCTCAGCTGGCGCGACGACAACGAAGACGGCCAGGTGCAGCTAAGCGAGCTCCTGCCGCTGCGCGGTCGCGCCGCCGTGCCCTCGCAGGACTTTGGCCGCGATGCCCTGGCCGCCGATGCCCAGGTCGTGCTCAGCTTCCCGCTCGTCGGAGCGCTGACCATCTCGGCCGAGCTGATCTGGGCCCGCAACCTCGACCGCGGTCTGTTTCCGGCCGACCCCATCGCCGCCGGCCGCGACCTGCGCGAGCTGGGCTACTACCTGTCGATCGTCGGTGGCCTGAGCCGCTATGGCCTGTGGGGCCTGCGCTTCGATCACTACGATCCCGATGCCGATGCCCAGCAGCAGGCGGGGCTTTTGCGGGTGCCGGTGTCGCTGGCGTTTTCGACGCTGACCGCCAACCTGGGCCTGACCTATCCCGGGTTACTGCGGCTGTCCCTGGAGTATCAGCACAGCCAGAACGGCCTGGGTCGCAGCGCGAGCGGCCTGCCCAGCACGCTGGGGCGCGACGCGCTGTTGCTGCGCGCCCAGGGAGGCTTCTGATGCGCCGGGCCCAGCGAGCCTGCGGCGGCCTGCGGCGGCTGTGCGGCGCCGTATCGATCTGCGCGCTTGCAGCCTGCGATGCCGCATCGACGGAGGTCAGCGCCACGCTGCTGCTGCGTGTCGAGTCGGCCCAGCTGGTGCCCGGGCTGCCGACCGCGATCGTCGACGACGCCCCGCGGGTGCGCGGCCTGGGCCTGCTGTCGACCCGCATCGAGCCTGGCCAGCGCGACAAGCCGTTAAGTGGAACGCTGGAGGCTGGCGGGCAGGCTACGGCGATCTACCTGATGGGCGATCGCGCCCACTACATCCTGCCGGCCGGTGCCGCCGATATCACCGCGCCGGGGCAGCCGACCTTTGCCGCTCGGCTGTCGTTTGCCGCCTGGCTGCCCCTGGGGCCGCAGACGCTGCTCGTGCATGCCGTGGATGCCGCGGGGCGTGTCGGACCGCCGACCCTGCAGGTCCTGCAAGCGGTCGCCGATCTGGCGCTGCCCGACGAGCCGGGGCCGCCGCCCGCCCTGCGCATCGGGCTGTCGTGGAGCCGGCCCGCCGATCTCGATCTGCAGGTCGTCGAGCCCAGCGGCCGCGTGGTGTGGTCGCGGCGCAAGGGCGGGACCGCCGCTGGCTCGGCGAGTGGCGTCCTTTCCTGGGACAGCAACGCCGGCTGTGTCCCCGACGGCTGGAACCGCGAGACGGTGTCATACGCCAGCCCGCCGGCGGCCGGACGCTATCGCATCCTCGTCGATGTGCCGTCTTTGTGCGGCCAGCCCAGCGCCTACTATGCCGTCGCGGTGTACCGTCACGGCGAGGCCACTCCGTCGCTGCAGGGGCAAGGTCTGGCCCTGCCCAGCGACACCCGCGGCGATCACGGGGCCGGCGCGGGTCGGCTGGTGCTGGAGCTAACGCTGCCATGAGCGGGCGGCGTGCCCGGGGCGCGGCGCTGCTCGGCCTGCTGCTCGCCTCGCGGCTCGGGCGGGCCGAGCCAGGCGCCGGCTTTGCCACGGTGGTCCATGGGCAGGGCAGCGGCGCGGCCGCCCGACCCGGCGAGACGCAGCTTGGACTCGACGAGACGCGGCGCTTGGCCGGCGGCCTTGGCGATCCGCTGCGGGCCCTCGAAGCGCTGCCGGCCGTGGCCCGCAGTCCGCTGGGCAGCGGCGCACTGATCTTGTGGGGCGCCTCGCCTGGGGACAGCCGCGTCCTGTTTCTGGGCATGGAGCTGCCGTCGCTGTATCACGAAGGCGGGCTGCGCACGGGGCTGCCGGCCGCGCTGCTGTCGCAGCTTCAGCTCTTGCCGGCCAGCTTCGGTCCCGAGTACGGCCGGGTGCTCGGTGGCCTGGTGGTGCTGCAGCCGCGCACGCTGCCGACCGGCCTACACGCCGAGCTCTCTGCCGATCTGCTCGACGCGGCAGCGGTGCTAAGCGGCGCGCTGGGCTCGCGCCTGCGGCTGCTGTTCGGCGGGCGCTATAGCTATCTCGATCGCCTGCTCGGCGCGCTGGCCCCGCCGGGACTGGGCGATGCCTTTGCGCTGCCGCAGTACTACGACGCGCAGGCTCAGGCCCAGCTAGCACTGGGCGATGGCGGCCTGCTGCGCGCGACGTTCTTGCTCAGTAGCGACGGCAGCACGCGGATCCATGGCCGCGACGAGCACAGCCAGCGCCAGACCGAGACCCGCGGCCGCGACAGCTATCGCCTGGGCCTGCACTACGATCGACCGGCGGGCGAGGCGGGGCGAGCCGGGCTGCAGCTGGCGCCGTGGCTGGGGCTGGACCGGCGGCGCTACCAGGCCGACTTTGGCGGCCAGCCTACCGCGGCGCAGGGCGACGAGCTCCTGTACGGCCTGCGCGCTGACTACCGGCGATCGCTGCTGTCGCCGCGGCCGCGGCTCGGGCTGGGCCTGCGCCTGGGCTTCGATGGCCTGGGACGCTACACCTGGCAGCAGCGGCAGGGGACGCTGAGCCGGCCGGCCCGCGTCGATGAGCCGACCGTCTTTGGCCAGTCCCCGGGAGTTCACGTAAACAGCGACGCCTGGTCCGTACATCTCCTAGACCTGGCGCTGTACGCCGCGCTGTCGCTGCGCCTGGGCGGCCTGCGCATCGAGCCCGGGCTGCGGCTGGGGGCGACGCTCTCCGAGGTCAGCCGCCTGCTGCCGCGGGTCGGCGACACGCCGCCGATCGGCGGACGCCAGCTCGAAGCCGCCGCCGCGCCTCGCCTGCTCGTTGCTGCGCAGCCCCACCCCGCGCTGCACCTGAGCCTGGCGGGCGGACTTTACCCGCAGCCCGCCGTCCCCAGCGACCTCAGCTCTGTCTTCGGGCGGCCGCGTCTGGGGCTGCAGCGCGCCTGGCACGTCGCGGCGGCCGGCGAGTGGACCCCGTGGGCGCGCCTGCGCATCGAGGCGGCTGGCTACCTGCGCCTGTACGAACAGCTGGTGGTCGCAAGCCCGCAGCCGACGCCGCCCCTGGCCGCCGCGCTGTCGCAGGAGGGCAGCGGCCGCAGCTACGGCGGGCAGCTCCTGGTCCGCCTTCTCGACGGGACGCTAGGGCGCGGCGGCTGGGCGCTGCAGCTGTCGGGCTGGCTGGGCTACGCCCTGTCGCGCAGCGAGCGTCGGGCTGGTCCGGGCCTGCCGCTCTGGCCGAGTCCCTACGATCAGACGCACAGCCTGCAGGCGACGGCAGCGGCGCAGCTTGGGCGGCTCTCGGCGGGGCTGCGTCTGCAGTACACGACCGGCCTGCCGCGTCAGCCCGTGCTCGGCAGCTACTACAACGCCTGGGCCGATCAGTACGAGCCGCTGTTGGGACCGCTTGGCGGTACGCGGCTGCCTGATTTTCTGCAGCTCGATCTGCGGCTGGAGTACACGTTTCTGCTGCCGGCCGGGCTGCGCTTGTCGACGCAGCTTGAGGTCCAGAACGCCACCCACCACGACAACGTGCAAGAGCTCGCCTACAGCGCCGACTGGCAGAGCGCCGAGCCGATCCGCGGCCTGCCGACGCTGGCGGTCCTCGGGCTGCGGGTGCAGCGATGAGCGGGGCGGCGCAGGGGCGCTCGTCGGATCGGCGCAGCCGCGGCTGGGGTTGGGGCGCGCGGAGTGCGGCTGGGCTGCTGCTGCTTTCCTGCGTGCCCGAGGTCGGGCTGCCGCCGTCGCGGGTGGTCGCTCCGCGGGTCATCGCGGTGCAGGCCGAGCCGCCCGAGGTCGCGCCGGGTGAGCGAGTCCGCCTGCGACTGTGGGTGGCGACGCCCAGCGGACCGGCGACGGCTGGGACGCTGGCCGATGCCACCTGGGACTTCTGCCGCGCGCCCAAGCCGCCCAGCGAAGACAACTTCGTCAGCCCGCGCTGCCTGCAGGATCCGACGGCCCGCCTGCCGATCGCGGCGACCGGGCCCGAGGTCGAGGCCGAGGTGCCGGCCGAGGCCTGTGCCTGGCATGGTCCGCAGGCTCCGCCGACTGCGCCGGGGGAGCCGTCGCCCCGGCCGCGCGATGCCGACGCGACCTCGGGCTACTATCAGCCGCTGCGCGTGGTGACAGCGCTGGTGGCGCAGCCAACCATCGCTGCGGTGCGCATTCTGTGTGGTCTGGCGACCGCAGCACCCGAGACAGCCGCCGCCTATCGGGCGGGCTATCGCCCAAATCAGTCGCCGCCGCTGCCGCGCCTCTCGATCCAGCTCGCCGATGACGCGACGGGTGCGCGGCTTGGCGAGGGCAGCAGCCCCATCGTCGTGCCCGCCGAGCGTGAGCTTCGCCTGAGCCTGCAGCTACCGCTGGGATCGGCAGAGGACTACCTGCGCTTTGACTTGGCGACGCAGGCCCTGCAGTCCGAGCGCGAGGTGCTGCGGGTGTCGTGGTTCGCCACCGCCGGAGCGCTGGCCGAGAGCGTCTCGGCCGTCGCCGATCGCGGCCCGGCTGGCCTGCTCGCCGGCACTCTCTTTCAGCCCGGCAGTCAGGCTGGGCCGGCCTGGCTGTGGGCGGTACTGCGCGATAGCCGGGGCGCCGTCGCCGTCCTGCCTGCCGCACTCCGCAGCGAGTGAGCCAGCGGCTCGGCTACACTGGTGGCGCACGCTGCGCTCATTTTTCGGAGGTGCTTGATGTCCGTGATTGTCGGCTTGCCCCCAGGTCCCCGGCCGACGCCGTGGCGCACGATCCAGGCGATGCTGGATCCCGACACGGTGCTGCGCGACTTCGCCGTCAAGTACGGCGACCCAGTGACCGATCGCTCGGTCGGTCGGCCGGTGGTGTTCAGCAGCACGCCCGAGGGAGCGCGCCAGCTCCTGACCGCTGATCCCGATCTGTTCGCCGTCCCCGACCCCGAGTTCCTGACGCCGCTTATCGGCGAGCACTCGGTGCTGTTCTTGGTCGGGGCGCGCCACCGCGCCGAGCGCAAGCTGCTGAATCCGCATTTTCACGGAGACCGCATGCGCGCCTACGGAGAGACCATTGCCGAGGTGGCGCAGCGGCACCTCGATGCCTGGCGGGTCAGCGAGACCTGGAGCGCGCTCGATCAGATGCAGTCGATCTCGCTGGAGGTCATCATCCGCACCGTGTTCGGCGTCGATAGCGCCCGCGTCCCCGAGTTCCGCCGCGCGGTCATCGACTGGGTCGAGGCCTTCTCGCCGCTCTTGGTGTTCTTTCAGCGCCTGCGCATCGACGGCCTGCCGATCGGCCCCTGGGCCAAGCTGCAGCGGGCCCGCGCCATCCTCGATCGCCTGCTCAACGAGGAGATCGGTCTGCGCCGGCGGGCGCTGGAAGGTGGCGAAAAGCTTGGTCAGGACATCCTGTCGCGCCTGATCACCGCCCGCTACGACGACGGCAGCGCCATGACCGACGAGCAGCTGCGCGACGAGCTAGTCACGCTGCTGTTCGCCGGCCACGAGACCACCGCCATCACCCTGTGCTGGGCGCTGTATCACCTGCACCGCGATCCGGCGCTTTTGGCTCGCGTGCGGGCCGAGGTAGCCGGGCTGGGGCAGCCGCTGCCCGTCGAGGCAGTGCCGGGCCTGCCGCTCTTGTCGGCGGTGATCAACGAGACGCTGCGCCTGCACCCGGTAGTGCCGATCCTGGCCGCCCGCCAGCTCAAGCAGCCGTGGGTCTTTCTGGGCTACGAGCTACCGGCGGGCACGCTGGTCAGCATCGGCACGCTGCGCCTGCACAAGCGCGAAGACCTCTATCCCAACCCTTGTGCCTTTGTGCCCGAGCGCTTCCTCAAGCACACGTTCTCGGCCTTCGAGTTCATGCCGTTTGGCGGCGGCGTGCGGCGCTGCATCGGCGCCTCCTTCGCGCTGTATGAGGCCAAGATCGTCCTCGCCACCCTGCTGTCGCAGTGTCAGCTGTCGCTGGCCACTGACCGCCCGGTCCACGATCGTCGCCGCAACCTGGTGCTCGGTCCGTCCAAGAACCTCCGCTTCCTGGTCACCGATCGGCAGCGCTAAGCGCTAGCTGGCCGGCAGCGCCGCGAGCTCGTGCCCCAGCGCCAGCAGGGCCGGCGCGGCTTCGCTGAGCGACAGCACGACCAAAGGCGGCGCGAAGCTAGCGGCCGCCCAGCGCAGCGACAGGCCCAACAGCAGACCGCACAGCTCGGCGGCGACCAGCAGACGATGGTCGCGATGCTCTAGCTCGGCGACGAAGTCGGCCACATCGTCGGGGCTGGGCTGCCCGCCAACGCAGAGCGCAAGTGCGCTCGGCGTGCGCCACAGCGCAATGGCCGCCCGCGGCAGATAGGCGGCCTGCCATCCTTCCACAAGCTCGGCCAGCTGCTCGACGGCCTGCCGGGCTACGCTCACCGTGTGCCGCAGCCTATCGCGACCTTGGTGGTCCGCCGTGTCGTCCGCCGTGTCGTCCGCCG
>CAZVMD010000004.1:0-60212 GCA_964628555.1 uncultured Myxococcales bacterium | reverse complement strand
GTCCGCCGTGTCGTCCGCCGTGTCGTCCGCCGCCCCGTCGCTGTGCCGCAAGCTCGAAAGAGCCCGCCCCGGTAGCTTGTCCAGCAGGCGCTCGACGCGCTCCAGCTGATCCACAAGCTGCGGCAGCACCTCGACCGCCGTCGCCAAGAGCTCCTCGTCGCTCGGCTCCATCGGCTAGCCGCCGCTGTGAGTGGGCAGCACGCCAGTGAACAGCTTGAGCAGCGCCATGCGCCCGTTGCGCGCGCTGTCCACCGCGGCGCTGTGCAGGTCCAGCAGCGCCTTATTGTCCGCCCCCTCGACGTCGCTGGCGCGGAAGTTGACCGTGTTTAGGTTCGGCCGCACCAGCGTCGCCGCCACCAGCACCAGCTTGCCGCTGTTCGGCTTGAACTCCTCCCACTTGATCTGCCCGGTGCTGCTATCGATGGCCTGCTCTAGTCGGCCGGTATACGTCGTCACCTCCAGGTTCGTCAGATCGACCACGCTGTCCGAAAGTCGCTTCAACGCTTCGCGCACGCTCATCGCATCCCCCTTTGGCGTCTGCGCCCGGCCCCCCGCCGAGCCACTGTCCGCCCTAGCCACAGCATACGGGACCCTGCCGCTGCGGCCCCAGCCAGTCGTGGCTCAATCTTGAGCCGCCAATGGCCGCATCTGCGCCAGCCGCAGCCCTCCTCGCCGCCATAGGCACATAAGCCGTGGCCGGTAAGCCTTGTGCTCCATCGCGATCTCCGGCTGCCTCGGCAGTGCAAGCCAAGCGACCTCGGCCAGGAATCGCTTGCTTCGTCTACACAAGCCAGCCAGCCGCTTGGTATGGTGCGCCCGCACAGAGTGGCAGATGCGACCACTTCTCGCATGGCCCTCGGTGCCCGCTCGCTCTCACTCTCGGCGGGCGGAATCGCAACCCACAGGAGGCCCAAGTGTTTCGCAAATCCCTACCCACTGCCTGTTTCCTGGCTCTGCTCTTCACCACGACGGCCCGGGCGCAAGAGCCGACCTCAAGCCCGCCATCCGACCCCGCCGCCGCGGCGAGCGCTGGCTCGACGGCGTCGCCAGTCGTGACGGCGCAAGAAGGGCAGTGGGCCTTCCTATTTCGCTTTGGCGGCCTGGCTCCTTTTAGCTTTGACGGCGTCAATGACTTCTCGGTAGAGCCGGCGACTGCGACCGGACCGGCGGGTCAGCTCTTTACCGAGTTCGGTATGCGCAAGGTCCTCAAGCGCTTCTCGATTCCGTTCTGGGCCGGCCTGGCGATGGTCAATGACTCCACCCGGAGCGGAGCGACGAATTCAAACACTAGCTTTGGTCTAAGCGGCGGCGTCGGCCTGCAATACACGTTTCGCGCCTGGCGGCGAATTGCCCCCTATGTTGGTGGCTTCACGCAGATCCAGTTCATCGACCCCACCGGCCCCGCCAACTGGCTATTGGGCTTTTCGCTAGGGCCAGTGCTGGGCGTCGAATACTACATCGCCGATCGCCTCAGCCTGTTCGCACAGGGCCAGTTCGCCCTCGGCGTCGGCATCGCCGACACCACGGCCCGCGTCCTCCTGGGCCCCACCATGTCGATGGGCGGCAACACCGGCGTCAACGTGTACTTCTAGGTCGCAGGAAGCGCCCATGCACGAACCTACAGATTCGGATCAGCTACACAGAGCGTACGTCGGGGCGCTGGGGGACTACGATTTTGCGGCGGCGTGGCAGTTTAGTTTTCTGACCTTGGCGCTGGGTCTGCGCGAGTTTCATCGGGTGCTTGAGATCGGCTGCGGCTCGCTGCGCGCGGCGCGGCTGCTGATTCCGTACCTGCTGCCGGATCACTACTGCGGGCTGGAGCCCAATGCCTGGCTGGTCGACGCGGGGATCGGAAAGGAAGTGGGGGCTGACCTGATCCGGCTTAAGCGTCCGGTCTTCCGCCATGATGAGGACTTCGGACTGTCGCGCTTTGGACGGAAGTTCGATGTGCTGCTGGCGCAGTCGATCTTTTCGCACACCTCACAGGCGCAGCTAGCTGGCTGCCTGGCCGAGGCGCGTCGGGTGCTCGTGCCGCAGGGCGTGTTTGCCGCGACGTACTTAGAGGGGAGCGCCGACTATCAAGGGGAGTCCTGGGTCTATCCCGAGTGCGTCACCTACACGCACAGTACGATTCATCGCTTGGCCGCTGCGGCTGGGCTGGGGTGTCGTCGGCTGGACTGGGGAAATCAGAACCGCCAGCAGTGGGTGGTGTTCCATCCTATCGAGCATGACTGGGCACCGCCTGGCTTGGAGCCGAGCATTGGCGAGCAGGCGCAGCGAGCGCTGCAGCACAGTCGCGCGGCGACTGCACAGCGCACCGCCGGCGACCCGGCGGAGTACGTCAAGCTGCGCGAGCGGCTGCGGCGCATTGCACAGCATCCGGCGGTGCTGGCGGCAATGCAGGAAGATGCCGAGCTACGGAGTACGGTGATAGGTCAAGGAAGCTGACCTATCGCGGTCGGTGCTCGGCAGGGCGCTGCGGCTCAGGCTTGCTCGGCAGCTGCGATGAAGTGCAGCCTGGCGTCCTGGGCGACAAAGTCGATGTGGGGTAGATGGCGTCCCTTGCCAACCCCCACGTAGGCGCCTAGCCCGCTCTTGTTCAGCACGACGTTGCGGGACCGCTCGGCTGGCTGCGGGAAGGCGGCACAGCCCAGCCCAAGCTCGGTGACCGCCGCTTCCCTCTCCTGTCCGCGGACGAGCGCCAGAAACTCTGCGGTCACGTCCGTCCCACCGATGGCGATGCGGGTCAGCCGGTTGTCGTCAAAGCGAAGCGTCGCCCGCGACGAAGCCACCTGCGACAGCCAGGCATCCAGCTGGGCAGCGCAGCCGGCCTTGAGCTCAGGCGTGTTGCACAGGTAGATCAGGCCATCACAGGCGAAGTCGCCCTCGACCCAGAAGCTGGAGCGCTCCTCCTGCAGATTGACGACTGAGGCTTCGAAAAATTCGGCGATCGAATAGAGCCAGCCAGGCTCAAGGACGGTGCCGGGATTGGGAATCTCCAGCTCATCTCGCATATGGCAGCGCAGCACACCAGCCGCGGTCTGGATCTCCAGATCCTGGCAGGAGAGGAGCTGCTCGTAGGTCTGGGTGCGTCGGAGCAGAGCGGCCTGGCTGTCGAGCGAGAGGAGCTGGCCAAGAGCGTGGTGCAGGCTCGCGGCCGAGCCATCAAACTTGGCCAGCGCCAGGTGACAGAAGCGCGCGGCCGCCTGTCCCCAGAGGGAGTGCAAGCGCGGGATCGAGGCAAAGTCTGAGAGGATGGTCAGAGCCGGTTGCGCCTGCTCGCTACCGAAGTCGTACTCGGCAAAGCGGACGACCGGGAAGCCGTGCGCGGCGCCGGCCGCGGCAGCCTCCTCGGTGTCGACCACCAGGGACAGGCTGCGCTGGGTCAGATGTCGGAAAAACTCGCTCGCTTCCATCGCGGGGCCTCAATTCCTGGGCAGGGTGGGGACGGCGGATGTCAGGCCGGAACCAGGTCCAGCTCCGCTACATGCTCGGGATGGCTCTCGTCGAACCAGTGGCTCTCGTAGTGCCCTCTTGGCCAGCCCTTTTCGACGGACACTGGGTGGGCAAAGTTGCCGTGCCGGATCTGTACCGTCCAGCGAACATGGGGAGACGCATTCGGCTGACTGCGGTGCAGCAGCAGCGAGCTGAAGACCAGCACATCGCCCTGGTTGATCGGGACGGAGAGGTGCGGGAAGGCCTCCGCCACGGCTGGATCGGCGAGTGCCAAGTCCCGATGTCCTCGTTTTTCGATCGGGTAGCGCGTGACCTTGACGGGATAGACGCCGCTGTGGTGTGAACCCGGAGCCACGACGACGCAGCCGTTGTGATTGTCGACTGGCTGCAGGGGAATCCAGTACACCAGCCCGTCGAGCGAGTCCTGGGCATAGGGATAGTCTTGGTGCCAAGGCAGCAGTCGCGACTCCCGCGCCTGCGAGTCCATGCGAACCGGCTTATAGGGGCTGGCCATCACCAGATCGGTGCCCATCAAGTGCCGGGATAGGGCCAGCAGCTGGGGATGAACAGACAGCTGATGCACCGAGGCCAGGCGGCGCGCTGCGGCAAAGATCGCACTGACTGCGGCAGGCGCTGACGCTTCCAGAGCCGCCAGCCCGGCGTCGAAGCGATCGGGCTGAGCAGGCAGCGGCAGGCCCGCTTGAGCGAGGGCTAGCGCAATCAGGCGGGCCAGCTCGGTCCGAACCTCCTGCAGCTCCTCATCGAGCCAGGCCGTTGCGACAAAGCAGCCCCAGGTCTTGTACAGCTGGCTGGCTGCTTGCAGGGCCGCACTGCCGCCTTGGCGAAGATCGACGCGCAGATCCGCTACGGTGAGGCTCACGGTGTCGATCCGCTAGGCCGCCGACTCGGCGAGAAAGCGCAGCTCGGCTCGCTTCGCGATGAAGTCGATGTGGGGAATCTCGCGGCCCATGCCGATTCCGATGTGGGCTCCGTTGGCGCTCTCATGCATGACCGAGTTAAGTGACCAGTCCTGCCGCAGCGGGAACTCGACGCAGCCCAGCGCGAATTCGGTGGCCGAAGACTCCCGCTCCTTGCCCTGCGTAAGCTCGCGCAAGAGCTCAGTCCGATCTTGCCCGCCGACCACCAGCCGGACGATGTGGTTGTCCCGGAAGGTCACGACGTTGTTGCCGCGCGTCGACAGGACCAAGAGCTCATCTAGTGCCTGACCTACGCCGCTGCGCAGCGCTTCTTTGTTGCATAGATGGATGAGCCCATCGAAGCCAAAGTCGCCGCTGAGCGAGAAGCTGGAGCCGTCGGACTCTAGGTTCACGATCGAGCTCTCAAGAAACTCAGCGATCGAATACATCCACCCCGGCGCTAGCTCCATGTCGCTGTTCGCGACCTCGATAGCGTCGCGGAAGCGGCAGGTCAGGACACCGGCAGTGGTGACGGCCTGGGCGTCTTTGCAGGCGAGCAGCGAGTCGTAGTACGCGGCCCGCCGGGCCAGTGTGTCGCGGAAGTCGATCGACAGCAGCTGCTCGAAGGTATAGGCCACCACGCCCGGCGAGGTATCGAACTTCGCCAGTGCGAGATGCGAAGAGATGCTCTTGGCCTCTTTCCAGGCGGCCATCAGCTTGGCGTGATAGTCGAGGTGCGTGATCAAGGCAAAGCTTGGCTCTGCGTCCTGCGCCAAGAAGTCCGCCTCGTCAAAATGAGAGACGCGGAATCCATAGCCAGCGACCAGCGGCCGCCACTGCTCATCATCGATAATGATCCGAAGCTCGCGCGTGCTGAGGCGATCAAAATAGGTGTGTGCGTCCATCGGGAGTTCTTTATCGGTGGCTGGCGAGTGGATACTTGCGGCCGAAGCTGCAGGTGGCGCACAGGAGGCTTGCGCCGCTGTGCGCCACCGTTGGCACTGGAGTTACCAGTACATGTTGCCTTGCTTCGTGCGGTCATCGACGGTGATCGGCTTGACGATCTTCTTCATGGTGCGTCCTCCTTTCTATGGATTCTGGTGAGCTCACTCCCTGGGAAAGCGCGAACTGCCCCTGCTGCAGGGGGTGATCTCGTGCGGAATCAGCGCATACGCGGCCGCGCCCCGTCAACTCGTTTTCATGGCCTCGCCCCCACACTCGGACGGAGGTTGGGAAGGGGCCGGCACCGAGCGCAGCGGGCTGCAGCTAGGGGGGCCGGTCTTTGTCGGCGTCTGCCAAGGTCAGGTGCCACTGCGCGAGCTCTGGCAGCGAGAGAGCGCGCGGACCCGCGGTCCGGGCCAAGACATCGTCACTCCACCCAGGAGGAGAGCGGAAGCCGCAGCGCAGCAGGCGCTCGCTCAGTCGCGCGTGCGAGGCATAGGTGAACACGCCGGTTGCTTGCTGTGCCCGGCCGAAGGCGCGCGCGTGGCAGAGCAGAGCGTCCAGCGTCTCGCTGTCTTCGGGATGAGCCAGCCAGTCGACAAGGAGGGTGGTCCCGCCGAGCCGCGGCGATACTCGCAGCACGCAGTACCCGCAGAGTTCGTCGTCACGCAGCGCCCCAAACATGCAGTATTGCGGTGCGGGACTTGCCGCAAAGCGCCAGGCCAGGAAGCCCGGGGCGCGAGTCGTCAGCGCGCGATAGCTCGACTGTACGCGCTGCCACAGCAGCGGCAGTCGAGGATCATCGGTAGCGAGCGCTCGAACCTGGACCGCCTCCGGCGCTGTGGCAGACCAGTCACTGTCGGGAACATAGTAGCCAGCGACCTGTCCCAGGATCTCGTAGCCCAGTCGGCGCAGCACTGAGCGATTGCCTGCCGCGGGGCCGAAGCCCAGACAGAGCTCATGCCGACACTGCTCGCTCCAGTCCGCGATCATGCGACCGGCGATACCCCGACGGCGCCACGCCGGATGCACCAGCGTATCGGCGCCCCAGGCGGCAGCCGCAGGGACGCCATCGAGGAGCAGCGGCACGGCTAGCCCCCCGGTCTGCGCCACCAGCCGATCCTCTATCAGGCCCAGCACAAGCTCGGGGCGGACTTTGGCGTACGGGTTCTGTTCGTACAGCCACGCTCTGCGCTGTCGCAGCGCTGTCAGATCCAGCGGCCCATGCACGGCCATGCTCAGCTCGTCGAGACCAAGCGCATCCGCGGCCGTCCCAAAGCGAACTTGCAGGTCGAGCATGACGTCTGCGTAGCCTGCAGCAAAACCCAGCGCAGTGCAAAACGTCCGCGCAGCGGCCAGGCAGATGGCGCTTGCCTGGCCCGCCGACAGCTGTGGTAAAAGTCGGCTCCCCGGTTCCCATGCTCCCATGCCGTCGCCCCAGAGGACCGCTGCGATGATCGATGACCCCGCTCGCCCGACCACGTGGAGCCGAGTGATCATGAATCGAGTCTGCGGCGAGTGGCTGCGAGCGCTGCCGTTTGCCAGCCTGCACGCGCTGGAGATCTCAGGACGGACCTTCGCCGACTTCGGCTTCGCCAGCTATCAGTCGGTGGACTTCCCAGAGTTTGATCTCTGCGCTGGCCCGCTGCCCACGACGTTTGATCTCATCCTGGCGGAGCAGGTCTTTGAGCACCTGCTGTATCCCTACCGCGCGGGGCGTCATGTCTGGCAGATGCTGCGCCCCGGCGGCTGGTTCCTAATTTCGGTTCCTTTTTTGGTCAAGGTTCACGCTTATCCCATCGACTGCACGCGCTGGACCGAGCTCGGCCTGCGACACTTTCTGCACGAGTGCGGCTTTCCCCTTGAGGCGATTCGCACTGGCTCCTGGGGGAACCGGGCCTGCGTGATGGCCAACTTTAAGGAGTGGGTGGTGTACGACCCGCAACAACATGACCTAACGAACGAGCCCGACTTCCCCTATCACGTCTGGGCCCTGGCAAGGCGTGCCGCATGACTTCGCTGCCGAGCATCGCGTTCTTCGATATTCCCTATCACTCGCGGATCGTCACCACGCTGCCCCTGGTCCGCGCCCTGGTCGAGCGTGGCCACCGCGTCGACGGCTTTACGCTGGAGCCATTTCAGTCGCTGCTCGCATCATCGGGGGCGCAGGTGGTGCTGCAGCCCTCCTTTGGGCCCATGCCCAAAGACTGCACTGTGAACCTGCGAGCCATCGACTACTCGCGGGAGCGTGTGCCGCAGCTTGTGGCGGCGCTGCAGGAACGAAGACCCGCGCTGGTCCTGCTGACCGCCAAGTGTCTGTGGGCGGCGGTGGCGGCTGAGCGCTGCGGCATTCCGTGCGCCGTGATTCACACCAATGCCCTGCTGCCCCGCGGCGCGACGGTGTCTGCCGCCGTCTACGCGGCGCGCTGGCCCGGCAAGACCGCTGCCGAGCTCTCCGAGATCGAGCAGAGAGATCGCGCCGCCTGGGAGGCCCTGCGGCAGCAGTACGCCCTGGAGCAGATCCAGACTGCCGATGTCCTGCCGGGTCTTCCCAACTGCATGAATCTGCGCGGTCAGCTCAATGTGGTGTACACCTCGCCGCTGCTGCAGCCGCAGCGGCAGGCCTTCGATGCCTCCTACCACTTCGTGGGGCCGTGCTACGACAGTCGACCTGCCGATGCCGACGCCGCCTTTGAGGCCACACTGGATCGGCTGCCACGTCCGCTCATCTACTGCGCGCTCGGCTCGATGCGCTCCTACAACGACCGTCGGCAGTTCTTTGAGACCGTGCTGACCGCCTGTGCCGATGGCCGCTTCGGCGTCGTGATGTCGGTCGGCTCTGACGAGACCATGGCCGCTCTGGGCGACGTACCGGCGCATGTCCTGATTCGGCCCTATGTGCCGCAGCTAGCTGTGCTCTCGCGGTCGTCCCTGTTCATTACACATGCCGGAACCAACAGCGTGTACGAGTCGCTGCTGGCGGGGGTTCCGATGCTGATGTGTCCCCAAGGCGGGGATCAGCCGATCTTCGCCGAAC
Source organism: uncultured Myxococcales bacterium (assembly GCA_964628555.1). Taxonomy (GTDB): domain Bacteria; phylum Myxococcota_A; class Polyangia; order Palsa-1104; family JAEUJZ01; genus JAEUJZ01. The sequence continues at coordinate 51,860 of CAZVMD010000004.1, read as the reverse complement.
ATGTCGAGTCACTGGGCGCGGGGCACTGGCTGCGCCAGACCGCGCTGCCGGCCGCTGGGCTGCGGGCGGCCATCGAGTCGACGCTTGCCGATGCCGGCATGGCCCGGCACGCGCGGCACCTGGGGGAGAGCCTGCGGCAGGCGGGCGGAACGGCGCGGGCGGCTGATCTAATCAGTGCATTTGCTCGGCGAGAGGCGTCAGGCCGCGGCGAGCAGCAGGCGGGACTCGCAAGCTAATGACGATACAGACTGCTGTTGCGGCCGTCGGGCCGGTCGCTGCTGACTTGCCGAAACAGGATGGATTTTTCGGACATCCGCGCGGGCTCGCCACACTTTTTTTCACCGAGCTCTGGGAACGGTTCAGCTATGGCGGAATGCGCGCGCTGCTGTTCTTGTACATGACCAGCGCGATGGAAAGCGGCGGGCTTGGGTTCTCGGTCGCGGCCGCCGGTAGCATCACTGGGACCTACGGGGCGCTGCTGTACATGGGGGCGGTGCTGGGCGGCTGGCTGTCTGATCGCATCCTGGGGCCGCGTCTGGCCGTCCTCTATGGCGGGCTGATCATCATGCTCGGACATATCTGTCTGAGCCAAGCTGGCGGCACAGCGTTCCTGCTGGGCATGCTGTTCCTGCTCTTGGGAACCAGCCTGTTTAAGCCGAGCATGAACAGCTTGGTCGGCCTGCTGTATCCCCGGGGCGATCGTCGTCGCGACGCGGGCTTTTCCATCTTCTACATGGGCATCAACCTGGGCAGCTTTCTGGCGCCCCTTTTGTGTGGCTTTCTGGCCCAGAGCGAGCGCTGGAAGGAATTCCTGCGCAGCCACGGCATGCGCCCCGAATCCAGCTGGCACTGGGGCTTTGGCGCGGCTGCGGTAGGGATGGCGCTGGGGCTCATTCAGTACCTGGCGAGCGGTCACTTCCTGGGCAGCATCGGCCGAGCACCGCAGCCAAGCGATGCCCTGGCTTTCGCGCGGCAGAAGCGCCTGCTGCAGCTAGTCGGCGGGACACTGCTGGCGGCGCTGTGGGGGCTGATCGCGCTGCAGCTACGCGGCAAGCTGCACATCGATGTCGTGCGGCTGAGCAAGCTCTTGGGCTATGCCGTCCTGTTGGTTCCGATTGTCTACATTCCGTTTTTGTTCCTGCGCGGCAAGCCGAGCCAGCCGGATCGACAGCGGATGTCGGTCATCGTCATTCTCTTTTTGTTCATGATTCTGTTCTGGGCGGCGGAAGGACAGGCCAGCTCGTCGGTGGCGCTGTTCGCGCAGCGGCACGTGCGGAATTCCTTTTTGGGCTACCACTTTCCCTCGGTGTGGTGGCTGTCGATCAGCGCGCTGTTTGTGATCACGCTGTCGCCGGTGATGGGCTGGCTGTGGCTCCGGCTGGGCCCGCGCGAGCCTTCCAGTCCGACCAAGTTTGTGCTGGGACTATCGCTGGCTGGCCTGGGCTTCTTGGCGCTAAGCGGTGCCGCCCTGACCGCCGTGAGGACTGCCGATCGCGTCAGTCCGGCCTGGCTGGTCGCTCTGTTCGTACTGCATACCCTGGGTGAGCTGTGTCTGGGCCCGGTCGGGCTGAGCATGGTGACGAAGCTGACGCCGGTCGGGAAGGGCAGTCAGATGATGGGGGTGTGGTTCCTGGCTGTCTCGATGGGCAGCGTGCTCGGCGGACGCTTTGCCGGACTGTTCGAGTCGCTGCCGCTGCCGGGGCTGTTCGGCGCGGTTGCCGCGGTGCTGGGCGGGGCGGCGCTGATCCTTGCGCTGCTGGGCCGGCCGATCCGGCGCCTGATGGGCAGCGAGACCTAGGGCGGCGAGGGGCTGCAGCGCGGCGTTCTGCGGCCGTGCTACGGCGCGGCAGAGAGCTGTCCGTGAATCAGATGAAGGCGGCGATCGGCAAGGTGGAAGAAGCGGGCATCGTGACTGATGGCCACGATGGTCTTGCCCGCCGCGCGTAGCTCGGGCAGCAGGGTCTCGTAGAAGTAGCGCCGCAGGTATGGGTCTTGGTGTGCTGCCCACTCATCCAGGACGTAGACCGGTCGGTCTTCCAGAAGCGCCACCACCATCGCCAGCCGCTTGCGCTGCCCCGTCGAGAGCTGGAGCGGCGCAAAGCGTCCGTGCTGAAAGCGGACAATGCCATCGAGGTTGAAGCGGCGCAGCAGGGCCTCGACTCGCGCCGGATCCGAGACGTCGATGCCGTAGGCCGGGCCGAACAAGTGGTGATCCATGAACACCGATGTAAACAGCGAGCGGTAGCGCTCTGGGTCGGCCACCACCTGGCCATCGAGCAGCAGGCGGCCCTGGTCTGGCGCATACAGTCCGGTCAGCAGCTTCATCAAGGTCGTCTTGCCGCTGCCATTGCTGCCCGTGATGAACACCACTTCCCCGCGGCGCAGCACGAGATCGATCGGACCGACGGTGAAGCTGACCTGCTGCTGCTGGCGGTAGCTAAAACAGACGCCTGCGAGCTGGATACTCTCGAACTGCACCAGCGGGGCGGGGGCGGTTGCCAGCGGGGCTGCGGGCGGCTCGCCGAGTCGAATCTCGAAGGCCTCTAGACGGCTGAGCGCTTGCTCGGCGCTTGTGAAGGAATGAAGCTCGCGCACAAGATACGTGATGGCCGTGATGCTGAAGAACAGCACCGTGACGATCTCAAAGCGGATCGCCTGCGCAACTGCCTGCGCCACTTCGCTCTGAAAGAGCAGGACCGCCAGGCCAACGTAAAAGAGGGTCGTCGCCAGCAGCGGTCCCTGGTAGACAAACTCGAACCGACGCTGCTGTGCTTGCTCAAACGCTTGTCCTGCGGCGTGCGTCTCGCGGAGCAGCGCTTTTGCCGCCAGAGGATCCATCTTGAGCTGCGCGAATCCAGTCGTTACCTGCTCGACCAGTCCTTGTCGGCGGGTCCAGGCGCTGTCGAGCTGCTCGCTGGCTGCGGCGATGGTCTGGCGATCGCGGTATAGCCGATAAGCAATGGCCGTCAGCGTACCCAGCCAGACTAGGCCGCCAACGGCAGACAGCGTTGCCAGATACAAGCCAAAGGCCAGCAGCATGGCGGCATAGGACAGGCAGTCGATCAGCACCGGCGACAGCGCTGCGAGCCGATCCATCTCGCGATGAAAGTTGGCCGCGACACTATCGAGAGTCTCCAGCGTGCGGAGATCGGCGCCGCGGATGCGGTCAAACAGTCGGCGCCTTCGTTCGAGTAGCGCTAGCTCGATCTCGGTCATGAGCCGAGCCGCACCCAGCCAGCGCAGTAGGAAGCCCACGGCCAGCAGAACGAAAAAGCCGCTGGCCGCGAAGATCTGAAATCCCTTCGAGCGCGGGTGGAGCACGGCCTGATTGAGCAGCGCGACCTGTCCAGCACTGGCGAGGGCCGAGAGCATCACGCAGGCGAAGGCTCGCCAAAACCTTCGGCCTTGAGCGGGCGCAACGAGGTCGAGGAGCTTCATGTTCCGACCTGCTGCAGCTGACCTGCTTCGAAGTGGATGCGACGGTCACAGGCATCGAAGGCGTCATCGTCATGGGTGACGGCGATGACCGTCTTGCCGCGGGCCCGCAGGGCGGGCAGGATGCGCCGATAGAACGCCTCGCGGAACTGCGGATCCTGATCGGCGGCCCACTCATCAAAGACGTAGATCGGGCGCTCGGATAAGAGCGCGATCACCAGCGCCAGCCGCTTGCGCTGACCCGTCGAGAGATCCAGCGTGCTAAAGCGGCCTGCGTGGAACTGGACCTTGGTGTCGAGCTCCATCGCCGCCAGGTGCTCCTGCACGATGGCGGGTGCGACGTCGTTCATGCCGTACAGCTGATCGAACAGCGCAAACTCGGCAAACACAGTGGCAAACCGACTCCGCCAGCCAGGGCCAGGGTCGGTCGGAACGCTGACTCCGTCGACCAGCAGGTCACCACCATGTCGGCGATACAGCCCGCAGAGCAGCTTCACAAACGTGGACTTGCCACTGCCATTTCGGCCGGTCACAAACACCACCTCCCCAGGCCGCAGCTGCAGGCTGATCGGGCCCACCGCAAAGCCAGGGCGGCCATCTTGGGCCGGATAGGCAAAGGTCAGATCGTGCAGCGTCAGCTCCGCGAAGCTGCCGGCTGTTGCCTCTGACTCAGCGACGGTACCGGCCATGCTCGCCAGGCGATCCGAAAGTGCACGAACGCGCTGCCAGGCCGAGCCCAGATCGGCCAGCAGGGGAGTCGTCATCACGACTGTGGTCACCGGACGGAAGATGAAGGTGATCGACACCAGCAGCTGACCGATGCCGGAGGCCACTTCGGGAAGCAGCAGCGGTAGCAAGAAGCTCGTCACGCCTAGGAACCCGAAGAAGGCCTGCCGCCCCAGCGTGTCGCGAACATAAAAGGACTGGTAATAGGACTCGCGGCTGGCTTGCAGCTCGCGGGCGGCGTGACCGAAGGAATCAGCCACGGCGGCGCTGCGCTGCGCATGCTGCTTCAGCTGCTTAAAGCCCCTGAGCAGATCCTCAAGGGGCTCCTGCATGCGCTGCTGCGCTAGCTGGTCGCGGCGAAGCTGATCCATCGCCGCTTGGTTAATGCGCAGGGTCAGCAGCGCGATGATGACCATGCCGACCAGGGATAGCAGCGCAGCTGGAATCGACAGCGTGGCCACGTACGCCGTAGACAGCCCGACGGTGGCCAGCGAAGTGAGCAGCTGGACGATGACGTTGCAGCTGGGGACCAAGCGGCTTGCATCGCGGTTGAGTCGGCCGAGGATCTCGTCTCCGCCGACGGCCTCAAACTGTTCGAGATCTAAGCGCCCCAGCGCAGACAGAGTCTGGCGAGTGGTGCGCGAGACGGTCTGGCTCATGGTCTCGAGCACGCGCTGCGACAGGCGGCGAAGGAGCCACCACTGCAGGAACACCCCCAGCCCAAAGCTCATCAGGTCGCCCAGGGGGGGAACCGTTCCGGCAGGCGCCGTCAGGGCCGAGTTGACGCTGTGCAGGATGAGCACATTGCTGGCGGCCACCAGCGTGATCTCCATCACCCAGCCCAGCTGGCGGAGGGCTCCGTCCCCGACCACCAGGTGAACGAGATCGACCATGCTGGTCCGGGCATCGGTTAGCAGAGAGTGCGCCGGCCCTGACGAAGCCTGGGCTGCGGACGTCATGGCGGGTGGTTCTTCCTCATCTGATAGGCCCACGATCCAAGGCGGTGGCGAAGGTGCATCTGGCAACAGCCCGCGCATGCTTGTAAAGCGCATTGTGGCCTGCAGCCAGCCCACTCTGCGCCGGGTCGCTGCGCCGGGAGGGCGCCCTTGACATCGCGAGCCGGCTCATGCGAAGCATCAGCGCTCTTAGGTGAAGTGACACCGAAGGTCCTCGCTCCTGCACGTGGAGACCGCAGTGCTGACACACCTCCTGGTGACACTTGATGTGGAGTGCGACAAGAGCCCAAGCTGGCGCAGCCAAGATCCCCTCAGCTTTCGTGGCGTGACCGAAGCGATTCCGAAGCTGCTGCAGCCGTTGTTTCGCCGCTTCGGAGTCCGCCCGACCTACCTGCTAAGTCCTGAGGTCATCGCCGATCGGAGCTGTGTCGCCGCCTTGGGCGCGCTTGCCGATGTCGAGCTGGGGACTCACCTGCATGGCGAGTACATCGGCCCAGCGCCACAGGCCGAAGCCATCGCCGGATCGCTGACCTGGGCCATGCAAGGGGACTATCCGGCCGAGGTCGAGCGGGCCAAGCTGGCTCAGCTTACAGAGCGCTTCGCGCAGCAGTTCGGCTATGCCCCGACCGCCTTTCGGGCCGGCCGCTTTGGCATCGGTCCCGAGACGGGGCGCTGGCTGTTCGAGCTGGGCTATCGCGTGGATAGCTCGGTGGTGCCGCATGTCTGCCTGCGCAACCCCGAGGGCAAGGAGCGCCCAGACTTTCGTGCCTGTCCTGAGCGGCCGTACTTTGCCGGGCCCAGACATGATCTGTTTGCAGTCGGCGATTCACCTCTGCTGGAGGTCCCGGTGACTGTCCTGGCCGACGGTGTCCTGCCGCTGGCGCGCCCGATGTGGCCGGGAGCCCAGTGTGGCGGGCCGACCTGGTTTCGGCCGGTCTATGCCGATGCGCAGACGCTGGTCGAGATCATCCGCATCGTGTCGAGCCAGCAGCCTGGACGACCGCTAGTCATGATGTTTCACAACATCGAGCTGGTGGCCAACGCATCGCCATATTCCCAGAGTGAGGCCGAGGTTGAGCGCTTCATGCAGCTCTTGGAAGTGACGTTCGCGGCCGCCCAGCAGGCCGGTGTCATTCCGGTGACGCTGTCAGAGTTTGCGGCGCAGTCCTCTTTGGCCGGCCGCCCCGGGCCCGCTTGATAGCGCACAAGGATCGACGCTGATGAGCACCGCTCGCCCCCGCATCTTGCTGCTGGTCGACTACACCCGTGGCGCCCATGACATCGCCGCCCAGGCCCTGCGCGAAACGCTGAGTGACCACTTCGAATTCGTGCTGGCCTACACCGACCAGGGCGTCGACGTCTCTGGGATCGAGATCAACGCGGCGATTGCGATGTACTGGGGGGACAAGACGCTGGATCGGTACCACATACCGCGCTCGCGGATGGTCCGCCTGGTGGGGAGCCATCGCTGGATCCATCCGTACTATGGCTGCCTAACCGAGCAGCAGTTCTGTGAGCGCTATTTGGCGGACTGTGAGCATGTGCTGTGTCTGTCTCAGAAGCTGGTGCAGCTGTTGTCTCCCTACCGGGTGACCAAGCGGTTCCCATACGGCACCTACACCGACCGCTTCGTTCCTAAAGGGAATCGGACGGGCCCGATTCGGTTCGGCTGGGCCGGCCGGCTACGCGATGACAGCAAGGGGGTCAAAGACATCCTGCTGCCAGCTACCGAAGGACTGTTTGAGCTGCAGATCGCCGACGGACGCAGCCACTCGCAGATGGTGGAGTTTTACGGCGGTCTAGATGTCTTCTGCTTGGCCTCGGTGGCCGAGGGCGGATCGCTGGCCCTGATCGAGTCGATGGCCTGCGGACTCTTTCCGGTGGCCTGTGATGTGGGCTGGGTGCCTGAGGTGATCGTGCACGGCAAAAACGGACTGATCGTCGAGCGCACCCCGGAAGCCTTCCGCCAGGCCCTCACCTACTGTGCCCAGCATCCCGATGAGATCCGTCAGGCCGGAGCGAGCAACGTCGACTTAATTCGCGCCGCCTGGGACTGGACTCGCCTGCGGCCTGTACTGCGCGGCGTGCTTGATGACATCGTCGCGGCTACGCCCAGCGGAACCTATCGGCTGCCTTGACGCTTCTGCCCCGGAGGTTCGCTTCAGGAATGTACATGCTCGACGAAGGTACGCTGCAGGAAGAGAAGATACGGTTCTGGCGCGATGGCTACGTCGTGGTGCGAGCCATGTTCAGCCGGGCCGAGATGGCCATCGTGGGGCAGCGGGTTGCCAGCATTCCTGCGATGAACGCCCGCGTCGAGCACCTGCGGGCGCAGCAGGCCCGCGGTGCGCACCCGTCATTCGAGACGATCTTTGTCTGGAACGACGTAACTGGCGAGGATCTGTTCGCCAAGATCGGCCGCTCGTACAAGCTCCTGGATCGGCTGTCGCACTACTACGAGGACGATGTGTACGGCTATCACAACAAGATTGCGCTTAAGTACCCCGGCATCGTCGGCTTCCGACCGCATCAGGACTACGCGTACTGGATGCACTACGGCTGTCGCTTTCCGGAAGCGCACGCCGCGTTCATCGCCATTGATCCGGCCAGCCAGGAAAATGGCTGCCTGCAGCTGATGCCGCGCTCTCATCTGCTGGGAACCCTGCCGCATGCCGCTTGGGACGAGGACACCGGCAGTGACAGCGGCGTGCGCAAAGAGGTCTTGGCCGAGCTTCTGGCCAAGGGCTATGAGCTGATTCCCATCGAGACGCAGCCGGGCGATGTAGTCCTATTTCACGGCAACACGCTGCATGGGTCGGCTGACAACCGGTCGAGCGCGCCGCGGGTCGCCATGGTGGCGACGATGAACACGCGCGGCAACAGCCCCGATCCGCGCCACAATCGGCCGGGGCATCCGTACTGGTCGCAGCAGGCGCGCGTGTACCAGCCGATTACGGAGAGCGACCTCGATCTGCCTCTGCCTGACTTCGGCAAGCGCTTTTCCCAAGAGGCCCAGTAGGAAGGCCGCTGATCGGCCGCGCTCGTTGGCTTGTGGAAAAGCAGGTACAAGGCCAGGCGCCCTCAGATGAAGCGGACTCTGCAGCCCAAGGGGGCAAGAAATCGGAGCCAGATCAGACCATGATGTCGCAAATCGGAATCGACGCTGCGGACGGAGGATCGCGGCCCCGACAGGGCAGCGATCTTGACGTCTATTACTATGAGAGCGACTTTTTTCCGCCGCCGGAGTCGCTGGTGATCGATACGCCACCTCCGCCTAGCATCGTCGAGCGCGTCGATGAGGACAGCGCCCGCTACTGCCAGCTGGCCGCTCAGCGGGGTGGGCCGGTGCTAGAGCTGTGCTGCGGTATGGGCCGGGTTGCGATTGCGCTGGCGCGATCCGGACACCCGGTGACCGGAGTGGATCTCTCGCACGGCATGCTGGAGCAGTTTCGCCTCCGGCTGGGCCGAGAGAGCGCAGATACCGTCCGGCGCATCGACATCGTCCAGCAGGATGTCACGACCCTACAGCTGCCTCGCCGCGACTATCAGCTGGCGGTGCTGGCGTTTAGCAGCCTGCTCTGCATTCCGGACTTTGACGGGCAGTGTCAGGCGCTGGCTGCTGCTGCTGCGCACCTGCAGTCCAAGGGGCGGATCGTGCTCGATCTGATCAATCCTCTGATCGTCAACCTCAAGGGCGATGCGCTGCCGCGACCGCAGATGCCGCGTCGCAATCTTGCTTCTGGGCGCGTGTATACCCGCTGCGTGATGAGCGACGCCATGGACGCCGCGCAGTGTCAGCGGCTGCACGGCTGGTATGACGAGGTCGATGAGGGTGGGGTGGTGCGGCGCGCCTACTACTCGCGGGCCTGGCGCCTGGTGTTTCGCTATGAGCTAGAGCTGATGCTGAAGCAGGCTGGGCTGATCCTGCTATCGGTTGATGGTGGCTATGATGGCGAGGCCTACCAGCCGGGCAGCCGCCGCATGTTCGTGCAGGCCGAGAAGCGCTGACGCCGGGTCGGGGATCGCTGCCTCCCGGTTCATCGCTGTGCGCTGGACCAGCCTTTGGCCCATGGCGCAGGCCGGCCAGCCCACGCCGGGCAAGCGCGGGTCGAAGCTGACGTTTGGGCACGCTGACGTCGGCAGATGCCGCGTGATAGGCTCGGCTGCAAACTCAGCAGCAGGTGGAGAGTAGACATGGCGTCGCGCAAGGTGACTTCTGGCAAGGGTGCTGGTCCGGGTTCCGCAGGGGCCAAGGGCAGGGGAGCGACTCGCGCTCGCGTGGCGGGTGCGTCGGGCGAGCGGGGGCCGCGGCGGGTGAGCGCCGGCGATGTCGCGCCGAGCTTGGAGCCCGCGAAGCTTGCACTGCATCAGGTCGAGCAGAGCACAGAGGGAAAGCAGCGGGCCCTGCAAGAGGCGCTGCGCGATGTGCTGAGCCACAGTGCCGGCGACATTCCCAGCCTGGCGAGCGCGCTGGAGTCGATCCTGGCCGGGGTCTCGGCGGACGACGCTGCAGTGCTGCGGCGGGCGCTACTGAAGAACGAGCGCAAGGCGCTCAAGACGGCCGGCATCAATCCCGATGAGGAGCTAGCGGATGACTGGCGCGAAGGCGGCTATCCCTACAAGCACCTGATGCTGCGCAAGAACTACGAAGCGCAGAAGTATCGGCTGCAGGTCGAGCTACTGAAGCTGCAGGCCTGGGTCAAAGAGACCGGGCAGCGGGTGGTGATTCTGTTTGAAGGTCGCGACGCGGCCGGCAAGGGCGGGACCATCAAGCGCTTCATGGAGCACCTAAATCCACGTGGTGCCCGCGTCGTCGCCTTGGAAAAACCAACCGACTACGAGCGCGGGCAGTGGTACTTCCAGCGCTACATCGAGCACCTGCCGACGCGCGGCGAGATCGTGATGTTCGATCGCTCCTGGTACAACCGCTCTGGCGTCGAGCGGGTCATGGGCTTCTGCAGCGATGCCGAGTACGAAGAGTTCATGCGGCAAGCGCCAGAGTTCGAGCGTCACCTGGTGCGCAGCGGGCTTTACCTGATCAAGTTCTGGTTCTCGGTCAGCCGCAAGGAGCAGCGCCGGCGCTTCAAAGAGCGCGAGGCGCATCCGCTCAAGCAGTGGAAGCTCAGCCCCATCGATCGCGCGTCCTTGGACAAGTGGGAGGACTACACCAAGGCCAAGGAGGCGATGTTCTTCAATACGGACACTGCGGACTCGCCCTGGACGGTCATCAAGAGCGACTGCAAGAAGCGCGCGCGCCTCAACGCGATGCGCTACATCCTGCACAAGCTGCCCTATGCCAACAAACAGCTAGAGCAGATTGGTATGGTCGATCCGCTGCTGGTCGGTCGCGCCCACGTCGTGTATGAGCGCGGCGAGAAGCGGATGGGCCCGCTGATGTAGCGAGGCCGGGCCGAACGCCGCCGCACCGCTGCTTGCGCCAGCCAGCGGAGCGCGGCCCGGGAATTAGGAACGAGGAATTCGGAACGAGGAATTCGGAACGAGCGGGGAGCTAGGAACGAGGAATTCGGAAGGGGCGGGGAGGCGGTCGGGGCTAGTCGGCCGACTTGGGGGCGGGCTCTTCGCGGTAGTGGGTCTCGGGATCGTCGCGCCGATCGCCGGGCTTGGGAATGTCGAGGGCCAGCTCCTCTTTGTTGCTGCCGGCGCCGAAAGAGACCGAGCGCAGCTTGATGGCTGCCAGCTTCTTTTCGAGCATCGCTTCGCCGCCTCCCTCTTCGGCCCCCCAGGCGTCGAAGAGCTGACGCGCTCGGGTCTTGATGAGCTCGGCGCTCTGCGGATACGGGCTGCTCTGGAAGCTGGTGAAGGACTTGGGAAACACGACGTAGGCGATGCGGGTAGGGGAATCAACGCCGCCATTCCGCGGGCTGCTGGGAATGTTTAGGGCTCGCGCGACGGCGATCGAGGCCTCGCCGAGCTTGTAGGCGGGTCCGACATCGGCGAAAAACGCGCCGCAGGCCATGCCGCTCTTGATGTCGTAGACGATGACGTAGTCGCCGAGGTTGACGCCTAGACCTAGCCGGCTGACGTCGCCGCCGCCCTCGGCAAACAGCCGGCTCGGGAAGGCGATATAGGGGATGGTCTCGGAATCGACATAGCGTCGCGGGTTCGTCGGGTCCTTGATGCCCGGATCGCTAAGCGTGGTCGGCGAGACGTAGTATCCGGGAGCCGGATCGCCTGGCCCCTGCACGACGGGCTTATTGTCCTTGGTGACCACACCGAACCAGCGATCCCCTTCATGGGCATTGCCCAGTGCGTCGAGGCCCTTGTTCTCGGGGTGATAGCAGTGCGGGCTGCCGTCGCCGTCGACGGCCATGCCGCTGACGTAGAGCAAAGGTCCAGCGCCGCTCTCATCCCGCCAGACGTGGTTCCCGCGCTTGGTCTTGGCTACCGAAACAAAGCTCATGTGACCCTCCTATCGCAAACCGTGCTTGGCCCTGCGGACTCCCAAAGGGACTTGGAAATATTCGCACGCTTCGGCTGCCGACCTGCGATGTATTCGCACATTGCGGCAGCGATTCGATACGCTAGGACCTGCTTGTCGCGGACCGCCGATGCCCAAGTCGAAGATTCTGTTTATCTCCGCCAATCCCGAGACGCTGCCGCCGATCGACTCGGCCCGCGAGCTGAACACCCTGCGCGAGGCGGTCAAGAAGGGCCAGTACCGTGAGCAGTGCAATCTTGAGGATGCGCTGGAGGTCAAGGTCGCGCAGCTTCCCGAGGTCCTGACCAAGAGCCGCCTGCGCCTGCTGCACGTCTGCTGTCACGGCGACGAAAACGGTGCGCTGCAGCTGCGCGATAGCAGCACGGGGACACCGGCGTCGGTGCCACCGGCTGAGCTGGCCATCCTGCTGCGCAATGCCGCACCGACCGCGCAGTGTGTGGTGCTGAGTGCCTGCTATTCCGAGCAGACCGCGCGACAGATGCTGCGCGAGGGAATTCCGTTTGTCATCGGCGCTAGCCAGGTCATAAATGCCGAGGAAGCGAACCTGTTTGCCGACGTGTTCTATACCGCGCTCAGCAACGGGCTGTCGCTGCAGGCGGCCTTCGAGCTCGGGCGCGGCACGCTGGGGCTGGAGATGCTGCGCAAGGACGCGCTGGCGCTGCTGGTCGGCGAGGGCATGCGGGCCGATGCCTGGTTCCTAGTTGAGCCACCCACCGGCGACAAGCACGCCGCTGACGTCACTGGCTCAGCGCTGGCGCCGGTGAGTCCGATGGCCGCGACGGGACCGGTCGGGCGGGACCCCCCAAGCACGTCGGGCGGCGTCGCGGCGGCGGCCTCGGGCGCGACCGGGGTGCCGCAGGCGCTGCGCGATCAGCTGCTCTTGGCTCGCCAGCTCTTCGAAGGCCGGCTGACGCAGATGGATCTGATCCGTCAACACAAGCAGATTCACGATGACCTGCAGGGCCTGGAATCGGCGCTACGGCTGTCCTTGGACAAGATTGATACGGCGCGCGAGAGCGGCGGAGATGCTGCGCTACCGCCGTTTGCGCTGCTGCGCCCCCATCTGCGGGACGCCAGTACAAAGATTGAATCATTATTAAAGACGATTAAAGAAGGGTCGATTCGGGATAAATACGAGGATGCCCTGACAACCCTCGAAGCTGCAGGGCAGCAAATCAAAGAAGCACAGACGCAGAAGTCGCTCGCTGGGCTGACGTCAGAGCTCAATGAAAACCTCCAGAGCCTACTGGCCCTGGAGCTGCCCAAGGCCAATGATCGCTTAGTGGCCGGTGTCGAACAGCTGCAGGTCGATGCCCTGCTCCAGGCGCTGAGCAGCATCCGCAGCGCAGGCGCCCAGCTATCGCCCCCCTCGACGGCCATCGCCGCGCTGCTGGCAGTGGCGGCGAGCTTCGCCGAGCAGGCCGAGCAGCTGAAGCGACTGAACAAAGAGCACTCTCTGTGGCAGGGAATAGATAATAAATTAAGACCGCTGTCCAGTATGCATGAGACGCTGCGTAAAATGCTAAAGTCAGCTTGGAATACTCTCCCTAATCGCGTCAATGCACTATTGCAGCTAGGCACGGGAGAGTGGGTCGCGCAGTTGAAAGAACAGCAGGAGATTCTAGGTCAGGAAATTGGCAATCAAGACGACAATTCCCTACGGGCTGAATTTGACGAATATTATCGACTAGTCACGCAAAGATTTTCTGAGGTTGATAAGCTGCTTTTGTCGCTGGCTGGGGAAATTGGCAAATATGGCCGAGAGATTTACGGTCAACTTAAGGCGATGGTGTAACGAGTCATGAGTGAATCACGCGATACGCCTTTATATTCGCCCTACGCTTCCTATGCCGAAATGCAGGATGCCTACCTGCAGCTGAGCGAGGAGTTCGACCAGGCCGGCGACCGCATCCCCGAGGACAGGCGTCCGCAGTTCGAGGAGTTCATTGGCCGCGCCGTCGCCACCGGCGTCATCCTAGAGTCGGCCAGCGAGCGCCGCAGTGCCCAGGGGCTGATCGACTACTTTACCGGGCAGCTGGGCAGCTCCAGCGGAGCCAGCGAGGGGCTGCGCAGCCAGCCGCTGCGTCGCTACGACCCCGACCAGGGGCCCGAGCTGCCCGAGTACGCCTGCCCCTATGCCGGCCTCGCCTCGTACTGCAGCGAAGACGCCGAGCGCTTCTTTGGCCGCGAGGAGCTGGCGCGACAGGTGGTCAGCGAGCTTAAGCGCTTTCGCATCGTGCTCTTGCTCGGCGTCGCCGGCTGCGGCAAGACCTCGCTGGTGCAGGCGGGAGTGCTGCCGCTGCTGCGCGAAGATGCCATTCCGGGCAGCCGGGGCTGGCGCTACCTGACCCTGACCCCGGGCGCCAGTCCCGAGTGGCCCAAGGAGCTCTCGCTGGGAGATCGGGCGTCGCTTTCCGAGGTGCCCTCCGCGTCGGCCGAAGGCACAGCGCCGCCGGTGACCCTGCTGTTTATCGATCAGCTGGAGGAGCTGTTTCAGCTGGCCTCGCCCAGCAGTCGGCGCAGCTATATGGACGCGATCATGCGCAGCCTGGCGCGACCCGATGTCCGCATCATCCTGGCGCTGCGGCGGGAGTTTGAAGGTCAGCTGACTGAAGGCGGCCTGCTGCCCTCGGCGTCGATGTCGGGCCAGCCGCTGCCGTCGGTGATCAGCGTCGGTCCGCTGCAGGTCGCCGAGCTGCGCGCGGTGATTGAGAAGCCCGCGGCTAGGGTCGGCCTGCTGTTTGAGCCGGGCCTGGTCGATCGCCTGGTCGGCGAGTTTCTGGGGGATCCAACGGGCCTGCCGCTGTTGCAGATGACGCTGAGCACGCTGTGGCAGAAGCGGCACAAGAACCGCATCCCGCGTGCAGCCTATGAGGAGCTGGGCGGTGGGCGCGAGCTCTTGTCGCGGCACGCGACGCAGGTCGTCGAGGGACTGCCGGCCGGCGAAGGGCGCATCGCTCGTCGCATGCTGCTGCGCTTGCTGCGGCCGCATGAGGGCAGTGCGGTCGAGGCGATGCGGGTCATGGCGCGAGTGCGCGACATCCTGGCGACTGAGCCCGAAGAGAGCAAGGACGTGACGCAAGCCGTCCTGGGCAAGCTGATTGCCGAGGGGCTGATGCATCAGATCGGTGTCGCGGAGGCGGCAAGCGAAGACCATCTGGTCGAGCTGGCACACGAGAGCCTGGCTCGCCACTGGATGCTGCTAAACCGCTGGGTGGCCGAGGTGCAGATCCCGCTGCGGCAGCGACGCCGCTGGGAGGCGCTGTACAGCGAGTGGGTGCGAGCGGGCATGGGCGATAGCGGGCTGCTCGACGCTGGGCAGGCCAAGGAGCTAGAGACCTGGCTGGCCTCTCCGGAGGCCAAAGACATCGGCTTTGATCGCGGACTGCAGCGCTATCTTTTCCGTAGCAAAGAAGTCTTCGTGGCCAATGAGCGCAAGCTGCAGCGGGCCCAGCGCATCGCGATGTCGGCGGCCTTGGCGCTGGGCGTCGTGGTCATCTTTGGTGTGCTGGCGCTGTACTACCGCGTGCGGGCCCGCGAGCTCGATCTGGCCGAGGAGCGCGGGCGGCAGCTGCTAAACGATCCGAGCATGCGGCATGAGGCCGCCCTGTGGCTGGACTATGCTCTGCGTCGTCACTCGGCCTCGCAGACCCTGCGGCCGCTCTTGGCCGATGCGCTGCGACCGCTTCACGCCAACCAGGCGGTCTTGGTCGATCCGGTGCAGGGCGGTCGCGGCCTGGCAATTCCCGAGGTCAGCGACGCTGCCTACAGCCCGGATGGCCAGCTCCTGGCGACGGCGGCGCACGATGGCATGGTGCGGCTGTGGGATGTCAAGAGCGGGCGCCTGATTCGGCGCATGGCCGGCCACACGCGCGAAGTGACGAGTGTCAGCTTCAGCCCCGATGGACGGACTCTGGTCAGCGCGGGCGTGGATGGCACGGCGCGGATCCGGCTGACCGATAGCGGCAACGCGCCGGTGCTGCTGTCGCATGTCGCGGCGCTGCACAGCGCCGAGTACAGCCCAGATGGGACGCGCATTGTGGCCGCTGCCGCCGACCAGCTGGCGCTGATCTGGGATGCCGCGACCGGCCAGCTGATCACCTCACTGCGCGGCCACAGCGACGAGGTCATGGCGGCGAGCTTCAGCCCTAACGGCCACCTGATCGCGACGGCTGGCAAGGACAAGTGGGTGCTGCTCTGGGATGCACGCAGCCAGCAGCTGATCGCCAAGCTGGGTCCGCATGCCGGCCAGGTGTGGAGCGTGGCCTTTAGTCCCGGCGGCGAAGCGCTGGTCGCCTCTGGCATGGACGGGACGGCGCAGGTCTGGGACATCCCGTCTGGGCACAAGGGGGTGGCGCTGCGTGGCGAGACCGGTGCGATCTACGGCGCGGTCTATAGCCCAGACGGCACGCGCATCGTCACCGGCAGTGATGACAACACCGTCCGCCTGTGGGACGCGCACGGCGGCCAGGAGCTGAGCGTCTTTTCTGGGCACTCGCGCGCCGTGGCCAGCGTCAGCTATCGCCGCGATGGCGGGCAGATCCTGTCGAGCAGCAGCGATGGCACGACGCGGCTGTGGTCGGTCGAGCTGGGGCAGCCGCTCTTGGTGCTGACGCAGCCGGGCGCCGAGCTAGCTTCGGCTCGCTATTCTCCGGACGAGACGCTGATCGTCGCGACCGAGCTCGAAAAGGACGTGCCTAGCCCTGATGGGAACAGCCTGCATCTATGGGAGGCCAGAAGCGGTCGTCCGCTCGCTGGCCTGCTGGGGCACCGCCAGACGGTGCGGGCCGTCGCCTTCAGCCCGGATGGCAGCCGGCTGCTGACCGGATCGGCCGATCATACGGCGCGGATCTTCGCACTAGAGAAGGGCGGCCTGGCTGCGGCTTCGCCCCCGCAGGTGCTGGCGCATCCCGATGAAGTGACCGATGTGGCGTTTAGTCCAGATGGCCAGCGCGTGGTCACCGCCTGCGCCGATAAGCAAGCACGTGTCTACTCAGCCAGCGACGGGAAATTGCTGTTGAGCCTGCGCCATGAGACAGCTCTGACCAGCGTCCAGTACAGCCCCGATGGCCGACGGATCCTGAGCACGACGCAGGACGATGTGGCCTTTGTGTGGGACGCCGCGGCCGGATCCCAGGTGGCCCAGCTGGCTGGTCACACTAGCTCGGTCGTGGCGGCGGCCTACAGCCCGGATGGCACCTGGATCGCAACGGCCAGTGTCGATCGCTCTGCGCGGATCTGGGATGCGCGCAGCGGGGCGCTGGTGCAGCAGCTCCGGGGACACGCTGGCCCGGTGCTAAGCGTCAGCTTTTCGCGCGACAGTGCGACGCTGGTGACCGGCAGTGGCGATCGCACGGCGCGGCTGTGGGGGGTGCCCAAAGGACGGCCAAGCCTGACGCTGCGCGGCCACAGCGATGCCGTGCACAGCGCGCGCTTCAGCAGCGATGGCACGCGCGTGCTGACTGCCAGCAAGGACGGCAGCCTGCGGGTCTGGGACATCCGGCCAGAGCCGCGCACGGCGGCGCAGGTCTCGGGCCTGCTGGCCTGCCGGCTGGCGCTGCGCTTGGACAGCGATCTGAACATCTTGCCGAGCCCGCTCACAGGCCAAGAGGCGGGCTGCGAGCCGCAGCCGGTCAGCCAGGAGGCGCCGCGCTTTCAAGATCGCGATCGCGAGCTGAAGCTGGTGCTCTACGCTCTGCGGGCCGGTCAGACGAACGTGGCGCAGCACTTTCTGCCGGCGGCCCGGGCCGGGCTGGCGCGCTTTCCCGATCCGCTGCTGCAGGCCCAGCTGATCTGGGCCGAGGCGGCGCTGTCCGGCGATCCGGCGATGCCGGCCCCGGAGGCGGCCAGCGCTGAGATCAGCCGCCTGCCGAAGTCGCAGCAGACCAGCGCCTGGGAGGCGTTGTCAGCGGTGGGCCTTGAGTATCTGTTTCGTCCGCGCTGGTCGCTGTACGCTCTGGAGCAGGCGCGGGCCCCCGAGCGCCTGGCCGGCCTCACGGGGCAAGAGCAGCGACGGATCCTGGCCAACCGCATCGAGGTCTTGCTGGCGGCCGGCGAGCCGGCGCAAGCGCTGCGTGAGGGCGCCGAGGCCTTCAGTGAGCAGAGTGAGATCGGCGATCGCGTGGTGCTGGCTGGGCTGCTGTGGCTGGCTGCGGTGCAAGCCAACGACGTCACGGCGCAGCGCCGCTGGAGCGAGGACACGCTGCGCTATTACGGCTTTGTCGCCAGTGGCACGTCGCTAAGCCGGAGCTTCTTCGGCTTGCAGCAGCTGCTAGAGCAGGGGCCGGAGTCGGAGGTGCGGCAGAAGGGGCTCGCGCTGCTGCAGCTTCTCTCGATGTCGCGCAGCGATACCACGCTGCAGGAGCTCGCCAAGCTGGTGCTGCGCGAGGTCCCGACCGACGCGCTGCGGCTCAAGAAGTAAGCCGCTAGCCGTTGCTGCGGGGCGGCTCGATGTTGGCCAGGAGCTGCGCAAGGCCACTTTCCGACAGCTGACGAAGCAGATCCTGCACCTCGGGCGGCGTGCGCTGCCAGGCTGGCAGCGAGATATGCTGCGCCAGCTCAGCCGGCAGCGGGACGGCGCTAAGCTCGCTGGCTTGGCCTTGCCACAGCGTCGGCAAGCGCACCGCGGGATCACCGAGCACGACATAGTCGCGGGCGTCGTTGTGGGCCGTCCACAGCGAGACCAGATCGCCGGGCAGCGCACCTCCCCCGGGGCTGTTGGGCTGCTTCTGCTCCTGCACCCACTGATCGATACGCTCCGACAACAGCGTCGAGAGCTCGGCGTAGCGCTGGTTGAAATACTCCATAGCCAGGCCGACCGGGGCACCGCTGCACAGGCGCTGCAGCGCGCTGTGAAAGTCGGCGGTCAGGATCGGGGCCTGCTGTCGCGTGCCGGGGGGCAGGAAGGACAGCGACCAGGCGCGATCGACGTGGGCGATGACGGACAGCGCCGAGCCCTGGCCAAGTCCGCCAAGCAGGGCGCGCGGCAGGCCACCGACCAAGGGCTTGGGGGCGAGCAGGCGCGTCTTGCCCTCGCGATGGTGGGTATAGGCATCAAGCTGCGGACAGCCGCCGGTGTAGCAGGAGAAGCAGAAGGCGATGAGGCCGCTGGCATCGCCGGGCTCGCGCCGCAGCTGATCGCCGGTGACAAAGAAGTCTTCCGGCAGCGGACCACTCCAGCTGGCGCCCGGCCACTCGGCGCAGACCAGTCCGCCTTGCCGCTCGTACTGCTGCGGGTCGCTCGCTTCGTACTCCAGGCCGTGCGCTGCGGTCAGCAAAAGCGACGGAGTTTCGCCGCCGCCCAGCCAGCTGCGCAGCGTCTTGCGGTCGGCCTGATCGCGCAGCGCAGCGTGTACTTCAAGCCCGGGCATGGCCTGGCGCAGGCTGGTGAACAGGGGCGCAACCAGCCCGCTGCAGCTCTGCTCGCTGGCCGGATCGCCGTTGTTCGATGGGGCCCACAGGGCGACGCGGCGTGGTCGCGGGCTGCCCTGCTTCTCGACGCGCACGACGCTGTCGGCATAGCGGCGATACTCGGCGAGGTCATCGAAGTACAGCCGCCCGACGGCGTACTGCACATCGAGGTGGGTCTGGAAGGCCCAGGGGATCTGCTCGGGGCTGCCGATTAAGAGCAGGTAGTAGGGCAGCTTGTCGGGATCGACAGCACCGGCGGTGGCGGTCTTGAGGCGGGCGAGGAAGCTCAGCTTGCTCTCGCCCGGGCGGTAACCCAGGTTGCCCACGAGCGGCTCGCGATAGCGCTTGCCGGCCTGCTCGCGGCGCCAGGCGACAAGCGGCTCAAGCTGCGCCAAGATGGCGGTGGCGAGCGGCGCGCTGGCCTCTGCCTCGTAGGGGAAGACGAGCCCCCAGCCGGCCTGCTGCAGCTTCTCGGCATCGACCCCAGCCTTGACGCTGCGTAGCTGACGCAGCCCGCGCGAGCGCTTGAGCTCATCGATGTGTCCGATCAGGGCACGCAGCGCGGCCGGCTGACTGATCTGCCAGCCATCGCGGCGGGCCTGGGTGTAGCGCTGCTCGGTCTCGCGTAGCTCGGCCTCGATCGCTGCCAGCTCAGCTGCGGCCTGCGCGGCTTGCCGTCTCTCTCGCTCCTGTTCCTGCTTGCTGTGCAGGATGGTGCGCAGGTCGCTGCGGATCGCCTCTCCGTCGTCTGGGCTCGCCGGTGCTGGGACGATCGCCAGCTCATCGGCCGCGATGGTGATGGCCTTGCCGGTGGCGGCGTTCAGCCCAGGCGGCGTCAGCAGCATTACTTGGGCTCGCGGCTCGGCGTCGGTAGCGACTGCAGCGCCTTGAGCGCACCGGTGGCGGCGTTGGCGATGGCGCTGATGGTTGCGGCGCGGTTCTCCATCGCCTGCTTGACCGCCTGCTGGTGCAGATCCCACAGCGCTGTGTCGACCTCGCCGGTCGCGCTGGTCGGCACCCAGTTGGTGGTGTCGCCATCGAACGCCACCGCGGTCACGGCGCGCAGCGCGGCCTTGGCCTCCAGCGACTTTTCGATGTCCAGCTGGTCTTTGAACAGCGTCACCGCCTGGTCGCTGGGCGTGGTGTAGGTCCGCACTTCCAGCGTCGAGATATCGCCGACGAAGGTGTTCATGCGGGCCGCCAGATCACTTGCGAACTTGCTAATCGCTTCGCGCAGGTCAGACATGGTCGTTGCCTCTCAGGTTGGGGGGCGATCAGGCAGCGAGGCCGAGCCGAGCCGCTTGGCTTCAGCGATCAGCTCGCGTGCGAGTCGCCAGGCTGTGGGCAGGGCGCGCAGCGCGCCGCCCGGTAGGGCCCATTGTACGGCCAGGGCAGCAGCGCCGGCGACGATCAGCGAGACCAAGCGCACCAGGGCTAGCCGGGTGGCCAGGTTGGTGCGCACAGCCTGCAGATGCAGGGCCCGCTGCTCGTCGCTGACTCCGCTAGCCCAGGTCGTCAGCAGGTCGCCGGTCCAGCCGACGCGAGTGCTGGCCCAGGTCTGTGGCCCGGTCGCCGTCTCGATGCGGGCAAAGTGGCTGACAAAGTCCTGCACCCGCGCCAGCAGCAGCTGAACTTGGTGCAGCGCGCCCCCGTCATCGTCTTCGCCCGCGGTCGAGCTGTCGTCGTTGCTCTCAGCTGAGCCGGGGAACAGATCCGAGGGGCCGCGCAGCACCGCCAAGAGCGCCTGCTCCGGAGAAGCGTCGCCCCTGCCGTGGCCAAAGGCCAGGCTGGCACGAGCGGCCCCAATGCGCTGCGGCAGGCGGGCTTCCAGATCCGCGAGCAGCGCCTGGCTCCTGCGGCTCGCCTCCCCTTGCTCGTGCAGCCGCTGCATGGCCTGCACTGGATCGTCAGGCAGGGCGAAGGCAAAGCGCAGCTCCCTCGTCGCTCCTTTCGCCAGACCAAACGAAGTGCCGGCGCTGTCCCGCTCCCAGCTGGCCAACAGGGCATCGATGTCGGCGAGCCCAGTCAGGCCGGGCTCGCTGCTTGAGCTGGTGCGGGTCATGTCGGCGAGATCATGCCGACGAGCTTGACGGCCAGCTCGGCCATCGAGCGCATAAACTCGGCACGGTTCTGCTGCGCCAGCCGCACGCCCTCTAAGTGCCGCTGCCACAGCGCTTGGTCTTCCGGCGTCTGCAACAGCGGCACGCACTGATCGATGTCGCCATCGAAGCTGATGTGCGTGAAGGCGCGCAGGTGGGCCCCGACCACGGTCTGGCTCTCGGCGTCGTAGCGCACTTCGCTAAAGTCGGGGGCGGCGTAGGTGCGCACATCCAAGCTGGCGAGGTCGGACAGGCCCGTCGCGACCTGCCCGGCGAAGCTGCTGATGCCGCGCTTAAGCGTGTCGAGCAGGCCGCCGCTACCACCGCCTGACGACAGGCCAAACGAGGTCGCAGCGGCATCGTCCGAGCTGCGCAAGACCTTGCTGCTGGTGGACTCAGCCAGCGGGCGGACCTGCAGGCCGAGGAGCTGCGGCTCGCTGCCCGCGGTATCTGGCTGGGCGGTGGCAGCCGAGCCTATCGGCGACGCGGTCGTAGCAGCGGTCGCAGGCAGGGGCGCAGCGGTTCGCACCTCGTGGACCTCGACTGCTTCGCCGACCAGCGTTGGTCGCGCGGCCTCATCGGTCAGCGACAGCGGCAAGCGCACGGCCGGATCGCCCAGGATGATGTTGCTGCGCAGGTCGTTGCTCAGCGTCCAGATCTCGGCCAGGCGGTATGGCTCGATGGCGTTGGGATCGAACTTCAGATCGCCCAGGGCTTCGGCAAGCTGAGCGGCAAGCTCGGCGTAGCGCAGGTTGATGACCTCGGTCACCCAGCCGATCGGCGTGCCGGCCATCAGCTGGCTGAGCACGCTCTCGAACATCGCGGTCTGCGTCCGTCCATTCGGCGAGAGGAACGAGTAACCCCAGGTGCGCTCGACGTGGGCGAGGCTGGCCAGCGCACCGCCCGCCGGGTGGGCCAGCAGGCGACGCGGTAGCTCGGCGACGAAGTCCTTGGGCGCGATCTGGGCCGGCTGACTGCGGCCGCCCTGCAGCACGAACTGGTCCAGGCGCGACGAGCCACCGCCAAAGCAGGCGAAGTGAAACGTGATCAGGCCCAGCAGCTTGGCGCTGGCTGAGATGTCGTCACCGGCGACATAGAAGTCCTGCGGGATGGCCCCGCGATGCTGCTCGGGCCCGGGCCAGTCCTGACAGACCAGCGCGCCCTGATGCGGCAGCAGGCGCGTATCGGCCAACGGAAACTCGGCGCCATGGCTGGCAGTGAACAGCAGGGCCGGCGTGTCTGGGCCCGACAGGTAGCCAAGCAGCTTCGACTTGGTCGCCGCCTCGCCTAGCACCGACTCGATGCTCCAGTCCAGCTTGGGCTGCTCGCTCCCCGCAAGCCCAGGCGCCCAGGTGCTAAGCGGCCCTTTCTGCCGCAGCTTGGGCAGAAGCGGCCGGATCAGATAGCGCGACGACAGCTCCGTCGAAGCGTCGTCTTCATTCTGCGGCCCGAACACCACCAGGCGGCGCGGCAGCTTGACCCGCCCGGACTCGCACTCGACGACCGAGCGGGCGTAGCTGGCGTAGTCCTGCAGCCGGTCGAAGTGCAGCCGGCCAACCCCGCGGTTGACGTCGAGGTGGTACTGAAACGAAAACGGGATGGCCTGCGGGCTGCCGACGATGAGCACGTAGTAGCCCAGCTCATCGGGGTCGGCGACACCCTCGGAGACACCGCGCTCAGCCAGAAAGTCGCGCAGGCTCTCGCCCACGCGATAGCCGGCGTCAGCCTTGCGCGTGCCGTCGCGACCGGCCTTGCCAAACAGCACGCGGAAGCGCGGTCCGGTCTGCGCTGCCCGCAGCTTAAGCAGGGGCTCCAGCGCTTCGAGCAGCGCCGGATCGGCGTCGTGCGCGAAGATCACCGCCCAGCCGCACTGATCCAGTCGCTTGGCATCGGTGCCGATCTTCAGCGGGTGGGCTTGGTCCAAGCGTGCGCTGAGCTGCGCCAGGTTTTCGACCGGCTTCTCGCCGCGCAGCACCGCCGCTAGATCGTCGCCAGAGATCGGCTCGATGCCGTAGCGACCGGTGGCGCAGTTTAGGCCGTTGAAGTGCAGCAGCGGCTTCTTGTCGCCAAGCGACTGGAAGAACGCGGCGGCATCGGCCGCAGCGGCAAAAACGTCCTCGACGGCGGGCTCGCCGGGCGGGGGCGACTGACGTTCGTGGCTCATGACGTCCTCGGGGGGCTGGGGGCGGAGCGGCTGATTAGGTGTGACGACTTATAGCCAGATTCGGTCTACGTACTCTTGCACTTTGAGGGGGTCGGCCGGCTGGCTGCGGAAGGCAACATGGCCGTCGGGGCGCAGCAGATAGACGCACTCCGCGCGCGCCCCGTAGGCCTGGTGCAGGCTGCCGCTGTCGTCGAGGAGCAGCGCACCGGCCCAGCTTGGCGCACCCCAGCTGGCCTCGGGTCTTTGCACCTCGATCAAGCAGACGCGGATCGTGCGGTGGTGGCGCTCGTGTAGCTGCGCCCCCAGTGCGAGGAGGCGGCGATGGCCGGCTTCGGTCTCGGCGGTGCCTGCGAACAGCAGCAGCAGATGCTGACCGCCGTGCAGCAGCGAGAACAGATGGCAGATCTCGTCGCGCCCGAGATCGCGCAGGCGCCCATCGACCGCCCGCATCCCCGGCGCCGGGCCGTGACCGAAGTCGAGCCACTGGCGCAGGCTGATCGCGACCTTTTCGGGCTCGGGCTGCGCTGGCTGCGCCTCGGGATCCGGTGCGCTTAGGCGGCTGGCGTGGTGCTGGCCGACGATTGGGCTGTTGGGGTAGCCGAGGTCGAGCATCGACAGGTTGCGCGACACCGAGCGCCGCACTAGCCCCAGCTCGGCGAAGAGCTCAAGGAACGAGTTGCGCAGCCCCTGCGCCAGCGAGCTATGCAGGGAAAACAGGTCGCTCAGTCCGCGCGTCGCCAGATCCGAGGTCTTAAGCAGCTCAGCCGCCACCGGCATGCGCTCGGCCTCGTACGAGTCGAGCAGGATCTCGCGGCCAACCCCGTGCTGCACCAGCGCCAGCTTCCAGGCCAGGTTGAACGCATCTTGGATGCCGAGGTTCATGCCCTGCGCCGTCGAGGGGCTGAGCGTATGCGCGGCATCACCGGCCAGAAACACGCGACCGCGCCGAAAGGCCGACGCCAGGCGACAATGAATCGTGTACTCGTGCAGCCAGGCCGCGTCTTCGATCCGAGCCCCGGTCGGGCCGCGCGTATCGAGCAGATGCTGGAAGTTCTCGATGGTCGGGGCCAGCCCGTCCTCCAGCGCCAGCAGGCGATAGCGCCCCTCGGCCGGCAGCGGGAAGACGCCGATCGCGCCGTGCTCGGAGGCGAAGCCGAAGACCTCGTCGTGAGCGTGCGAAAGCGGCCAGCTCAGCTTTACATCGCCCTGCAGCACTCGCTGACGATAGGTGTTGCCCTGCCAGGGAATGTTCAGCGCCTGGCGCACAAAGCTGTTGCCGCCGTCACAGCCGACCACCCAGGCGGCCCGGATGTGTTCCTGCTCAGCCTGCGGGCTAGGCCGCCCGCTGACCACCACGCTGCCGTCATCCTGCGTCAGCTCTTCGCAGAAGAATGGCCGCTGCACTTCGACGCCATAGCTGCGCAGCTTGGCTCCGAGGATCCGCTCGGTCTCGTGCTGCGGCAGGCTCAGCATGTAGGGATAGGCCGAGTCGAACTCACCGACGGTAAAGTGAAACAGCCGGCGCAGATCCGGCGTGTACATGCTGACTAGATGCAGCGAGCGGCCAGCCTTGAGGAAGTCGTCAATGACGCCAAGCTGCTCCAGCACTTCCAGCGTGCGCGTGTGCAGGATCTGCGCCTGGGCAGCAGCCTGCGAGCTGGCCTGGGCATCGACGATGCGACAGCTTAGGCCATGGCGCAGCGCTTCGCAGGCCATGGCCAGGCCGGTCGGTCCGGCGCCGATCACAAGGACGTCGCAGTGGTTGGGGGGGAAGGCTGGCTCAGACATCCAGGGTCGCTTTGCAGTAGCTGCAGCTAATGCGTCCGCGGGCAGTCGGCGGCAGCATGGCCGAGCAGTTCGGGCAGCGTACAAGGCGCGGCTTGGTGGCTTCAATCTTCGAGGCCAGATTTTTCACCTTGTCGTCGGTCTGGCGGGCTCGCATGTTCTGCTGGAAGTCGCCGAAGAAGCCCCAGCTCCGAGCGACCAGGCCCATGGCGTAATCGACCGCCCGCTGCTCGTCTTCCATCAGCACGACCTGCTGCTCGCCGATCGCTTCGGACCACTGCTTTTCGACCTTGTCGCCCGGCCGACCCGAGGGCCGCCGCAGGAACCAGGTGTTCCAGTCGAGCGAGACCTCCTGCCACAGCGTGATCGCATCGGCATCCTGCGCCGACTCATCGGAGAGATAGTGACGGACCTGCTTGCCCGGCACGCGCTTGTGCATCGTCGCATCGCCAAAGACGATCAGGAACGGCCGCTCGGCCTGCGGCACGCGCACGTGATGGCGAATGTAATAGGCCAGCAGGCCATAGCTCTCGGGCTCGTCGCCGCCGCCGCCCTCGCCGACCAGCGCCTTGAGCCGCTCTTCCAGATCGAAGCCCTTGGCAAAGTCGGTGACCTGCAGCGGCCACTGGTCACAGCCGGCATCGCCGATGGCCATGAAGCTGACCTCCAGATCCGGCCGATACGACGACAGAGTATTAAAGAAGAGCGGCAGGCGATCGAAGATCTCCGCCGGCCAGGTCTGCATCGAGCCGGTGACATCGACCGCCACGATCAGCGGATTGGGCGAGTGCGACACGATGTCTTTCTTCGGCGTGACGATCTGCATGTTCGGCTCGCGCTTCTTGGTATAGGTGCGCGGGCCCGCGGCCTCAGCGCGCTCTGCCTCGACATCGCGCGCTTTCTTCGTCTCTTCCGAGTACTTATAGGCGTCGGGGGCACGCCAGTCAGACATGTCATCAGACCACGAGTACATCCTTGGCTCCTTGCATGGCGCCGCTAGTCTCCCAGCTTGCTGTCGGGAAACTCGCGGCGGAAACGGTCTACCAGCTTTTCTTCGATCAGAAAGTCAGCGATGCAGCGCGGCACCAGCCTTTGCCAGTCATCGCCGCCGGCCAGCATGGCTCGTCGCACCTGCGTGCCGGTCAGGCGGCTGCGATCGCGAGGGTCTAAGAGCGCGGCGGGATGGACGATGGGATAGAACTCCGCCATCAGCCCGTGCACGTAGTCATTGGCGGTGACAAAGGCATCGAGCGGCCCGCATAGCTCGCGCACCATCAGCCGCCACTTCGGGCCGTTCCCCAGATCCGGAACTTCGATCACCGAGTAGTTGCTGCGACCGGCCAGGACGCGACGGATCATCGTCGTGGTCTCGGCTGCAGAGAAGGGATTGCGGGCGTCGTACTTGTTGCTGCTGCCAATGCCGATGATGACCTGGCGCGCCGCATCGGAGAGCCCGCGCAGCACCGCCGCGTGGCCCAGGTGTACCGGCTTCCAGCGGGCCACCATGGCGATTCGCTCGACAGGAGGCTGGATCTTGGCGAAGCGCCGCGCGGGGCTAGAAGCGCTGGTCGCGGCATCCTGGCTCACGGGGATCACTCGTCCTTTTTCTTCTTTTTCTTCTTCTTGTCGCCGGGATGGGCAGGGTTGGCCCAGTTTTCGCCCCACTGCTCATAGAGCTTGGAGCTAAAGCTGTTCCACTCGCCGCGCGTGCGCGGAGGCGGGAAGGGGATGGGCGGCAGCGGCTCTTCGTTGGTCTTTACCACTTCGATCGAGTTGTCGGCGAGGATCTTGCCGACCTGGAACAGCTTCCACACATGCTGGTTGCTGGGGTCGACGCGCAGACGGGCTCCGGCGACGGCGAACTCTTGCTCTTTTAGCGCGGCTCGCACCTTGTCGGCTTCTTCGGTGCCGACCTTTTCGACGGCTGCTGCCCACAGGTGGACGCCGTAGTACGCCGCCTCCATCACTTCGCTGACGGGACGGTGGGCGCCGTACTTTTTCTTGAAGCGGGCGACAAAGCTGTCGGCCTCGCTGCCGGACTGCATCGGGAAGCGGGTGCGGGCGACGTAGTTGCCGGCAGGCGTGGCGCTGCCCATCTGGGCCAGCTCGTTTTCGCCGAGCGCAAAAGACAACACTGGCAGCGTGCGCGGCGAGATCTCTTTGTCCGATAGCGCCTTGAAGAAAGCGACCGTCGAGTCACCCACCAGCATGTTGAGGATGACCTGCGGCTTGCTCTTTTCGATCTTTTTGACGACGGCAGCGAAGTCGAGCTCGCCGACCAGCGCGAAGTAATCACCGACCATCTGACCACCGGCGTCTTTGACATTGTCAGAGATGATCGCCGCGATGGCATGGGCCCGTAGACCGTCGGTACCGACGAAGAAGAAGTTCTTGGCTTTGAGCTCGGTGGCGCACCACTTGATGGCCGGGATGGCCAGCTGGTTCGGCGCTGAGCCGGTGTAGATGACGCTCGCTGACTCCTCCAGACCCTCGTAGGGGGCGGGGTAGAACAGCAGCGCGTTGGCTTTTTCGAAGTAGGGCACGATCAGCTTGCGTGCCGCTGAGCCGTAGCCGCCAAACACCGCCGCGACCTTTTCGGCCTCGACCAGACGCTCGGCCGCCTTGGTGAAGGCCGAGTTGGCTGTGACCTCTGACTTGCCGTCGAGCGAGACGGCCTGTACGAAGCGCCCGAGCACGCCACCTTTGGCATTGAGCTCTTCGACCGCAAGCTGTGAGGCATCGGCCAGCGGTCGCTCGCTCACCGCCAAGGCCCCGCTCAAAGAGTGCAGGATGCCGACCTTGATCGCCTCGGTCGAGACCTTCGCTGGGGGCGGGCGTAGGGCTGGCTGCGGGCCTGGTCGCCCTTGGTCTGAGCGATCGCGCCGCAGATAAAACGCTCCGCCGCCGATCAAGCCGGCCAGGCCAAGTCCGCTGGCCCACAGGAAGCCGCGTCGCGATCGGGGCGTCTGCGCGTCGCTGACCTGACCCGCGGCGGCCGCTGCCATCGAGCGCACACCCGACAGGCCCATCTGGCTGACATTCGCCCCGCCATGCGTGGTCCGCATCAGCGAGCTTGGTGGCGGCGGTGGCGGCCCGCCTCCCATGGCGGCTTCTTCCATCGCGAACACTGAGCCATTGCGCAGCGGTGCGCCGGCCAGCAGCGCTTCCAGATCGTGCGCCATGTCGCCCGCGCTCTGGTAGCGCGTCTCGCGATCCTTCTCAGTCGCGTGCATCAGCACCTGCACCACGGGCTCCGGAATTCCGGGCACGATGCTGCGTGGATCGGGGATCGGATCCTTGAGGTGGCTGAGCAGGATCTGCGGAATGCCCTCGCCCGAGAACGGGGCCCGGCCGGTGAGCAGCGCGAAGTAGGTCACGCCCAACGAATAGATGTCGCTGCGCAGGTCCATCTGCTTGTTGCTGGCCTGCTCGGGGCTCATGTACATCGGCGTGCCGCAGAGCATGCCGGACTGCGTCAAGTGGAGGTCGTCTTCCACCAGCTTGACCAAGCCAAAATCGACCAGCTTTACGACGCCGTTGCTGGAAAACAGGATGTTATCGGGCTTGATATCGCGATGGATGATGCCCGCCTCGTGCGCCACCTTTAGCGCCGCGCAGCAGTCGGCGATGATGCGGGTGGCGACGATCCACGGATAGGGCCCCTTCTTCTTGACGCGATTCGAGGCCGAGGCGGGGCTGAGCAGCTCCATCACCATGTAGCAGCCGCGATCGTCTTTGCCGACGTCGTAGATGGCGATGATGTTGGGGTGGTTCAGGCGACCCGCTACCTGGGCCTCGCGCATAAAGCGCTCGATGACATCGGGCTTCTTGAGCAGCTCATCTGGCAGAAACTTCACCGCCACGCTGCGCTTGAGGCCGACGTCATTTCCCTCGTACACCTTGCCCATGCCGCCCTGACCCAAGAGGCGCACGATGGTGTACTTGCCAAAGGTGGCGCCGATGCGTGGATCAGGCTCGGAGGCTTCAGCTGTGCCGTTCGCCCCAGCCGGCCCTGCCGCAGCAGGCGGATTTTGACTCATGGCCGCTATGATCAGGCATCGCTCGCAACGCGGTCAAGGACCACGACGGGCTGCTTGTGCGTCGATGTCAGTGCGAATTGTCAATTGAGGGGGGCTTTCGTCGCGCGATAAGATTCTCGGCGAGATTGCCTATGCTCTTGCCGCCAATTCCGATTCGGACTCGTCGATGGGCCTCCCCCTTCCCGCAGCTGCTACTGCGCGCTGTGCTGGTGATCTTGCCGCTAGCTCTGACCGCCCGCGCGCAGGCGCAGGCGCAGAGCCTGCCAGCGACAAACCCGGCCGGGTTTCGACTCGAACGCTACGAGCCGACGAGTGCCGGCGGCGCGCAGCTCCTCGTCGAGCGACCGTGGTATGCGCCGAGCCGCCAGCTGGCCGTGGCGCTGACCCTGGGTTATGCCCACGCACCCTTGCGATTCTTCGTCGGCGAACGCGCCTTGCCAGCAGTGGTCGAGCACGCGCTGGCGGGATCGCTGGATCTGGCCGGCTCTCCGCTGTCCTGGCTGCAGCTGCGCGGTAGCCTGCCGCTGACGCTGCTTGAGCGCGGGACCACCGATGCCAGCGCTGGCATCGCGCCCATGGATGCCGCAACGCTGGGCGATCCTCGTCTGGGGGCGAGCGCCGCCCTGTATGGCCGACCGGACGCCGGGCTGTTCTCTCTGAGCCTTGGCCTGGACATGTGGTTTCCGCTGGGCGCGGCTTACGCGCAACACCAGGGCGATCTGGGCCTGCGCGGTCTGCCGCGCGTGCTGTTGGCCGGCGCCCTGCCGCGCGGCCTGCGCTGGAGCTTCGAGGCCGGCTTTCTGGTCCGCGGCGATGGCCAGATCGGCGAAGGCCGCCGCACGATCGTCGCTGGCAGCGAGGTTCAGCTCGGAGCGGCGCTGGGCTATGTCTCGCCGCGCGAGTGCTTTGGCGTGGCGCTGGAGGGACGCTTCTTGGCCCGCGTCACGCAGCCCTCGGCTGTCTCCGGCGATGCGCTGCGCGGTCAGCTGCTGCTGAGCACGCAGGTCCAGGCAGGGCCCTGGCTGCAGCTTGGGGCGGCTGTCGGGTCCGACTTTGCGACGCCAGGCTCGCCGGACGCGCGGGCGCTGCTTCGCTTGGCGATCGTGCTGCCACGCCGCGCCCTGGCTGCCGACGAACCCGGGCTAGCGCCGAAGCCGACAGCAACGGTCGACGCCTTGTCGAGCAAGCCGACAGCGATCGCACCTCCGCCCGCTGCTTCCTCGATCGGTCGGGAGGGCGACGCAGATGGAGATGGCATTGGCGATGAGCAGGATCGCTGTCCATATGAGCCGGAAGACCGCAATGGCTTCCGCGATGACGATGGCTGCCCCGAGTCACCGCTTTCGATTCGCGCTGCCCGCTTTGCGCCGCAGGCGAAAGCTGGCGTCGGCGCAGCAGCGGCGACAAGTGCGCTGGCTGCCGTCGCGGCGACCCCGCGCCCAGCCGGTAGCCCAGTGAGCAGCAGTGCGTCTAGTCCCAGCCTGTCTGCCGCCTCATCGACCAACCCGGCCGCTGCATCGAGCCCAGCCGCGGTGGCTGCGGCGTCAGCGCCTGCGCCCGACAGCGACACCGACGGTATACCCGACGAGGAAGACCGCTGTCCGCTTAGCCCCGAGGATCGCGACGGCTTCGAAGATGATGACGGCTGCCCCGACCTTGACAATGACGAGGATGGCATCCCGGATGCCCAAGACCGCTGTCCGCTGGAAGCGGAGACGATCAACGGCGTTGAAGACGAGGATGGCTGCCCCGACGTCGCGGTGTTGCCAGCCCCGCAGGCCACGGTCTCAGCAGCTGGGGATCGCATCGAGGTCAATCAGCAGGTGCAGTTCGAGCTACGCCGAGCCACCATCGCCGCGAGCTCGCTGCCGCTGCTGCGGGAAGTGGGGCGCATCCTGCGGGCCCATCCGCGCGTGCGGATCGAAGTTCAGGGTCATACCGATGGGGCAGGGGACACGTCTCGCAACCTAGCGCTGTCCCAGCAGCGCGCCGAAGCCGTGCGCACTTT
This sequence comes from uncultured Myxococcales bacterium, assembly GCA_964628555.1. GTDB lineage: Bacteria > Myxococcota_A > Polyangia > Palsa-1104 > JAEUJZ01 > JAEUJZ01. The sequence goes on along the minus strand of CAZVMD010000004.1, from coordinate 20,777 downwards.
TCTGATCCACGAAGGCGTTGCCGGTGAGCGGCTGCAGGCCCGTGGCTATGGCGCCACCCAGCCTCGTAGCAGCAACGACACCGCCGAGGGGCGGGCCAAGAACCGCCGAGTCGAGTTTGTGATTCAGGGAGATGGAAAATGAGCCGCCAGAGTCGGCCTTGTACGCGCGCCTTTGGTTGGCGATACGCACTGCTAGCTCTGTGCTGGCTGGGCTTGAGCCTGGTCTGGCCGCAGCAGGTCTGGGCCGAAGGCAGTGGAAGCTGTGGGGCGGTAACGCTGCAAGGGGGACTGGTCCGCACGACCCAGCCCCTGAGTGCAGAGTACGTTGCCAGCGAGCCTGGCAAGCGCTGCATGGCCGAGGTCGCAGCGGCCGTGGAAAGGAATCGCCTGGTGCGTGCGATCACCGTCTCGTTTCGGGCCACAGACGGCGAGCGCGGCGACGGCAAAGGACTTGCTTCGGCGCGTGCTGTGGCTGAGGCCCTGGTGGCCGCAGGGCTGCCGCGGACCCGTGTCTTTGCGGTCGCTGCCCGTGTGGCCGCAGGTGAGACCAGCGGCATCGTTCTTCGTTACAGCGAGCGAGCTCCCGAGAACGTAGTCGCGCGGCTGTCGAACCTGCACGGCTCGGTGCGTATCGGTGCCGATGAAAAGACCCTGCGCCCCGGCGAAGCGGCGATGCCGATCCTGGCCGATGACTTGATCGAGACCGGGGGCGATGGACAGGCCCTGCTGCAGCTGCGGGATGGCAGCGGCATTCGTCTGCTGCACAACACCCAGATCAAGATGGCTAAGGTCGCCTTCGCCGATGCCAGTGCCGGGGAGGCCGGGCAGCGCTCGGTGCGAGTCGACGTCCTGCGCGGCCAGATCGAAGCCGATGTACGCAAGGCTGGGGCCGGATCCAGCTTTGAAGCCAGCACGCGGGTTGCAGTCGCTTCCGTGCGCGGCACGCAGCTGCGCTTTGGTCAGGATGAGGCCGGAGCCACTCAGCTGGAGACGCTCAGCGGCGTGGTCTTGCTGGGAAGCGCCACCGATCCCAGCGCACCGCCGGTGGTTGTCCCAGCGGGCCAGGGCGCTCAGGTCAGCAGCACAGGTCAGGTCCAGGCACCGCAGCCGCTGCCTTTGGCGCCGCGCATCGAGGGACCCCTGCGCGGAGCGCTGCCGGCAACGCGCGAGCTGCGCTTTCTTCCGGTCCTCGGTGCGGTGCAGTACCGCATCGAGCTCGCGCGCGATGCGGACTTTCTGGACACGGCGCAGCAGCGCCAGGTCTCGGCCACCAGCCTGGTCCTGACCGAGCCACTGGCTCCTGGCAAGTGGTTCTGGCGCGTCTCGGCCGGCAGTGCAGCTGGATTCTTCGGTCCGCCGTCCAAGGTCTACGCCTTCGATGTCGCCCCCTAAGTCAGAGCGCCAGCCGGCGCGGAGAAGCTGGCTGCTTGGGAGCCTCTGCCTGGCTTTGGCCCTTTGTGCCTGGCTGCTGCGGAGCACTACGCCGGCTTGGATTGCTCGTCGATTTCCAGCGCTGGGGGGCGCTGTTCTGACTCTCCTGCAGGGGCCGATCATCCTCGGCTTGCTGATCGCTGCGGGGTGGCAGCTACGTCGCAGCCTGCACGCGGGTATCCAGGGGACGCTGGGCTGGCTGCGGGCCGTCGAGGACCGCTTCGCTGCCCTGCTTCCGGCACGCTATGCCGTTTGGGGGCGGGCGCTGCTGGTGGGCGCGGGCATCGGCCTGCTCTGCAACGGCCTGGTCGAGCTGACGCCGATCGAGCAGGGTCTTGAAGCAAATATCCTCGACCGCTGGTTCGGGCTGCGCTTTCCACTGCGCAGCGAAGCCGAGCTACTGACGCAGAGGTCCTCCTCCCCCAGGCTCAGCGAAGTCGTGGTGGTCGGCATCGATGATGAGACAATCGCCGCGCTGGGCTGGCCGCTGCCGCGCTCCGCCTATGCCCGGCTGATCTCGCTGATGACGCGGGCCCGCGTTCGCTCGCTGTCCTTCGACGTCGCGATCATCGAGGCGAGCCGCGAGCACCCCGAGCAAGACTTGGCGATCGCCCGGGCCACTGCGGGCCTGCACCGCGTGTACTACACGCTGCTGCTCAGCCCAGAGTCGCTGGCCCAGCGCGCCCCGCCCCCGCCCAAGCAGCGAGAGGTGCTGGCGAGCAACCTGCTGCCCTGGCACGAGTCAGCGCAGGCGCTGCCAGATTTTTCGCAGATCAGTCGCCGGCCGCTGCTGCCGCTGCTGCCGGTGATCACGATCGCGGCGGAAGCCAAGGGCCTGGCGATGGCCAATGTCCTTTTGGATGGCGATGACCTGCTGCGGCACTCGCTGACCGTGGCCCGCCTGGGGGAGCAGCTGTTTCCTTCGCTCTCGCTGCGCTTAGCCGCTGATGACCTGGGGGTGCCGCTGTCGCAGGTGCGAGTCTTTCCCGGCTCGCACATCGACTTGGGCGGCAAGCGGCGCATCCCCATCGATGAGCTGGGCCGCACACTGGTGCGCTACCAAGGGCGGCATAGCAATCGAAACGGACCGCTGCTGTATCTGTCGCTGCAGAGCCTCCTAAACTTCGACATCGCGGTGACCTTGCAGGGTAGCCCGATGGGCGAGGATCAGAAGTTCCTGCTGACTGAGCAGAGCAAGCTGACGGTAGACGGCAGGCCACAGGCCGTGGCCACGCTGGACCCAGCGCTTCTGCGACGCGCTGCCGGGATCTCGGGCGTGGCGCGCTACGCCGAAGAGCCTGGGCTGGTGGAAGAGCTTGCGATTCGCACACGGGATGGCGCAGCGCCGGCCGGCGCGCCAGCTGCTGCGTCGGCCCCGGACGAAAGTTCACAGTTTGAAGTACTTGATGAGGAACGCCTGCGCTTCCAGACGCGGGCCGGCAGCGTCGAGCCAATTGGCACGGGACCGGATCTACTCCGCGATCGGCACGTCCTTTTAGGCTCGACCGCGCTGGCCGCGGCGGATGTCCACAATGGCCCGCTCGGCGGCTTTCCTGGGGTCGAGCACCACGCCACCATGCTGTCGAACATCCTGCGCGGTGACTTCTTTGCGACGGCGCCGCTGTGGCTGCGGCTGAGCGAGACGGCGGCCTGCGCCACTCTGGCGGCGCTTTCGGGATCGATCTTTTCGGCCTCAGTTGGGGCCTTCTTGGCCGCGCTGCTTGGGCTGAGCCTGCTGCTTGCCACGTTTCTCAGCTTCACGGCTGGCCTGTATATCCCGATGGTGGCGCCAGCCAGTGGGCTGATCATCTCCTACTCGCTCTGCGTCTTTTTGAGCCTGCGCGCCGAGGCCCAAGCCCGGGCCAGCGCTGAAGCCGGGCGTGAGTTCGTCCGTCGAACGTTCGGACGCTATCTCACCGATCAAGTGGTGCAGCAGATCCTGGATTCCCCAGATGGTCTGCGGCTTGGCGGGCAGCGGCGTCAGGTGACGATTCTGATGACCGATCTGCGCGGCTTTACCAGCATGTGTGGCGCCATGGAGCCCGAGTCAGTCGTGGCTCTGCTTAACCACTATCTCGAGACGATGACCGCGATCATCACTCGCTACGGCGGCACGATCGACGAGTTCATCGGCGATGCCATCCTGGTGTTCTTCGGCGCTCCGCTGCCGCACAGCGACGATGAGCTGCGCGCGGTGGCCTGCGCCATCGACATGCTAAATGCCATGCAGGACGTTAATCGCTGGAATCGCGAGCACAGCCTGCCGGCGGTAGAGATGGGTATTGGCATTCACAGCGGCGAGCTCGTGGTCGGCAACATCGGCTCGGAGATGCGCGCCAAGTACGGCGTGGTCGGCGCGGCCATCAACCTCACTTCGCGCATTGAGTCATGCACGGTCGGCGGGCAGGTCCTGATCTCGGAGAGCACGCGCGAGCGCTGCGGCCCCAGCCTGCAGGTCGGAAAGAGCCAGGTCATCACGCCCAAGGGCGTCAAGGGAACGCTGACCATCTACGAGGCGCTTGCCGTTGGTGTCCCCTACGAAGTGGAGCTGGTGAAGACGGACGAAGCGCGTCGGCCGCCGGCTGAGTCCCTGCGCGTTCGCTACGCGGTGCTGCGCGACAAGCAAGTCGGTGAGCTCTTGAGCTCGGCCAGCGTGCTTGCGCTGAGTGCACACAGCATGGAGCTTGAGCTTGCGGCTGGCGCGACGGAGCTACAGGCGCTGGCCAACCTGCAGCTCCGGCTTGAGGTCAGCGGCGGGGAGCTGTCGCCCGGCGATATCTACGCCAAGGTGCTTGAGGTGTCACCGAGCAAGCCGACGGCTGTCTTGCGGATCACCTCGCTATCGGTCGAAGCACAGGCGCGCTGGGACAAGCTCTGGGCCGCCGCAGCGGGCGGACCGCAAAAGAGTGCGACCCCTGTGCTATTGGACGGCCCCCTGTCGAGCGAGTAGCTTCGCGGCAGGCTGGCTGATAGCCTCTGCCCATGCGTCGAGTATCGCTGGGGTTGTGTCTTGTGGCCTTGGCCTGGCCGGCTGGGGTCGGCGGGGCGGAAGATGTCGTGTATCGCGAGGAGCCGGTGAAGGCTCAGCCGCTGCCAGCTAGCGGTGCCGCGGTGGCCGCGTTTGATCCGGCTAGCCTGCAGCCGATGTTTGCCTCTGGGCCGCTTGCTCAGGCCTCCGAGCGCTTGCGTAGCGGCGACGCAGCGGGAGCGGCACGGATGCTTTCCGAGCTGTCGCAGCAAGCGGAGGTGGCCAAAGACGTGCATGCCCGCTTTCTGTTGGCGCTCGCGCAGCTGCGGACCGCGCAGACCGCTCCCGCTGCACCCGAGTCCGTGGCGCTGTCGCTGCGAGCGGCAGCCCACTTCGATGCGCTGGCCAGCAGCTATCCGCTGCTGCGTACGTACCACGCGCTGTTTGGCGCTCGCGCCTACCTCCTTTCGCAGAAGCCGGCGCTCGCGCTGCAGCGCGCGCAGAGCGTCCCGGCCGACTCGGTGCTGGACTGCGAGGCGCGCTTTCTGGTTGGCGAAGCACTGCGCCAGAGTGGCACGGACGAGCCCACGCGCACCCGCGCCGTCGCCGCCTATCGATCGTTTGTCGCCGTCTGCCCGCATAGCCACCGCTGGGAAGCGGCGCAGCATCAAGCGGAGCTCTTGGATGCACTGGGGCGCACCGCCGAGGCGCTGCAGATCTGGCGTCGGCTGTATATCGAAGCCCCGCATGAAGCGGTGGGAGGCCTGGCGGCCAAGCGCTTTGATCAGGTCGCGTCACCGGCGGCAAGTAGCAGCGCACCGCGTGTTGCACCGTTTACCGCGGCCGAGCTCTTGCTGCGGGCGCAGGTGCTGTTCGATCACATGCGCAATGCCGAGAGCGAGGCGGCCTATCGCTGGGCGCTGGAGCAGCCGGACATCGACGATGCTCAGCGCTGCGTAGCGCGCTACAACCTGGCGCAGAGCGTGTTCAAGCAGCGTCAGCGCAAGCGCTCGGCGGCGCTCTTCGATGAAGCGGTGAACGCCTGCGCACCCTCGGCTGCCAAGAACGAAGACCTGCACATGAAGGCGCTGTATCAGGGGGCGCGCGGCTACGGCAATGGTGGTGAGTACCAGAAGGCTGCCGACTTATTTTCCGTCGCTGAGGCAACCTACCCAGGGCACAGCTACGCCGACGACTGTCGCCTGCGTCAGGCCGAGATGTACGCCGAGCTCATCGACCGCCTGGCCAAGGAGGGCGCCAAGAAGACCTGCAACGCCGACGCCTGCCCCGACTACGAGGGCAAGCTGACGGCGCTGCTGGCTGATCTTCCCGACCGCTATCCGCAGGGCGACAAGCGGGCCGAGGCGCTGTGGCGCTTGGCGCTGCGCGCGCTACGACGGGGCGATCTGGCGGCGGCGCAGAGCTTCCTTGGGCAGTCGCTGGCCAAGATCCCGCGCGAGACCGGCTGGGATCAGGAGGGCCGCACCCTGTACTGGCTGGGACGCGTGGCTGAGCTGCAGAGCGATCGCTTGAGCGCGCAGAAGCACTATGAGCGGGCCGCGCGCGAGTACCCACTTTCGTTTTACACGCTGCTCGCGCTGTCGCGCCTTCAGGCCAGCTTTCCGACGGAGAGTCAGCCGCTGTTCCGCGAGCTTGTGGGCAGCGGGGCCGAGCTTGCCGGGGATCGCTTCAGCTTTGCGCCGCGAGCCCTGTTTGCTCACCCGGCGTTTCTGCGCGGTGTTGAGCTGTTGCGGCTGGGGCTGGGCAGCGAAGCGCGGCGCGAGTTTCAGTCCATCGGCATCGCCGTCCCTGAGGAGCGCGTGGCGCGCGACCTGAGTCCCGAGCGGCAAGAGATGCTGTGGCTGGCGGCGGTGCTGTTTGATCGCGCCGGAGCCTGGCACCTGTCGCACTTTGTCCCGCGCTACGTGCTGACCGAGTGGCAGCGTCACTATCCCTTGGGGGCCTGGCGCAAGCAGTGGCTGCTGGCTTATCCCCGGGGCTTTGCCGACCTGATCGCCGCCAGCGCGCAGCAGAACAACTATCCCGACCGGCTACAGCTAGCCATCGTCCGCGAAGAGTCGGCCTTCGATCCGCGCACCGAGTCGTTTGCCAATGCCGTCGGTCTGACGCAGATGATCCAGCCGACAGCCAAGCGCTTTGCCGGCGGTCTGCCTTTCGATCCGCAGTCGCTGCGCGATCCGGCGATCAATGTGGCGGTGGGCGGGCGCTTCCTCTCGTACATTTATGCTCTGTGGGGTGAAAATCCTGCCCTGACCGTCCCGAGCTACAACGCGGGCGAGGGGGCTGTGGTGCGCTGGCTGAAGGCGGCGCTTGCCCCGGGTGGCATTGCGCAGATTGCCGGCCAGCCGGCGCTTGGGCAGGTCGATCTATTTGTCGAGTCGATTCCCTACGACGAGACGCGCGGTTACACCAAGCGGGTGCTGTCGAGTTATCTGACCTATCAGTGGCTATATGGGGCCGCTGACCCGCAAGCGAACAAGCTGTCCCCGGGCATGCTGCCCGCGCTGCCCTTCGCGCTGCCGCCAGTCCCAAGTCTGCGCTAGGGGGGCTGCGCTGCCGGTAGACGCTGGGCGGTCGTCACTGTACTGTCTCAAGAGGGATTTTCTGACGTACCGCAGCATGAACCAGGTGAGGTCTACATGACGCGCAGATCGCTCTTGTCCCATGGGCTCTTTGGTGTCGGACAGCTGTTTACGCAGTCGGTGCTTCTGGCTGCGCTGGTGCTGGGGGCGCCAGCTTGCGACCCGCCCGCCGAGCATCACCACTCCCACTCGCACGATGAAGTGCCACCGCCGACGACCGAGCTGTCGGCCTTGGCCAAGTACGTGGCGCAGCCGGATCCGGCCTTCTCCTCGAAGCTTCGCGCCACGCTCAAGGGCACCGACTACACCACTTACTTCATCGACATGACCTCGCAGTCGTGGCGCAGCGCCAGCGAGGTCGATCGCACGGTGTGGAAGCACGATCTGATCATCACCGTGCCGATCGCGCGCCTGCCTGGGCCCAGCATCCTTTACATCTCCGGCGGCAGCAACAACGGCACACCGCCAACTACGCCGTCCGATACGTCACTGGCACTGGCCAGGCTGGTGCATGCACCGGTGATTGAGCTCAAGCAGGTGCCCAATCAGCCGCTGACGTTTGCCAACCACGACAACATGCCACACACCGAGGACGGCATCGTGGCCTTCTCATGGCTGCAGGCCATGAAGACCGGCGATCCGAACTGGAGTGTTCGCTTCCCAATGGTCAAGAGCGCCGTGCGCGCCATGGATGCAGCGCGCGAGTTCCTGTACAGCACGGACGGTGGCAGTCTGCCGCTCGACTCGTTCGTCGTGATGGGGGCTTCGAAGCGCGGCTGGACCACCTGGCTGACCGCGGCCGTCGACCCGCGCGTCGTGGGCTGTGTGCCGATCGTCATCGATGTGCTCAACGTCAACAAGTTCATGACCCAGCACATCGAGAGCTACGGCTTCTGGGCCCTGAGCCTCTACGACTACTACTACAACCACATCACCGAGCGCATCGGCAGCAAGGAGATGAACACGCTGTTGCAGAACGAAGACCCGTACTTCTTTCGCGACAGCCTGAAGATGCCGAAGTACATCGTCAATGCGACGAACGATCAGTTCTTCCTGCCAGATGGCTCGCAGAACTATCTCGCCGATCTGCAGGGTGAAAAGATGCTGCGCTACGTGCAGAACGCCGACCACTCGCTGCGCGGCAGCGACTTTCTGGAAGGGATCGCGGCGTTTACCGATGGCCTGCGCCGGGGTCGCGAGCGTCCGCGCTATAGCTGGACCTTCGAAGGCGAGGACACCATCCGCGTTCAGACGGTGACCGCTCCCAAAGAAGTCCTGCTCTGGCAGGCCACCAACCGCTCGGCGCGCGACTATCGCCTAGAGACCATCGGCCGCACGTGGACGAGCACGCCGCTTACCGATCAGGGCGGTGGCGTCTACGTCGCCAAGGTGGCTCGTCCGCCAGCCGGCTTTACCGCCTTCTTCATTGAGCTCGCGTTCCCCAGCGACATCGCCGTGCCGCACAAGTACTCGACGCAGGTGCGGGTGACGCCGGACGTGCGACCATTCGCCGGCATCGATCCGCGGATGGGCAAGCTCGAAGGGCTATAGGCCGCAAGTCGCATCGACAGGCCCACCCGGTCGGGTGGGCTTTGGTTGACGCTGGAGTGTTGCGAGAGGGAGCGAGGCGGGGGGGGAAGGGAAGCGAGGGACGTCCGGCTAGCGTGAGCGCTCGAGCTCGAACGGGTTGTGGTGGCTGGCCGGCACATCGCGCTTGTCGTGGCCTGTGTAGACCTGACGCGGCCGGGCGATCTTCTGCTCGCTGTCGTCGAGCATCTCGCACCACTGAGCCAGCCAGCCCGAGGTGCGCGGGATGGCGAACAGGACGGTGAAGAAGTCCGTCGGGAAGCCCATCGCCTGGTAGATCAAGCCCGAGTAGAAGTCGACGTTCGGGTAGAGCTTGCGCTTGATGAAGTAGTCATCCTGCAGCGCGATGCGTTCGAGCTCGATGGCGATATCCAGCAGCGGGTTGCGGCCGGTGACCTCGAAGACCTCCTCGGCCAGGCGCTTGATGACCTTGGCGCGGGGATCGTAGTTCTTGTACACGCGATGGCCGAAGCCCATCAGCTTCTTTTCGCCCTTGCCCTCTTTCACTTCCTTCACGAAGGCCGGGACGTGGTTGATGCTGCCGATCTCGGTCAGCATGCGCAGCACCGCTTCGTTGGCGCCACCATGCAGCGGGCCGTACAGCGCGGCCGAGGCTGCCGCCACCGCTGAGTACGGATCGACCTCAGAGCTACCCGCCGCCCGCATGGTCGAGGTGGAGCAGTTCTGCTCGTGATCGGCGTGCAGGATGAACAGCACGTCGAGAGCGCGCTCCAGGACCTTGTTTGGCTTGTAGCGCGGCTCGGCCATCTTGCGAATCATCGCCAGGAAGTTGCCGGCGAACGACAGGTCGTTGTCGGGATAGACAAACGGGAAGCCCATGCTGTGGCGGTACGACATCGCCGCGATGGTCGGCACCTTGGCGATGAGGCGCACGACGTTCTGCATGCGGACCTGCTTGTCGCGGACCTTCTTGGCCTCGGGGTAAAATGTCGACAGAGCGCCAATCGTCGACAGGAACACACCCATCGGGTGCGCGTCGTAGCGGAAGCCCTGGATGAAGCTCTTGACGTTCTCGTGCACGAAGGTGTGCGTCGTGATCGTGTCAATCCAGACCTTAAGCTGGGCTTCGGTCGGCAGCTCACCGTGCAAAAGCAGATAGGCGCACTCGAGGTAGCTCGACTTTTCAGCCAGCTGCTCGATGGGGTAGCCGCGGTAGCGCAGGATGCCTTTGTCGCCGTCGATCATCGTGATCGCCGAGCGGCAAGACGCGGTGTTCAGAAACGCCGGGTCATAGCCCATCAGGCCAAAGTCATCATCGCCCGTCTTGATCTGGCGCAGGTCAGCGGTGCGGATAGTGCCGTCAGCGATCGGCAGCTCGTAGGTCTTTCCGGTGCGGTTGTCGGTAATCGTCAGTGTGTTCTTCGACATGATCCCCTCATTAGGGCTGAATCGTGGGCTCACCCCTGGAGTCCGGCGTTGTCTGGCCCCCAGGAAGAGTGACTGTCAGGATGCCGGCAGTCTATCGGATGCCACGGCCTGAGTCACTAGCATCGTGATACGGGGGCCTGGACTACGCACAGCGGGGGGTTGGGGGCCGGCAGCTCCGGTTTCGCGCTCCTGTGCCGGAGACTCGGACAGCGTATCCCACCTAGGCCCTGCACCGACGCTGGCAGATCTGGCCGTTCTGGCTTCGCGCAGTCCGGCCAAGTGCTGCGCATCGAACAGGCGGCGCCGGGCTGCCCAATCTATGAACCCGCCAATGCTCTAATCTGCACGCCGCGATGCGGACTTACTCGCCGCCTCCCGACTGCGCGATATCTGGCGATGTCAGGCGCCGCCGCAGCGCGACCGCCGGGACTCGTGCTAAAGTGATGAAGCCCTTTCAGGTTTTCCGTGTCAGATCGCCCCCTTACCCATGAACGCCAGCGCTGCTTCGAGTGTGGGATCAGCTATCCCCCCGATGCGCCGGAGTGCGAGATCGACCACGCTCGACTGTGGCCTGAGACCATTCACCAGGTCTGGCGGATCGAGGGGGTGATTGCTGGGCGGCCGGGGGGAGCGACCTGCGCTGCGTACCACCTGCACACCGGCGAGCGGGTCGCGATTGACGTTGTGCGCCCGCCGCACCTACATGGTGCTGAGGATGCCGAAATCGGGGCGGATCGCGAAGGCTTCGGAATGCCGCCGGCCAGCGCCCGCGACGATGATGGAGCCGTGCGCTTGCTCCAGGCCGAGGCCCAGGCGCTGCACGCGCTGGACCAGCCGAACCTGCTGCGCTTGTTCGAGACCGGCATCGATGAGCATGGGCTGGCCTATCTGGTTACGGAGCTGGGGACGGCGCGGCCGCTTGGTGATCTGATCGAGGAGTGGCAGCGGACAGGACAGCTGCCGCTCTCGGGGCGGGCGGCGAGTCAGATTGGCCGCCAGCTCCTGGCTGCCTTGGTCGCTGCGCACCGTGCTGGGCTGGCCCATCAGGGCCTGCGGGCCCATCACGTCTTTCTGCTGCATGAAGATGAGATTCTGGCTGGGCGGGCCCGGGCTGCGGCAGTTCGCCTGCGGGGGCTGCGGGCGCTCTCGCTGGGGCAGACGATTCGCGCCAGCACACGCGCCGATCTGCGTGCGGTGGCTGCGCTGCTCTACGAGCTAGTGGTCGGTGAGCCGCCCAGCGGGGCGCCGACGGCTCTGCGAGAGCGCACCATTCCAACTGGCATTGAGCCGGCGCTGTGGGAGTTCATCGTCCGCGGGCTCTCGGAAGGCGGGCGCGATGCGTTTGCCACCGCTGACGACATGCTGCGCGCGCTTGCCGTCGCCGTCCCGCCGATTGCCACGGAAGTCAGCGCGACCGCATTGGCATCGCTCAGCCGCACCGATCCAGGAGCGAGCCACAGCTCGACCGATGAGATGCCGGTAGCACCGCCAGCGAGCGATCCAGCGCTCGAGGCGCAAGCGGCCCTGAGCCGCGTACCGCTACCCTCGCGGATGAGCGGACCCATGGCCTCTTTGCCGGCTCCCCCTGAGCCCTTCAGCGAGGAGCCGCCGCCGCGATCGAGTATCTCTGGCGAGCTGCAGGCGGTGTCGTTTCGCGACCTATTCGAGTCCGAGTCGGGCCCGCGACGTGTCGAGACCTTGGCGCAGTCGCGCCGGCGTATCTCGGCCGCCAGCCTCAAGATTCCAGCCCTGCCACCGCCCAGCGATTTCTTGGTTGTGCCGGCGGGCCATAGCAGCCACCCAGCCCTGGGAGCGCCGAGCACCAGCGGCGAGCATGCGCTGCTTGAACCCACCGCTGATCTCGGAGCGCTGCCGATCGCCGACTATGCTTCGCAGAGCTCGGGGCGCCTGGTCGTCTCGATGCCGCACCCGCCTGCCGAACAGCCACGGAAGCCAGCTGGGCCGCTGGCGGTCAGCGCAGCGGTGCCGGAGCCCATCGATCCGCTGGCCGCCACCGGACAAGTGGCCAGTTCTCTGCCTGCGAGCACCCGAGCTAGCGAGGTCGAAGCGGTGCCGTCGCGCAGCCCTGAGCCAGCGTCCCGGCAATCGCCGGCCTCGGGGGCGAACTCGCCACCAGCTAGTGTCACGCCGCTGCTTGCGCCGGCCTCCTCACCCGTGGGCGCGGGCGGCACGGGCTCCGCGTTATCGCGGACCGGCGGTGCGCGGACCTCTGCGGTGGAGCCGCCGAGCCCAGCGGCCTCTGAACGGGCGATGTTGCCCGCCACCTCAGCGGAGATAGAGGCCCAGCACTCACGCCAGTTCGCTTGGGCCATCGGCATCGCCGCGCTGGTCGTCCTCATCGCGCTGTGGTTGCTACTCCACTAGGCTGCGACCGTGACTGGCCGCTAGCACTGTGCGGCTTCGCACGGTTCGAACCCGGTGCGGGCTGCTGGGGCTGACGCTGGATACGACCTAAGGCGGCCCAGCAGGCCAATGGCGCAAGCGGTGAATGGCCCAGCCGTCCCATCGCCTGCGAGAGAATTGAATCGCTCTCCCGTCGGTGATGAAATAGCCGCGGGGAACTGGCGACGCCGGCGCGGCGTACTGACTACGACGCGCGAGTGCTGCGGTGCATCGATCGAGCAGGGCTGAGACCCCGCCGCTCTGTCACCGCGCAAGCCATAGGGTGCGACGCCGCCTACGGACCAACTTGGGAGCCAAACATGTCATTTTCGATTGAGCGTTTCGTTAGCCTGTCCAAAGCGGTCGATACCAGCGACATCGACTGGGACTATGTAGCGCGTGTCGGCGTCAGCGACGATGAGGCACGGGTGCTGCGCTACATGGCCGACACCGAGAGCCATACCATCATCTATATGCGCGACCTGCTGGCCGGGCACACGGCCCGCGATCCCGAGATCGCAGCCTTTATGTCCTGCTGGGTCTACGAAGAGTTCAACCACGGTCGCGCCATTGATCGCTTCCTGGCGGGGTGTGGCCGCGCGCCGTCGGCGGGGCAGTACACCAAGGTCGCGGAGTCGGCGAGCTGGGTCGAGGGGCTAGAGGCGATGTTCACGCTGAGCCTGCCGCACCTTACGCCCCACTTTGCCGCCGTACATATGGCCTGGGGCGCCATCGACGAGATGATGGCGGCGATGGCCTACGTCCAGCTCTCGCAGTACACGCGCAACAAGGAGCTGGCCAAGCTCCTTTTGCGCATGGCCAAGGACGAGCGCCGTCATCAGGCGTTCTATTTTCACCAGGCCGAGCGGCGCATGCGACATCCGCTTGGGCAGGTGCTCGCTCGCCTGGGCCTGGAGCAGCTCTGGTCGCCAGTTGGCATCGGGGTTGGCGGCGACAGCGACGATCTGGCCTTTATCGCCTGGATGCTGCTCGATAGTCAGCGCGGTCGCGACGAGCTTCGCCACAACGATCGCATCATGGGACGCCTGCCCGGCATGTCCGGCTGCAGCCTGAGCTTTCGCCGCGTCGATGGCCTGATGCGCAGCTTTCAGAGCCGCTTTCCGCAAGAAGTCGAGCGCCTGCGGGCCCAGCGCCGTGAGCTCGGTATCAACCTCGACGCCGAGCCCGCCCTGGGCGTGGACGCTCAGCTCAGCCACGCGTTATAGCGTGCCGGTAAAGCGACCCCAGCCAAATCCCACGTACACACCTACCGCGGCAATCAATAAAAATAAAGATACGACGATAATGCCGTAATCACTCGGTTGTAGCTTTGCGTCGTGGAGATAGGTGCGATCGCGGCTGCCAGAAAAGGCCTTCGCCTGCAACACGACCTCTAGCTGCTGTGATTTTGTCATCGCCCCCAGGATGAGCGGTACCGCGAGTCGGGCATACACGCGTATCCGGCCGGGCAGCGACATGCGCTCGACCGCCAGGCCGCGCATGCGCTGAGCATCGATGATCGACCGCACATCGGCCATCAGCATCGGAAAGAAGCGCAGCGTCGCCGAGATGATGAAGGCCAGCTTGTACGGCACCCGCGCCCGCACTAGTCCTGCGATCAAGCTGTCGACGCTGGTAGTAAAGATCAAGAGCGGTGCGAGCAGCGTCAGCACGACGGTCTTGAGGCTGGCGTTTAGCCCGAACAAGGTTCCCTCGACCGTCAGGCGAATGCCGCCAAGCAGCGGCACGCCCGCTGGCACCTGCCACAGCGGGGTCAGGGCCTCGCGCCCGGTGAGCTTGCGCACGTACTCAGTATTAAAAAAGCCATGCGTAATTAGCAATATAATATAAAACGGAATCATGATTCTAAATAGTGATAAAAGGTAGGAGCCGCCGACTCGGCCAATTGCGCATAATAAGAAAACTGCGAATGCGAGTCCAAGCTGATAAATCGGGCGATCCCAGACCAAGGTGATGCCGGTGACGCTGCCGACCAGGATCAGCTTGGCGCGCACATCGACGCGCGAAAACGGCGAGTCCTGCGCCAGCTGGGAAAGGGGGCTGGAGCTCATCTTCCACCCTCGCTGTGGGCTGGGATCGGCTGGTAGTGGGCCGCGATCTCCTGCGGTGTCAGCAGCTGCGGGCCACGCTTGAGCTGGGCATCAAGCTCGCGTGCGAGCAGGACCGCTTGCGGCGGCGCGAGGAAGGTCCGGCGCAGCACCTCGATGCTGTGGAAGGCGGTGCGGATCGGCGCATCGAGCAGCACGGTGCCGCTGCCCATGACCACGACGCGCTCGGCGTAGTCGGGCATCAGGTACAGGTGATGAGTGATGACCACCACGGTCTTGCCGGCCTGGTGCAGGCTGCGGGTCAGATCGAGGATGTAGCGCGCCCCGCGGTAGTCTTGTCCCGTCGTGGGCTCGTCGAAGATCAGCGCCTCGGGCTGCATGGCCAAGACCGCGGCGACCACGACGCGCGCTCGATCGCCCTTGGGCAGCGACAGGGGATGCAGGCGTCGCGCGGACAGCAGGCCCATGGCGCGCAGGCTCTCGCTGGTACGCGCTTCAATCTCGTCGCGCCCGTGACCGAGGTGACGCAGGGCAAAGGCCACCTCCTCCTCGACGGTGGCGCAGAAGATCTGATGATCTGGATTCTGCGCGACATAGCCGATGCGGCGCGCAAGATCGCTGACCGACAGAGCGGCCAGATCTTGATCGCCCGCGCGCAGGTGGCCGGCGGTGGGCGACAGCAGCTTCATAAACAGGCGCACGAGAGTGCTCTTGCCGGCGCCGTTTTGACCGACGATGACGACGTACTCGCCTTCGCGGATCGACAGCGAGACGCCTTTTAAGGCGGCGGTGCCATCGGCGTACGTGTGGTGCACATTCTCAGCCGTCAGGAGCGGCCGCGCCGTTGCTCTCGAGGGGGGAGTTGGCAGCGCGCTGACCTCGGCAAGTCGCGGCTGCAGCGACGGTATGAGCTTGTTGGCTTCGGCTAAGCGGGTCGGCAGTGGGCCCGGCTCGCGGTCGGCACCGCGCAGCAAGTGAAACGTCGCTGTGACCTGCGGCGGCCGCACCTGCTGCGCCAGCAAGCGCTCGACATCACCGTAGACCTGACCGGGCGTCCCGACGGTAAGGAGCTGACCTTCGGCCAGCAGGGCGATGCGATCGGCGCACTCGGCGAGCTCTTCGGCGGCATGGCTGACCAGCACCACAGTCATGCCCAGCTTGCGGTTGAGCTCACGCACCGTGGCGAAGATCTCGAAGGCACCGACCGGATCGAGCTGCGAGGTGGGTTCGTCGAGGACGAGGAGCTTGGGGCGGGTGGCGATGGCGGCGGCGATCGCCAGGCGCTGCTTTTGGCCGCCCGAGAGATCCTGGGGCGCTTTCTTGCGCACATGCGAAAGTCGCACCAGCTCTAGCACTTCGCTGATCCGCAGACGCATCTCGTCGCGCGGCACGCGGAGGTTTTCGAGGGCGAAGGCGACCTCGTTTTCGACGGAAGTGGCGATAAGCTGCGTCTCGGGATCTTCGAAGACCTGGCCGACATGGTGGGCAAGCTGTGCGATCGGCTGCTCTACGGTGTCGACGCCATCGATCAGCACGCGGCCCCAGAAACGTCCGCCGTAAAACTGCGGCACGATGCCGTTTAGCGCCATGCACAGCGTCGATTTGCCGGCCCCGGTAGCACCGACTAGGCCCAGGAACTCGCCGCGGCGGATGCGCAGCGAGACATCGCGCAGCACGCAGCTTGTGCCGGTTGGATAGCGATACGAAACCTGCTCCAGCACGGCGACATCGTCTGCGGCTGCCTTCGTCGCTAAGGTATCCGAGCCAGTGGCGGTCATGAGCGGTTGGGGCGTGGTCCTAGTATGTGGCGTGGGCCGGCTTGACCAGCCCGATGGCCCGCAGGCCGGAGAGCACACCGACGCCGACGACAGTGCCGATCAGCGAGCGAAAGACGAACTCGATGGGGATGAGCGGGATGAGCAGGATCCAGACGGGCTCCGGCCAGTTGAAGAGATAGAACGAGACCGCGCAGAGGCAGCAGTGAGCGATGCCGAAAGCAACCGCCGTCCCAAGAAACAAGCCAAGTGCGACACGCGACAGGTTGGGGCTGCGTAGCCAGCCGACGATCCAACTCCGCAGCGGCGTGGCAAGCAGCAGTACAGCCAGCCAATCGACGGCGGTGCCCCACAGGATGGTGCGGGCAGGGATGGCCGCCACGTAATACGCGCGGCCGACGTAGTAGGCCAGCGAGGCGAGGCTCCACAGCCAGACCAGGGGCCAGAACATGCGCCTGGGCGGGCTAGCAAAGCAGCCGGCGGCGAAGGCGGCCGCCACCGCGCCGTAGATCGAAAGCGGCCAGACGCCGGCCGTGTGCGGGGCAAAAAAAACACCGAGCAGCGTACCCACGCCCGCGGCGATCGCGCCGGCCCAGGGGCCCAGGATCCAGCCGACCAAGCCAAACACCCCTTGGCTCATTGGGAAGCTGCCGCCCGACGAGAGTACGACGGAAAAGGGGATAAACGACAGCGTCGTGACGACGGCCGCCAGCACGACGATATAGGCCACCGGAGCGCCATCGATGGCGGCGCTGCCGTGAAACTGGACGCTACGCTCGGGTCCGCTTGGCTGGAAGTCGCTCATCACACACGCGAGACACGCAAAAGATCCATCGAGCTATATCACATCGTCGTGGTGGGCAGCGGACCAAGAACCCGATCGGCAGCACCGAGCTGGCTGCAGGCAAGCGGGCAAGTCGAACGGGAAGCGGGCGGGGGCGGGGAGGGGAGGAGGGAGGCAGCGCGGCGAAACTAGCTGGCCGCTAGAAGTTAAACTGCGGGCCGACGTAGGTGTCGATGAACAGGCCAAACTGATCACCGACTGCCGCCAGCACGTTGACGTCCAGCGAGATGCCAGCGTGGCGGCCGCCGAGATAGAAGCCCAAGCCGCCACCGACAATCAGCTTGCCGAGCAGCACCGCATCGATGCAGGGGCCCGTGGCCGGGCAGACGCGGTTGAGGTTGGTGGGGACGGCGGTGACGCTGTGATCCTGCTTGTTGTAGCCAGCCACTTGGCCGACGCTGTTGCAGCCAGAAGGCATGCGCTCGGCACCAGTCTTGCCGTTGTACTCGGCGCTGCACAGGTCTGTCGGCTGATAGGGCGAGCTAGCGTCCACTTGGCCACTTGCCATCGGCCGCGAGCCGTCGATGTTCAGCGAGCCGCGCCAGTCACCAGCCCCAACGTCGAGGTGGATGTAAGGACGGAAGACGTTGCCGTACGACTTGCGGAACTGATAGCGCAGCTTGCCTAGCGCCATCCAGCCGAACTGGCCCTTGCTGGTGGTCGCGAAGCACGGTGCTGGGCCTCCCGCCGCATCCTTGCAGCCGGCGTTGGCGTGGTAGCCGTTGGCCTGGCTGTCGGCGTTGTGATTCAGGTAGGGCTCGAAGCGGCCAGAGATGCCGAGCGACAGGCCCTGCCACAAGTAGATTCCTAGCTCGGCGCGTACCCCGAGGCCGCTCCAGATAAAGCCACCGCTCGAGGCGCGCGAGCGCTCATAGGTGCCGGTGGTCGCATTGTAGAAGTACGTGACTTCGGTGTTGGCTCCCGCGGTGACCAGAGCGCCGCCGGTGCCGACCCCGAGGTCGAGATAGACCCAGTCGCGCGAGAGCATCGCCTGCCGCTCGGCGTCGGCGCGCTTGACGTACAGGATGGGATCTTCGATGTCCTGGCTCTGGGCCACGGCGATGGCGCTGCCGCTGATGCGGATGATCAGCGGATTCTCAGGTGAACCCTGGCTGCCGCAGACGCGTCCCTTTCCATCGAAGGCCTGGATGTAGTACTGCAGCGACTTGCCGACCACCGCCTCAGCAGGGATCTGGCCGAGCAGATCTCCCTGCTGACGACGGCTAGGCACCATGGGCACTTCGGCGAAGCGCTCCTGACCTGCCCCGCGGTAGTACAGAGTGACTCGGGCGGCGACGGCGCCTTGATGCACCGGCACCGGGGTGACGTAGACGTTCAGTCGCTGGTTGCCGCGCGAGTCGTCCACTGGCACGTGCCGCAGCTCGACCTTGAGCACGGGGTCGAGCAGATCGTCCACACCTTCAGTCGGTGGCCGGCTCGGGGGCGGCGCTTGCGTGGGCTCTGGGCTGATCGGCATCGGAGCTGGCGTCGTGATCGGCGCCGGTGGGGTTGGCGACTGCAGCGCTGGATCGGCGGCCGGCGTGGGGGGGAGCTGCGGGCTGGGCGCGGGCGTGGCTGGCTCGGCCGGGGTTGCGGGGGCGGGGGCTCCCGTCGCCTGCGCTACCGCCGCTTCCCACAGAGGCTGCAGCTCGGGTGTGGCCAGCGCGGGATCGAGCTTGGCCCTGGGGTTAATCTGCAGCGCCTTGATCCACTGCTGCATACCGCGCCCCTTGTCCTTGAGCGCGATATAGACCATGCCAAGGTTGATATACGTGCGCGCCGCCTGCGGTGTGCGATCGGTGCCGGTCCGGCGGAGCAGCGCGACGGCATCGAGCAGCGACTTGCGGGCCTGCTCGAACTCGAGCTTGTCGTAGTCTTCCATCGCCTGCTTGTTGAGGTTGGCGATGGTCGCTTGCGGGCCAGCGAAGGCCGGGCGGACGACCGGAGTAAATGTCGTGCCAAACAGCGACAGCGCAACCGCGAATAGCCAGGGGCGGCTGACCGAGCGACGCAGGAGGGAGCTTTCGATTTCGGTGCGGTGGGTGGCTTGCGCCGATGATGGCCCCAGAGTTCGACGATCCATGCGACGACCTATCTCTTGCCCGCTTGGGGCGACAGGGAATGCTCCGCTCTCTGGCGGATGGGGATCCTGCGTGCGAGTCATGGACCTGAGCCTACAGCGACTTGGCGGCGGATAGCCAGAGGGGGGCGCGCAGAATTACCGCAGTCACGCGGTTTAGGCGAAGGCGCGATGGCTGCGAGGAGATGTATTTGAAGGCCCCCCAAAGGCACAGTCAGTTGCCGACCCGCATGGCTGACGGCTCAGCGCCGTGGTCCCGCACGCGGTGGTACACACGCGCGACTATTTCTTTTTGCCCTTTTTGCCCTTCTTGGGCGCGGGCGGTGCTGCCGTGTCTTCGATGCAACCGCGCTCGATCGGCTGACCATCGGTGACGATGAAGAAGTCGGTGCGACGATTCTTCTCGCGCCCGTCCTCGGTGCTGTTGGTTGCGATCGGGCAGGTCTGACCGAATCCTTCCGACTCTAGGCGACCGGCGTCGATGCCCTTCTGCACCAGGTAGTCAAAGACAGCCTTGGCGCGGTTCTTCGACAGCACCATGTTCTTCGCCGGCTTGCCCTTGGTGTCGGTGTGGCCTTCGATGCGCAGCTTCTTGATGTCCTGGTTCTTCTGCAAGATCTCCACGACCTCATCGAGCAGCTCAAACGAGTCAGGCAGGATCTTCGACTTGTTCGTCGCGAAGTGGATCTGCCGCTTGAGCTCGATCTTCTTCTTGGTGATGACGAGGAACTTCTTCTCGGGGCAGCCCGACGGCGGCACACCTGGCTCGTCCGGACACTTGTCCAGGCGATCGACCACCGTGTCCTTGTCCTTGTCGGTGTCGGGGCAGCCCTGGTTTTCCTTCGGACCCGGATCGTTGGGACACTTGTCCTGCGGATCGAGGAGGCCGTCCTTGTCATTGTCAGGATCGGGGCAGCCGTCTTCGTCTTCGAAGTTGTCCTTGTCCTCAGGATCGTTCGGGCACTTGTCACGGACGTCGAAGATGCCGTCCTTGTCGTTGTCGGGCTCGGGGCAGCCGTCCTCATCCTCGAACTGATCCTTGTCTTCCGGATCGTCGGGGCACTTGTCCTGATCATCGAGCAAGCCATCACCGTCGCGGTCGCCCGGCTTGGGCACGACGATCGGCTTCTCTTCTTGCCACTTGCACTTGTTGGCCGGTGACTTCTCAAGCGCCTTCTGGGCGTTGTCGGTGGTGATCTCGGTGTGCTCTTTGGCTGCGAAATAGTCGCCGTAATACAGATCGGCCTGCGCGAAGTCGTAGTGCGACTCCGCCATCGCTAGCTCGACGGGAGCGCAGACATAGGCACCATTGGCGCGGGCCTGATCGATCGTCTGCTTGACGCCTTCAAGCTGCTTCTTGAGCGTCATGCCGGGGCAGCCGGAAAGCAGGGGCAGCGCGAGCAGCACGACGCCCGGCAAGAAGCGCGAAAGAGAGGGGAGGAGGCGGCGCATTACTTGCCCTCCTTCTTGCCGCCCTTGGCGTCGACCTCGCTCTGCGTGAGCGGCGGCTTCTCGTTATCCAAGCCCGGTGGCTTCTCGTTATCGTAGTCGAGGCTTGACTTGCGCTTCACGTAGCCTTCTTTGGTGATGTACATGCCCGGATCGTTCGGGTTGTAGATCGGGAACTC
>CAZVMD010000003.1:0-68566 GCA_964628555.1 uncultured Myxococcales bacterium | reverse complement strand
TCTTGCAGCAGCGCCTCGAACAGCGGGCGACCTGCCGCCCGCGCTGCCTCGGCCGCTGCCTGCATGCGCGACAGCGCCCAGAACAGGTTCTTGGCGGTTGGCCGCGTGGCTTGCAGGCTGGCGATGACCTCGGACAGCGCGACGCCGCGCAGGGCTCCCAGGGCCACACCATAGGCGGCGGCGATACCGATCGCCGGAGCGCCTCGCACGACCATGCTGCGGATGGCTTCTGCGACGCTGTGATGATCGCTATAGGTGTGCCAGCACTCTTCGTGCGGCAGCTTGAGCTGATCGATCAGCAGAAGCTCGCTGCGCGCCCCATCCCAGCGCAGGGGCGACAGCAGGCGCGGATCTTCCAGCGCAAAGGCGTCAGCGCGCAGCGGCTCCCCATCGGCGGTTAGAGACAGCGGCGGCAGCGACGACGGCGGCCACGAGCGAGGCGGAAAGTTCGCGGACTGCGACATGAGCACTCCTAGGGCTTGGGCGCGGCGCGCTCAGCGAGCAGCCGGGTGAGTAGGGCGCTGACAGCCTCGGGCTTGGCCCGGCCGCCGGTCTCGGCAATCGCTTTGCCAACAAAGAAGCCGAGCAGCTTGGGGTTCTTGGCGTACTGCTCTACCTGCTTCTGATGCTCGGGGGCGCTGACCACCTTGCGACAGGCGGCTTCGAGGACGGCCGGATCGCTGATCTGGCGCAGACCCAGCGCATCGACCAGAGCCGCCGGCGAGGCAGAAGGGTCGGCATACAGGCGCGCGAACACGTCTTTTCCGCCCCGGCCGCTGACCGTCTCATCGGCGACCAGGCAGATCAGCTCGGCCAGCTTCTCGGGCAACAGCGGCGACTCGGAGAGCTGGCGCCCCTCGCGATTGAGCGCCCCCAAGAGCTCGGACAGCAGCCAGTTGGCGGCCAGCTTGGCCAGGCTGCGCTGCTCTTTTTTGATCGACTCGCCGCTCGCGGTACTCGGGATCTGGCAGGCGGCAAGCACTGCATCGTAGTAGTCCGAGAGCTCGCGCTCGCCGTACAGCAACAGCGCATCCTGAGCCGGCAGCCCAAGGCCCTCGGTGTAGCGCTGCAAGCGGGCCAGCGGCAGCTCGGGCAGCGACGCGCGCACCTGCTCTAGCCAGGCCGGCGCAATGGCCAGCGGCGGCAGATCGGGGTCGGGGAAGTAGCGATAGTCGTGCGCATCTTCCTTGCTGCGCTGGCTGCGACTGCGGCCTTGCTCGCCATCCCAGCCGCGGGTCTCGGCGCGCACGCTGCCGCCGCGGGTCACGATGTCGATCTGCCGCGCGATCTCGTGCTCGATCGCTTTTTCGACGAAGCGGAACGAGTTGATGTTCTTGATCTCGACCTTGGTGCCCAGGTGCTGGCTGCCACGCGGCCGAATCGAGACGTTGGCATCGCAGCGCAGCGAGCCCTCTTCCATGTTGCCGTCCGAGATGCGCAGGTAGCGCACCAGGCGACGAATCGCGCGCAGGTACTCGCCTGCCTCGGCCGCCGAGCGCAGCTCGGGCTGCGAGACGATCTCGATCAGCGGCACGCCGGCCCGGTTGTAGTCGAGCAGCGAGCTCGGACTGCCGGACAGCGACAGCGCCGCGTGGCCCGCCGCGCCAACGTGTACGTTTTTTCCCGCATCCTCCTCCAAGTGGATCCGGATAAGCCGCAGGTGGCGCAGCTCACCGTCGAGCCAGAAGGCAACCGACCCGCCTTCGCAGAGCGGCGCATCGTACTGGCTGATCTGATAGCCCTTGGGCAGGTCGGGATAGAAGTAGTGCTTGCGGGCAAACTCGCTGCGCGGCCGGATATGACAGCCGCAGGCCAGGCCCATGCGCAGCGCCAGCTCGACGGCGTGACGGTTGGGCACCGGCAGGCTGCCGGGCAGGCCCAGCGTGTGCGGATCGATGTGCGCGTTCGGCTCGGCGCCAAACGCCGTCGCAGCGCCGGTAAACAGCTTGCTCGCGGTGTCGAGCTGAACGTGGCACTCCAGGCCGATGACCGCTTCGAAGTCGCTCATCACGCCCCTCCTTTGGCGGTCAGCTCGGGCCGGCGACGGTGCCAGTCGGTCAGGCGCTGGTAGGCCGCCCCCACCGACAGCAGCTTGGCTTCGGCCAGCGGCGGTCCCAGGAGCTGCAGCCCGATCGGCAGCGCAGTCCCCCCGCCAGCCGGCGGGGCAAAGCCGCAGGGCAGAGACAGCCCAGGCAGCCCGGCCAGGTTGCACGAGATGGTGTAGATGTCGGCAAGATACATGGCCAGCGGATCGCGGCGCTCGCCGAGGCGGAAGGCCAGCGTTGGCGAGGTCGGCGTGCACAGCAGATCGCAGCGGGCAAAGGCCTGCGCGAAGTCCTGCCGGATCAGCGTCCGCACCTGGCTGGCTCGTCGGTAATACGCGTCGTAATAGCCCGAGCGCAGCACATAGGTGCCCAGGAGGATGCGGCGCTTGACCTCGGCGCCAAAGCCCGCGGCGCGGGTGCGGCAGTACATGTCGAAAAGCGCACTGCGACCGCTGCGCTGAAGCTCCAGGCTGCTGCCTGGACTGGGCGCGCGCAGGCCGTAGCGAACGCCGTCATAGCGGGCCAGGTTCGACGAGGCCTCGGCGGTGGCGATGAAGTAGTAGGCGGCGATGGCATACGGGGTATGCGGCAGCGAGACCTCGACGAGCTCAGCCCCGTGCTGCTGCAGCAGCGACAGCGCCTGCTGCACGGCCGCCCCGATCTGCGGATCCAGGCCATCCCCCACCGCGCCCAGCGCATCCCCGGCGGCGACGGAGAAGTACTCCTTCGGTAGGCCCACGCGCAGACCGCGCAGACAGGCTGTCGGCCCAGCGGCTAGGCTGGCCGCCAGCTCCTGCAGGTAGTTGGGCGGCGCCTGCGGCAGGCTGGTGGCATCGCGCGCGTCGGGTCCCGCCAAAACGCCGAGCGCGAGCGCGACATCCTCGACGCTGCGCGCCAGCGGTCCCACCTGATCCAGCGAGCTAGCAAAGGCAATCAGGCCATAGCGCGAGACGCGGCCATAGGTCGGCTTGAGCCCGACGACGCCGCACAGTGCAGCCGGCTGGCGAATCGAGCCACCGGTATCGCTGCCCAGCGAAAGCGGCACCAGATCGGCTGCCACGGCGGCCGCCGATCCCCCCGAGCTACCGCCGGGCACGCGCTCGCGATCCCAGGGATTGCGGCAGGGAAAGAACGCCGAGTTTTCATTCGAGCTGCCCATGGCGAATTCGTCCATGTTCAGCTTGCCGACGATGACCGCGCCGGCCTGGCGCAGGCGCTGCACCACCGTCGCGTCGTAAGGCGGCACCCAGCCGGCCAGGATGCGCGAGCCCGCCGTGGTGGGCAGCCCAGCGGTACACAGCACGTCTTTGAGCCCGACCGGCACGCCGCACAGCGGCAGGCCCGCCCCCTCCCCCGCCGCCAAGCGGGCATCGATCGCCGCCGCCTGCGTCAGCGCCGCCTGGCCGGGATCGCCGACCTGACCAGCTGCGACGTGCAAGAAGCAGCCAAGCTGCGGATCCAGAGCCTCAATGCGCGCTAGATAGGCGCGCGTAACCTCGACGGCCGAGACCTTGCGGCTCTTTACCGCCGCCACCAAGCCGGCAAGTCCGGTCTGGTCGCTGAGCCCGGCCAGCGCCTCAAGCAGCGGGGCAGCAGGATTTGGCGCGAGCGACATCTTATTAGGCCCCCTCGCGTTCGGTCTCGCCGAAGCCGGCCTCGCCCTCTTCGAAGATGGCGGGCACGACGAAGTAGCGATCCTGGCTGGCCGGAGCGCTGGCCAGCGCCGCCGCCAAGTCGACGGCCGGGCCGACCGCATCGTCGCGCAGCGGACTGTCGAGCGGTACTGCGTGTACGGTGGGCTCGACGCCGCCCACCTCGGCCGCTTGCAGGACGGCGGCATAGTCGAGGATGCGCGCCAGCTCCTCGGTGGTTCGGACCAGCTCGTCGGGCGTCAGGTACAGCCGCGCCAGCTCTGCCGTCCGCCGCACCTCATCGGGCGCGATCGCCGACTGGGTCGTTGCGTTCTCATTCGCCTTGGCCATGGGAGGCCCAGTCTAACGAATCCCGACCGGCCAATGGAACGACAGAACCACCGCGGGCTGCTCGCCCCCTACCCGCGAGTGCTTGGCGCCAGCGTTAGTGCTTGGAGCCGCCGTGGCAGAGGGGGGTCTCGTGGGTGATCTGGCCGCCGGCCGCCTGCCAGCGCTCGGGTGTCATGGTCTTCATGCTCAGGGCATGCACAGCGCCCTTAAGCTCTTCGGCAAGCGCGGCGTTGACCAAGCGCTGCTGCTCGATCAGCGAGCGGCCAACGAAGCGCTCCGAGACGATGATGACCTTGAAGTGCGACTCGGCATTGGCCGGTCCGCTGTGGTTGTGACTCTCGTTGACGACTTCTAGGTGCACGGGGGCCAGCGCGCTGCGCAGCTTGGCCTCGATGGTCGACTGCATGCTCATGACATTGAGCTGTAAACGATCTTTCTGCCGACGGAAAGGGGGAACTTGGCACAGCCGGCGCCGCGGACCAGGGCTTGTGGCAAGATGAGACTGCCCGCAAAAGCCAAACGCAGGAGCAGACACGATGAGTGAATCGGAGACCCCGACGACCCCCGCGGCCGGTGAGCCGCCGACGGCCCCAGCGCCCGCCCAGTCCAGCGAGAACCCGGCCACAGGCGCGGCCAACTTTGACGACCTCCGGCGCAAGCTGCGTGAGCAGTTCAGCGGCCTGGGTGAGCAGGTCGATGCGATGCAGAGCAAGCTAGCGGCCGATCTGGCGCAGGCCACCGCCCAGGCTCGTGCGGTCATCGAAAAAGAGATCGCCACGGTAAAAGATCAGTACCCCGATGCCTTCAGTCGCCTGCATGAGCTCCGCGATGTCGGCGAAGAGGGCTGGGGCGTGCTGCGAACCCGCCTCGACCGCCTAGCTGGCGACCTCGAAAAAGCCCTCGGTAGCTTTGTAAGTGCCGTTGGTGAAGCGGTAAAGAACAACGCCGGCCAGGGCCACAGCGACGACGCATCGCCTCCCCCCAGCCCAGGCGCCCCAGACGCCGCCGCTAGCCCTGCTGCAGAGCCCAGCGAAAAAGACACCCCTGCGACCGATAAGCCCGCCGCAAGCTCGTAAGCCGACGCGCCCGCGTCCCAGCAGTCCCCGGGCACCCGTCCCCAGCCAGAGAGGCTAGTTCCCCCACGCACAGCGCAGGCCTGAGCAGGGCCGAGCAGTGATATGGCTCGGCTGTGCAGGCGTCCTGAAGCTCAGTCAGCGCCGATTGTCGGATATTATTTGTGTACTATGAGTAACAATTATTTTTCAGGTCTCCCGCAGACCTCGTAGCCCTGCGGAGGAGGCCAGGTGAGATGCCTCTGACGAGGGCCAGAGCTCAGCGGTTGCGCACCCTTAGCGAATGCCTGTTGACTTATTTATCTTCGAATTATTAGTGTAATCTTCACTACACCTCTAGGAGGGGTCATGCGCAGAACCATTTTCCTAACTAGCCTCAAGACGGCCCTGCTGGCAGTCCCGCTTCTGGTCGGCTGCGGCGGCAATACGACTATCAACCCGGTGACTGTTCCCCCGGGTGGGCTTACGCTTCCTGACTGTCTCGACGGTCAGCTAATCGCAGTGGGCGCGGATCGCACGATGTCGTGCACCCAGGCCCTGACCGCGGGTCTGGCTCCGCCGGACTGCAGTGCGGTTGCCAACTCGGCCCTCAATGCCTACGACGGCATCCTCGAGTGCATGCCGAAGGGCGCGGGCGGCACCAACGCCGGCCTGAAGACGATCATCAACAAGGTCAAGATGGACACGGACAACATCGAGACCAGCATCACCTCGATCAGCGGCGGTGGCTCGTCAGCCAAGTGGTGCGGCCAGTACACCACCCCCGTCACCGGCGCCATCACGGGCAACAACGCCAAGACTGGTGTCGAGGGCGCGGCCAACCTGTGCTCGACCGTGCAGGGCTGTGGCGTCGGCGCGCACATGTGCACCGTCTACGAGATGTACGAGATCGCGGCGGCCGGTGGCCTGCCGGCGACCGTCAGCCGCTCTTGGGTCTACATGCAGAGCTGGCAGCACAACGAGCCCGGCTTCACCAAGCAGCAGCCTGGCAACGGCCTCTCGGACAACTGCGCCGGCTTCACCTACGGCACCGGTGACTTCCACTGGTATGGCACCACCGTCGAGTGGAAGGCCTCGCCAACCGCCCAAGGCAAGGCCCTGTGGTTTGCCAGTGGCCCGTCTAGCGGCGGCTCGCCGTCGGCTTGTGGGAGCACTTTTCCCATTGCCTGTTGTCAATAACGCGGACGACTTGGAGGAACTATGCGTAACCAGCCAACTAGCTCACGCCTGAAGGCGTGGATGTTTGCTCCTCTGCTGGTGGTCGCCTGCGGTCAGGAAGGCGCCGGCGGTACACCCGAATTTGTACAAATCCCTCTGTGCGCGGGCCCCGATCAGGTGCTCAGCACGAACCCAGCAGGCCAGCTGATCTGCAAGCCGCTGCCCCCGGGCGCGGCCGCTCTGCCGGACTGCAA
Organism: uncultured Myxococcales bacterium; assembly: GCA_964628555.1. Lineage (GTDB taxonomy): Bacteria > Myxococcota_A > Polyangia > Palsa-1104 > JAEUJZ01 > JAEUJZ01. Next base: position 62,054 of record CAZVMD010000003.1, on the reverse strand, counting down.
GAAGTACAGCGAGTCGCTGACTGCGGATGGCACCAAGGTGTTCTGCACCAACCGGAACAACGAGGCGCAGGGCACGCGCGACGCGCTCAACAACCTGGAGCAGAGCGAGATCCTGATCAAGGAGTACCAGACCAAGATCAACTCGCTGGGCGGTCCCTCGGGTCCGGCCCCACGCGCGGTCTGGTGCGGTCAGTACACGACGGCCACCACCGGCGCCATTAACGATGGCGTTAGCTCCGGTATCCTCGCGGCAGCAGCTCTGTGCCGCAAGGTCCCGGGCTGCAGCGCCACCGCGGCCAAGATGTGCACCGTCTATGACATGTACCACAGTGCCGCGACTGGCAAGCTGCCCGGCACCGTGACGCGCTCGTGGGTGTACATGTCTGCCTGGCAGCACAACGAGCCCGGCTTCACCAAGCAGCAGCCTGGCAACGGTCTATCGGACAACTGTGCCGGCTTCACCTACGGCACCGGTGACTTTCACTGGTATGGCACCACTGTTGAGTGGATGGCCTCCCCAACAAGCCAAGGCAATGCCCTCCACTTCAAGAGTGGCCCGACGTCAGGCGGCGCGCCGTCGGCTTGTGGAACCCCGTTCCCGATCGCCTGCTGCAACTAAGAAAGGGGAAACTCCATGCGCAAGTTTCACATCGCCTATCTGCTGGTGTTTGCCCCTGTGTTGATGGGAGCAGACACCGATGAATTTGCCTCGAAGATCGATCCGCTGATCGCCAACTCGCTGCCGATCTGCGCCGAAAACCAGTTCCTGACCTATGCCAGCGGTGGCTTGGCCTGCCGTGAAGTCGTCGGCGCGATGCTCAACGTTCCCGACTGCAACAAGACCGGCCAGCTTCTGACCTACACCAAGGGCAGCGAGATCGGCGTCTACACCTGCGTTGATAAGGGCACGGAGTCGCTGGATGCGGCGGACATCACCCTGATCAACACGACCTACACCCGGCTGCAGAGCTTCAAGACGACGATCAACAACCTCATGCCCGGCTCGCGGGCCAGCGTCGCGAAGTACTGCGGCCAGTACACCACCCCCGTCACCGGCGCCATCACGGGCAATAACGCCAAGACCGGTGTCGAGGGCGCGGCCAACCTGTGCCAGACGGTCCCGGCCTGCGGCGCCGGCGCGCGCATGTGTACGGTCTACGACATGTACAACAGCGTCGTGTTCAACGCCATCCCGGCGACGCTCTCGCGCTCCTGGGTCAACATGGAGAGCTGGCAGCACAACGAGCCCGGCTTCACCAAGCAGCAGCCTGGCAACGGCCTCTCGGACAACTGCGCCGGCTTCACCTACGGCACCGGTGACTTCCACTGGTATGGCACCACCGTCGAGTGGAAGGCCTCGCCAACCGCCCAAGGCAAGGCCCTGTGGTTTGCCAGTGGCCCGTCTAGCGGCGGCTCGCCGTCGGCTTGTGGAACCCCGTTCCCGATCGCCTGCTGCAAGTAATCCTGCCTCGTTCTGCCTGAGCGGCTGACTCACCTCAGCGGCTCAGACAGCGCCTCGCCAACGCCCCGGTCGCCCTCCGCAACGAGAGCACCGGGGCGTTGCTATTTTTGCGCATCGTCGACCGCGGCACTGTATATCCTTGGCCCCCTGCTTACGCACTGGCTGACCCGGCTTCCGACTGCTGGGCTCACTCCCGCCGCAGCGTCGCAGGAGAACTGTCCCAGGAGAACCGCATGTCCAGCTCTGAGCTGAACCCCGACATCATCCACGACTGGAACCGCCACGATCCCGGCGCGCTCCCGTTTGCCTCCGGCTTCTCCCTTTTTGATGAGACCCTGCGGGACGGCATCCAGTCGCCGTCGGTGCACGATCCGGATATCGAAGACAAGATCCGCATCGTCGAGCTCTTGGATGCGGTCGGCGTCGAGTATCTGGACGTCAGCCTGCCCGGCTCAGGTCCGCGCGCCGTCGAGGACACCGAGCGCATCATCCGCGCCATCAGCGATCGCAAGCTACGCATCCGCCCGGCCTGCGCTGCCCGCACACACCTTAACGACATCCGACCCATCGTCGAGATCAGCCAGCGCACCGGCACCGCCATCGAGGTCATGACCTTCATCGGCTCGTCGCCCATTCGCGTCTTTGCTGAAGACTGGGACGCGGCCCGCATGCTGAAGCTATCGGCCGAGGCCATCGACTTCTGCGTGCAGAACAGCCTGCCGGCCTGCTACGTCACCGAGGACACGACGCGGGCCCATCCCGACATGCTGAGCAGCCTGTTTAAGAACGCTCTCGACCACGGCGCCTATCGACTCTGCCTCTGCGATACCGTCGGCCACGCCACCCCCGAAGGCGTGCGGGCGCTCCTGCGCTTTACCGCCGATGTGGTGCAACAGCACGGCTCGGCCGAGCACATTCGACTCGACTGGCATGGCCACAATGACCGCGGCTTGGCGGTGATCAACGCGCTCGTCGCTCTGCAGTCGGGGGCTGATCGCGTCCACGGCACCGTGCTCGGCGTCGGCGAGCGGGTCGGCAATGCCGCCATCGATCAGATCCTGGTCAACCTGTTCCTGCTAGGGGTGCTGCCGGGGGCTCGCGACCTTAGCAAGCTCGTCGAGCTAGCCGCCGTCGTATCGCGGGCCTGCCAGGTGCCGATCCCCTACAACTACCCGGTGCTCGGCGGCGATGCCTTCCGCACCGCCACAGGCGTCCATGCCGCCGCCATCATCAAGGCCGAGCGCAAGGGCGATGCCTTCCTCGCCGACCGCATCTATTCATCCGTCCCGGCTGGCCTGTTTGGCCGGCAGCAAGAGATCGAGATCGGCCCGATGTCCGGCGAGTCGAACGTCCACTACTGGCTGCGCCGGCGCGGTATCACCGTCGACAGCACAGTCGCCAAAAAGATCCTGGCCTACGCCAAGACGCAGGTTCGCCTGCTGACCAGCGACGAGATCATGACCTTGGTCAGCGCCGGCTAGTCGAACCCAGCCTGCGACCGCGCCGGCGCCGTACAGCATCGGCTGCTTGACGCCACCTACCTCCCCGATTCCAAATAGGCCCATGTCCGAGTTCAACCAGCCCGGTCCCAATCAGTTCAACGGCGTCAAGGTCTTCTCGGCCACCATGGCGCAGGATCGCGATCAGCTCGGCGAGAAGGTCTCGGCCTGGATCGCTGAGCATCCGCAGTATCAGATCGTCGACCGCGTCGTCACCCAGTCCAGCGACGAGGCCTTTCACTGCCTGGCCATCACGCTGTTTTACTGGGAACCGCGCACCGCCTAGCCCGGCTCGCCTTCCTCCCACCCCTGTCCCCCACTCGTGCCTCTCCTCGAACTCCTCCTCACCGCGCTCGACACGCTGCGCGCCAACAAGATCCGCGCGTTTCTTACAACGCTCGGCGTGCTGATTGGTGTGCTCAGCGTCATCCTCCTCGTCTCGCTCGGTGAGGGGGCGCGGCAGTACCTGGCCGAGACCTTCGCCGGCCTGGGCAGCAACCTCTTGCAGGTCGTGCCGGGCCGACGCGAGACCAAGGGCTTTGGCGCGCCGCCGGTCGGCACCGTGCACAAGCTCACCCGCGAGGACGAGGTCGCGCTGCGCCATCGCGCTAGCTCCTTGGATGGCGTCACGGCCATCGTCAACGGCGGCGGCACCGTCCGCTTCGGCAATCGTCGCCGTGACACCTTCGTGCTGGGGGTCGGCGGCCGCTTCGACGAGATCCGCCAGATGCGCGTCAATCAGGGCCGCTTCTTCGTCGAGGAAGACATCGACGCCCACCGCCGCTTCGCCATCTTGGGCCGCACCGTGGTGCGCGAGATCTTTGGCGAAGAAAACCCGCTCGGCAAAGTCATCAAGATCGCCGACAGCGAGTTCCGCATCATCGGCCTGATGGAGCACAAGGGCACCACCTTGGGCTTCGACATGGACGACCTCGTCTTTGTGCCCTCGACGACGGCGATGGATATGTTCGCCATGGACGGCTTGTCGAACTTGCTGATCCGGGCCCGCGACAAGGTCAGCATCGAGCCCGCCATCGAAGAGGTCACCGACATCCTGCGCCGTCGCCACGGCGGGCTCATCGACTTTACCGTCATCTCGCAGGACGACATGCTCAGCACGGTAAACGGCATCATGGCCACCATGTCGCTCCTCCTGCTGGCGATTGCCGCCATCTCGCTCGTCGTCGGGGGCATCGGCATCGCCAACATCATGCTGGTCTCGGTGCGCGAGCGCACGCGTGAGATCGGCGTCCGCCGCGCCGTCGGGGCCAAGCGACGCCACATCATGCTGCAGTTCCTACTCGAAGCCGTGGTCATCTCGCTGGCCGGGGGGCTTATCGGCCTGCTGCTCGGAGCCTCGCTGATTGGCCTCGCCGGCTGGCTGGTCCCGACGCTGCCGCTGCGCTTGTCAGCCGACATCATTGGCATCGCCATCGGCTTCTCAGCGGTGGTCGGTGTGCTCTCCGGGGTCATGCCAGCCCAGCGAGCCGCCAACCTCGATCCCGTCGAAGCCCTGCGCTATGAATAGCGGCGCGCGCCTCCTCCTCGTCGGGGTTGGCGGCCTGGGCTCGCCGCTCGCCCTAGCCCTGGCCGCCGCGCCGCAGGTTACCCAGCTGACCCTGCTGGATCCCGATGTCGTCGAGATCTCGAACCTACATCGTCAGATCCTCTTGTCCGGGGCCAGCCTCGGGCAGCCCAAGGTCACGGCGGCGGCCGCCATGCTCCGACGACGCAGCCCGCGGGCCGGCTCGACTGTACCTGCGCTGCAGCTACAGACCCACGCCGCCCGCCTCTCGCCCGATAACAGCCGGGCGCTGCTTGCCGAGCATGACCTGGTCATCGACGGCAGCGACGACCTGGCGACCAAGTTTCTGGTCAGCGATACGGCGCGCGCCCTCGGACGGCCGGCGCTGATCGGCGGCATCGTCCGCTTCTCGGGTCAGCTGCAGACTATCTGGCCGGGGGCCGCCTGCTATCGCTGCCTGTTCGAAGCCCCGCCGCCCGAGGGCAGCGCGCTGTCCTGTCAGCAGGCCGGCGTGCTTGGCCCCGCCTGTGGCCTGGTGGCTGGGCTGATGGCCGATGAGGCGCTGGCGATTCTGCACGGTCGCCCGCGCTATGCCGGAGCGGTGCTGACCCTGGATCTGCTGCGCGGCCAGCGCCGTCTGATTCGCCTGACGCCGCGTCCTGACTGCCCGGCCTGCCTCGCCAGCCAGACCCAAGATCCTGAAGGCTCAGCGGACTGCGCGACGGGAAAAATCGACAGCCCAAGCGGCTGTTCCTAGACTGCCCCCATGCCCCGGGTGCGCTCGCGCGGCGCGGTCAGCCGCCGTCGCTCTTTTGCCAGCCTGTTCTTCCTTGGCTTCGGTCGCGGCAACCGTCGCCTCGGCCCGAAGAAGCCAGGCGAGACCGGCAGCCCGCCGAAGAAGACCACGCCGCTGTGGCAGCGCAGCCTCAAGCTTCTGCGCCGCGTGCTGATCTTCGCGCTGATTGCCGGAGGCCTGGTGGCAGCGACGATCGGCGGCCGCTACTTCGTCTATCACAGCCCGCGCTTGGCGCTACGCGAGGTGCGCATCACCGGCACCCGTCACCTGTCGCAGGCCGGCATCCTCAGCCGGGCGGCGGTGGCCTTGGGCACCAACCTCCTGCACGTCGACAGCGACGCGATTGTCGCCCGCTTAGCCAGCGAGCCATGGCTGAAACAGGTCCGCGTCCGCCGCGAGCTGCCGAACATCCTGCACATCGAGCTTACCGAGCACGAGCCGGCCGCCCTGGTCTCTTTAGAGTCGATTTATCTCTGCGACAGCGACGGGACTGTGTTCAAGCGGGCCCACCCCAGCGAGTATGGCGAGCTGGCCGTGATCACCGGCATCGGCCGCGCCGGTTACGTCCTTGAGCCAGCCTATGCCCGGGCCCAGATTCGCACCGCGCTCCTGGCGCTGCAGCGCTATCAGCTGGAGCCCAGCCGGCCGCCGATTGGTGAGGTTCACATCGATCGCTTCGTCGGCATTACGCTGTACACGCGAGCCGGCGTGGCACTGCAGCTAGGCCAGGGACCGCCCGAGGAGCTGGATACGCGCCTGGCCCGCTTCGATGCCCTGTGGCGCAAGATCAGCCGCAGCAGTCCGCTGCCGCAGATGGTCTATCTGAACAATCGCGCCCATCCCGACCACCTCACCGTGCGCTACCCCAGCAGCGACGCCAGCGCCGCGCCACACTAAGGGCTGGCTAGCCGGCCTCAGGCAGCGCTGCGCGCCCCCGCCCCCAAGGCCAACAGCTCGCCGGCGACCTCGGCCGCCTCGATCACGCTGTTCTGCTCGACGGGATCGCGCACCAGCTCGGCGACCTGCGACAGCAGCTCGCGCATCGCTTGGCCATCGTTGGACTCGCGCAGCAGCAGCCAGCGCATCGCTTCCCGTGGCACGCTGCCGACGCTGAGCAGGCGCACGATGATCGGACTGATCTCGGAGGCGACCCCCAAAAAGACCAGCAGCAGGCCGAGCATGGCCTTGGGCCGCTCGTAGCTTAGGCTGCTGCTGTAGGCGCGCAGTGCGGCATCCCCGCTCGTCGCTGTCCGCTCCGGCAGACCCTCGGCTACCCCGAGGCGCCGCAGATCCGACAGCACCAGCTGCGACCGGGCTCGCTCCTCGCGGTGATGATGTTTTAGCAAGCTGGCTAATTGCTCATCAGCGACCCGCTCGGAGGCGCGGCCCAGGACCGCCTGCATATGCTCGGACTGGTGGGCCAGATCGAGCAAGAACGCCACGTACTTAGGTCGCAGCGACAGGGGCGGCCGCATCAGGTAGCGCACCGTTGCTACGCGATAGCCACGGGCAGCTGCCTGAATTCGCGCTTGTAGAGTTTCAACCATCTCCATCGGAGAGCGAGGCTGGCTGGGCGCCATATCCAGCCTCTAGAGTAATGCATGAATCCGACGGAACAGTAGTTTTTGCAGCTTTTTTTGCCTGATTTCTCGTCGCAGAACCGCCGCTTATCGGCATTTTTTCTTGGCCGCGGGCCGGTCCGCGATCAGCCAAAGAAGCCGCGCTGCAGCAGCCACTCGGCACACAGCACCGCGCCGCCGGCCGCCCCCATCTTGGTGTTGTGCGACAGCAGGACGAACTTGACCCCGTGCTCGCCCAGGACCGTCTCGGCCCGCAGGCGTCCGACGACGGTGGTCATCCCGCCACCGGTGTCGCGATCAAGCCGCGGCTGCGGGCGGTTAAGCTCATCGCGCACAGCGATCAGCTGGGCCGGCAGCGACGGTAGCTCTAGCTCGCGCAGGCCCTGTCCCATGTCCAGCAGGGCCTGCCGCACCGCGGCCAGCGGCGCTGGCTTCTCTGTCGCCACGTAGACCGTCTCGGTGTGTCCATCGAGCACCGGGACGCGGGTGCAGGTGCACGACAGGCCAAGCGGCAGCGGCAGGATCTCGCCCTCTGTCCCGTCTGCAGCGCCGGCCGCAGGAGCAAACTGGCCGAGGATCTTGCGCGTCTCGAGCTCGACCTTTTCCTCTTCCTTGGCGATGTAGGGGATGACGTTGTCGACGATATCGAGAGCCAGCACCCCCGGCGAGCGGCCGGCCCCGGACACCGCCTGCAGCGAGGTCATGATCACCCGCCGCAGCCCGAAGGCGTCGTGCAGCGGCCGCAGACAGATGACCAAGCCGGTGGTGGTGCAGTTGGGCCCGGGGGCGATAAAGCCGCGCCAGCCTCGTCGTCGCTGCTGGACGCGCAGCAGGGCCGCGTGCTCTGGGTTTACGCCCGGCACCAGGATCGGCACATCCGGCTCATAGCGATAGGCGCTAGCCGTCGAAAACACCGGCACCGCAGCGGCCAGGCGCGGCTCGATCTGCCGGGCGGCATCGCTCTCCAGCGCCGAGAACACAAGGTCAAAGTCCTGCCCGGCCCGGCTGGCTAGCTGGGCCGCATCGGCGACGGTGAGGGTCAGCGCCTCGGCCGGCGGCGCCACTGCCGAGCACCAGCCCAGCGGTCCCAGCGCCTCGCCATAGTTCTTGCCGGCGCTGCGCTCCGAAGCGGCCAGGACCGTCACCGAAAACCAGGGATGCTGAGCCAGCGCCAGCAGGAACTGCTGACCGGCTACCCCCGTCGCCCCCAAGATCGCTGCTCGCAGCTTCTGTCGCATATGGATGGCCGCAAGCTATCACATCTGTGGCGACGCTGACTTGACGCCACGGCCCCGGGGGTGGCACGAACTTCGGCGGTGGATCGGAACAGTGCACTGCGACCGCGGCTCTTGCTCGTCGACAACTATGACTCGTTCACCTTCAACCTGGCACAGGCGCTGGCGGTGGCCGGGGCCGAGGTCGAGGTCTGCCGCAACGACGCACTGCAGCTACCGCAGATCCTGCAGCGGACGCTCGCAGGGCTGGTCATCTCGCCCGGACCGGGCCGCCCCAGCGACGCGGGAGCCTCACCGGCCCTGCTGGCCGCGGTGCTCGCCGAGCGACCCAACTGGCCAGTGCTGGGCGTGTGCCTAGGTCATCAGCTGCTGGCCGAAGCCTTCGGGGCCAAGGTGGTGCGGGCCGCGCGACCGATCCACGGCAAGATCTGGCAGATCCGCCAAGCAGCGACTGACCTCGACGGGGCGGGAGCGGATCCGCTGTGGCGCGGACTGCCCAAGACGCTGGCCGCGACGCGCTATCACTCGCTGGTCGTCGCCCCAGACTCGCTGCCAGCCGCGCTGCAGGTCAGCGCCTGGAGCGCCGCCACCCTCGGCGAGCCCGACGATCCCGCGGTCATCATGGCCCTGCGCCACGTCGAGCGACCGCTGTATGGCCTGCAGTTTCACCCCGAGTCGATCGGCTGCCCGCTGGGTCCCCGTCTGCTGCAGAACTTCGTCGCGCTGTGCCAGGACCGAGCGAGCTCACCGACGAACGGATAGGAAAATTCCCTGAGCCGTCGGCTAGGATTCAGCAAAACTGCCTATCTGGAGAGCGCTGAGGGAGGATGCGAGGGAGGCGGGCGGATGCGGCTGGAGGGGGCGCGGGCTTAGGCGCTCTTGACGCGCTTAAGCTCGCTGAGCAGCTCGGGCAGCGCCTTTTCCCACTGCGCCACCAAGCCATAGTCGGCAAGCTGGAAGATCGGCGCCTCGGCATCCTTGTTGATGGCGACGATGACCTTCGAGCCCTTCATGCCGGCGAGGTGCTGGATGGCGCCCGAGATGGCGACGGCGATGTACAGATCCGGGGCCACCACCTTGCCGGTCTGACCGACCTGCAGGTCGTTGGGCACCATGCCGGCATCGCAGGCGGCGCGGCTGGCTCCCATGGCGGCGCCCAGCACGTCGCAGATCTGCTCGATGGCGGCAAAGTTCTTGCCCTCTTTCATGCCGCGGCCGCCCGAGACGACGATGCGGGCCTCGGTGAGGTCGGGACGATCGCGCTTCTGCGTCTGGAGCTCGACAAACTCGGCGCCGCGGGCATCGATGTCCCCAGGCGCGACGGCGCTGACCGGGCTGCTGCTGCCGCTGGGTGCGGCGCGCGGGAATTCGGTCTGACGGGCGCTGACGACAGCGATCGGGCTGGCGATCTCCAGCGTCTGATAGACGTTGCCCGCGTTGGTGGCCCGACGGAACTGCCGTGCCGCCAGCACAGCGCTGATATCCGGCGCCAGGCCCGCATCCAAAAGACCGGCGACGCGCGGCAAGAGATCCTTGCCCACCGAGGTGCTGGTGCCGCCGACCAGCGACGCCCCCTGCTCCTTGGCGACGCGCGCCACGATCGGCGCATAGGTCTCGGCCAGGTAGTGCTTGAGGGCCGGTGCCTCGGCCGTTAGGACCGCGTCAGCCCCGAAGGTCGCGGCCTGCGCCGCCGCCCCCCGGACGTTGTCGCCGATCAGCAGGAACAGCAGCTTGCCGCCCTGCGCCTTGTGCACCGCGCGGGCAAAGGTGATGGCCGAGAGTGCCGCTGGACGCAGCGCGCCATCCGCCTGCTCCAGATAGATAAGTACGTTTCCCATCTGTGTACCCTTCTTTCTTGTGAGCAGTCGGTTACAGGACCTTGGCTTCGCTGCGCAGCTTCTCGACCAGCTCAGCGACGGAGCCGACCTTCTTGCCGGCCTGGCGAGCCGGCGGTAGCTCGGCGCCATGCGTCTTGACGGCGAGGCCCGTGCTCACCCCCAGCCCGGCCAGCGTCAGCGCCTCGATGGGCTTGTCCTTGGCAGCGCGGATGCCCTTGAGCGAGGCGTAGCGCGGCCCTTCGGGGTAGGCGAAGTTGGCGGCGGTCTTGGCACCGCGGACGGCCTGCGGCGAGATGATGCGCAGATCGACGGTGACCACGGCTGGCAGCCGGACCTTCTTGATCTCGACGCCGTTGTCGACTTCGCGACCGACCAGAAGCGCCTTGCCTCCGTCCGTAACCTGGATGCTGCAGGCAAACGTCGCCTGCGGCCAGCCGAGCAGCGCAGCCAGGCGCTGGCCGACGTCGTTGCCTTCGTTGTCGGCCGCCAGCTTGCCCATCAGCACCAGATCCGGCTGATCGCGACGGACCAGCTTCTCCAGCGTCTTGGCCACCACCACGGCGTCGAGCTCTTCGTCTTTGGCTTCGACGCGGATGGCCTTGTCAGCCCCCATCGCCAGGGCCGAGCGCAGCTGCTGCTGCACATCGGCCGGACCCAGCGAGGCCACAGTCACGGAGCCATGGCGGGTGGCGGGGGCGGCGCCGTCTTCGGTCAGCCGCAGCGCGGCTTCGACGGCGTACTCGTCGAACTGGTTGAGCTGCCAGTTGGCAGCGCTGAGATCGAGGGCATTGCCCTTGAGCTTGATCTTCTGTCCTGGGTCGGGGATGCGTTTCGCGGTGACCAGAATCTTCACGGTTCCACTCCTCTTACGGACGGTGGGCCACTGGATAGCACTAGATAGTTCTAGATACCACTGGATAGTTGCGGCGGGAAAGCCCGTCGTGCAGCGAACTTTTGCTGGCGGATAAGTCGGCGATCAGACGAGGGTTTCGCGGCTCAGTCCGCGGCCGCGGCAGCCGGGTTGGCGTCCCCTTCGCCGGCCCGCGCTGCGGGGGAAGGCATCGCTGGGCGGTCAGCGAACTCAGCTCGACGGGCCCACAGCAGCACAATGCCGGTCACGCCCAGCACACCGGCCGGTAGCTGCGCCGTGTCGGGGATGTGAAAAGCCATCGCGCCGGCGACGATCGCGCCGAGCGACAGCAGCATCGCCGGCAGCCAGCTCAGGCTGCGCCGCTGAAACAGCCCGACCGCCACCAGCGTGCAGGCGACAAGCAGGCTGCCGTAGATTGCCAGGTCACGCAGCACCGGCGTCACCTCGCGATAGACATAGGGAGCGCGCAGCACGGCAAAGAACAGCGTGCCGGCATAGAGCAGAAAGCAGCACCCGACCATATCGGGGGCCACAGTACGTCGGACAGACATACCGGCAGCCTATCGCGCTTGGCTCACGCTGTCACCTTGCGAACCGCGGCGACGCCGCTAGCTGGCCAGGTCGGCGACGTAGCCGACCGGCTGGCTGCTCTTGGCCCAGAAGCGCACGGCCGATGAGTCGATCTCCTGCACGCGCTCGGCCGCCTCGGGCGGCAGCAGCACATGCGTCTCGACGCTCTGCAGCAGTCCGGCCTGGCTCTGGGGGCGCAGGAGCTCGGCCAGCAGGTTGCGACGGCGCGCCCGGGGCCGCACCTGGCTGCGATCGAGCTCCCGCAGCGGCGGCGCAATCTCGTCGGGCGGCAGGCGCTCGATGACCGCCAGCGCCCCCAGCAGCAGCTGATCGTAGAGCGCGTCGTTGACCAGCAGATAACCGATACGCCCCGAGCGCTGCACGAAGTGGAAGCGCCGCGACCCCTGCTTGATCTGCCGCACCGCCCAGCGATCGCAGATGTTGCGCACGCGATTCCAGGTCTCGTGCTGCAGGCGATCGATGGTGCGCTGTGCTTCGCGCTGGCGATTGGCCTCGGCTTCGGCGACCTGCTGCTGCGCGTACTGGCGCTGCTTTTCGGCGTCTTCTTGCGCCAGCTGCTCGACGGTCTTTTGCTTCTTATCGCGACGGTCTTGCGTATCGACCTGTTGCTTCTGCTTCTTGTCGACGAGACCCGCTTTCAAGAGCTTGTCGCGCAGATTTTGAATCGCCATGGGCCGATCTTCATCAACAGCCGGCGCCTATGCAACCCCGAATGCGTCCCGACGGAAGGATCCCAGGCCCGAAAAGCCCCCGCCATCCCCGGTCGGCTAACGGGACCGCTGCGGCTGTCCCGCCTAGCGCAGACCGTCGACCGGTCGCAGACGAGCCGCCAGCCAGGCCGGATACAGCGTGGCCCCCAGCGACAGCAAGAGCGCCGCGCCGACCACCGCCAGAAGCTCGCTCGGGTTCACCTTCACCGGCAGCTTGGTGATGTAATAGACGTCGGTGTCGAGCGGCAGGCCATAGCGGTCAAAGGCCCAGCACACGGCGTAGCCCGACAGCGCCCCGAGCAGCGTACCCAGCACGCCCATGCTCAGTCCGTGCCACAGAAAGATGCGCAGCACGGCCAGGTTCGATGCCCCCATCGACTTCAAGATGGCGATCTCGCGCCCTTTTTCCAGCACCAGCATGATGCCGTTGCTGACGATCGACGAAGCGGCGACGAGGATGATGAAGCACAGGGCGATGAACATGGCGATCTTTTCCAGCTTGAGCGCGGTGAACAAGCTGGCGTTTAGGTGCTGCCAGTCCTGCACGTAAAAGCCGCCGCCCAGCGTCGGCGCAGCCAGCTGGGCCTGCACCGCGCCCATCACCGGCTCGGTCTCGTTCGGGGTGCGCAGCTTGAGCTCGATCTCGCTGACCTCGTCGCCGACCCCGAGGAACTTCTGGGCCGTCGCCAAGAGCATGTAGACGTACTTGCTGTCGTACTCGTACATGCCGGAAAAAAAGATCGCCGCGACGCGGAACGGGCGGGCCTTGGGGATCGAGCCGGTCGGCCCGATCTCGCCCATCGGCGACACCACATGCACCTCGTCACCGACGTAGACGCGCAGGTTCTTGGCCAGCTCACGGCCGATCACCACGCCGGGCAGGATGCGCTTGGGCCGCGGTGGCGGAGCCGGACTGACCACCGGCTGGCCGGCGCTGCCGATCTTCTCGGTGGCCGCTCCGCCATCGGTCGCAGCTGGTGGGGCGGGCGGATCCGCGACGGCGGCCGGCTTGGCTTTGGCCGAAGCCGTCGGCTTGGCCGGAGCCGTCGGCTTGGCCGCCGGTGCAGCTGCTTCAGTGGGCGCTGCGTTGACCGCATCCGTCGCAGCGGCGCTGCCCAGATCTTGTGCTGGGTCCTGCCCAGCGTCCTTGGCCAGCTCTCTGGCCAGCGCCGCCGAGCGCTCTTTCGCCGTGTCACTGGGCACCGGCGGCAGCGCTTCCAGGCCCTGGATATTTTCCGGATGCAGCAGGTTGTCGAGCGATCCCTGGTCGGTGTTGCGCACCAGATCGGTCACCCGCCCGACGCTGGCCGGATCGATGCCCTTTAGCATCACGCCCGAGACATTGCTCTGGCTGGTCAGCATCACCTCGCCAGACAGCGACGGCGTCGCCGCCAGCACCGACGGGACTTTTTCCACCGCCGCCAGCGCCTCGCGGTAGTCGGTAAACGCCCGATCCGGCGTCGAGACCACCATGTGGGCGTGCGTGCCGAGGATCTTGCCCTTGAGGTCCTGCTCAAAGCCGCTCATCACCGACAGCGCTGTGACCAGCACACCGGTGCCGAGGAACAGCGAGAAGGTCGAGATGGTCGACACGATGGTCAGGCGCCGCACTAGCTCGACGAGCAGCCCGACGAGCACGGTGGCCAAGACGGTGACGAACTTGCCGGCCCGCAGCCAGCTGCGCAGATCCCACATGAACTGCGACAGGTGCTGGCTTAAGTGCTGGTCGACCAAGCGGTGGCCGATAAACACCGCCACCGTCATCAGCAGCAGGCCCAGCGTCGCCCAGCGCAGGTAGTTCAGCGCTTTGGGCAGGCGCTGCGCCCGCAGATAGCGACCGGCGATCAGGCGCTCGAAGGACAACGGACCCTACCCTTCCGACGACAAGATGTTGCGAGCAATGACCATGCGCTGGATCTGCGAGGTGCCCTCATAGATCTGCATCAGCTTGGCATCGCGCATCAGCTTCTCGACGGGATATTCCTTGGTGTAGCCGTAGCCGCCGAAGATCTGCACGGCGTCGGTGGCCACCTTCATCGCCATATCGGCGCTGTACAGCTTGGCCATGCTCGACACCACCGAGTCGAGCTTGCCCTGATCGACCATCCACGCCGCCTTGTGACAGAGCGAGCGCGCCGCCTCAAGCGCCACCGCCATGTCGGCGAGCATGAACTGCACCGCCTGATGGTTGGCGATTGGCACGCCGAAGGTCTTGCGCTCCAGAGCGTAGGCGCGGCTCTCGTGCAGCGCGCGCGCGATGATGCCGGAGGCACCGGCGGCGATCCACGGCCGCGAGCGATCGAAGGTCTTCATGGCGATCTTGAAGCCCTCGCCCTCGTGGCCGATCAGCGCTTCCTTGGGCAGCCGCACCTCGTCGAACAGGACGTCGGTGGTGTTGCTGGCGCGGTGGCCCATCTTGTTCTCTTCTTTGCCGACCTTGACCCCAGCGCGGTCGCGATCGACGACGAAGCAGGCGATCTTGCGATTTCTCGCCTTGAGATCCTTTTCGGGCTTGGGGTCGGCGGTGGCCAGCACGGTGTAAAAGCTGGCGTGGCCGCCGTTGGTGATCCAGCGCTTCTGACCGGAAAGGACGTAGCTGTCGCCGTCCTTGACGTAGTGGGTGCGCATACCTGCGACATCCGAGCCCGCCTCGGGCTCCGAGCAGCAGTACGAAGCGAAGATCGGCTCGCGCATCAGCCAGCCGAGGTAGCGCTGTCGCTGCTCTTCGCTGCCAGCGATGATGATCGGCATGGCGCCCAGCATGTTGGCGGCCATCGAGGTGTTCACGCCGGCGCAGGCCCAGGCGATCTCTTCCATGATCAGGCAGTGCGTCAGGCAGGACAGGCCCAGGCCGCCGTAGGCCTCGGGGACCTCAAGGTTCATCAGTCCCAGCTCCCAGGCCTGACGGAAGATCTGCGTCGGAAACTCGCCCTCTTCGTCGTAGTGGCTGGCCACCGGGGCGATCTTCTGACGCGCGAAGTCGCGCGCCGTCTTGCGCAGGGCTTCCTGCTCTTCAGTCAGGGTCAGATCGAACATGCGAGGTCTCCTTCGCGACGTTGCTAGGCAAATGTGGGCAGCCGATGCGGCGCCCGATTGAACGATAATCGGCTCTTCCCGGATTGAGCACTGTACTGAACGATGGCTGACGATTGGGGGCCCAAGGCGACGCTGGTTTCCGTCGGTCGCCCAGGCGGGCTTCAGGCTCCAAGGAAGCCCCGGGAAGGCTAGCGGGCAGGCGATTCTGCCAAAAGCGACCGCTCTATACTAGGTTGACCCTCCAGGCGAAAGCATCATACGATTCGAGGGGTCGTCTTTTCATGGCTGTGGCCGTGGCTGTCCCTTACGGGAAATACATGCTGGAGCGCAAGCTGACGGAAGGCGGCATGGCCGAGATCTACTTGGCCAGGCCGAACCCTGCACTTGCGCCTCCACGCATTGCTAGTCGCCCGTCGCCCATTATCGTCAAGCGCCTGTTCGCGCACCACAGCTCGGAAGCCGAGTTCGTGCGCATGTTCATGAACGAGGCGAAGCTGGCGACGAAGCTCAAGCACCCCAACATCGTCGACATCTTCGATCAGGGCGAGTCGGACGGCACCTACTACCTGGCCATGGAGTACATCCACGGCGAGGACCTGCGCGGCATCGCGCAGCAGGCGGACGCGGTGCACAAGCGACCGCCGATGGAAGTCGTCGTCCGCATCATCATCGACACGCTGGCCGGGCTGCACTATGCCCACACGCTGCCCGACGACGATGGGCATCCGCTAGGCCTGGTCCATCGCGATGTCTCGCCGCAGAACGTGCTCGTGACCTACGAGGGCGTGACCAAGATCATCGACTTTGGCATCGCCAAGGCGACGCGGGCCCGCGACATGGATCAGACGCAGGCCGGCATGATCAAGGGCAAGTACGCCTACATGTCGCCCGAGCAGACGCGCAGCGATCAGCTCGATGCCCGCTCCGATGTCTTTTCCGTCGGCACGCTGCTGTGGGAGCTCCTGACCTGGCGGCGTCTGTTCAAGCGCGCCACCGATCTCGCGACGCTGGTCGCTGTCACTGAAGAGCCGGCGCCGCCGGCCGCCACGGTCAACCCCGAGGTGCCCAAAGAGCTCGACGACATCCTGATGCGCGCCCTGACCATGGATCGCGAGGGACGCTGGGAATCGGCCAAGGCGTTTCACGATGCGCTGATCGAGTACGTCGAGCGCTCGGGCTGGGATGCCAGCGGCGCTGCTCTTGGCCGCTATATGAAAGAGATCTTCGCCGACAAGCTGTCTCGCGAGCGCCGCGAGCGCGAGCGTGAGGCGGCCTTTGCGGCGTCGATGGCGGCCAGCGCTTCGGTCCCAAGCGCCGTCGAAGATCGGCTGTCGAGCGGCATGCCGATGCGCAACCTCTCGGGTCGGGTGCCGGGCCCGCCGCCGCCTCCCGGCCAGTCGGCAGAGGGGGGACCGCGACGGGCCATGACCATGCCGCTGCAGGTCATCAGCGCCAGTCAGATCCAGCAGCGCAAGGCGATGGTGGTGCCCAAGTCGGGCAGCCGCGACGCCAGCCAGACCGGTCTGCCCCCGGTGCCTTCGGGAGCAAATGACGCGGCCGGCCGCTCACTGGCCCCTTCGCGCATGAGCAAGCCGCCGCCGCCACCGCCACCGCGCGGCTCCGCGGCAGGCATGAACGCTCCGGCCTCGGCGACGTCGATGCCGATGCGCATCATTCCCGACGGCGCATCCAGCTTTGCTGGCTCAGGCGAGGCGCAGGCCGACTCCAGCAGCGCCGCTGTCAGTCAGAGCGGCGCGGCGATCGCTCCCGTGCCTTCGGTGCCAATCTTGGCCCCGGTCGCGGCCATCGATCCGGCGCTGTCCTCGGGGCTGGGACTGCCGCGCCTCGACCAGCCCGTACCACCGGCGATCAAGCCGTCGGCGCTGGCTGCTGCCAACCTGCAGCCGATGCAGGCCTTGCCGCCGGTGCAGCCCGCGCTCTCGCCAGTCGCCGCCGCCAGCCAGTCAGCCGCCGTTGTGCCGCCGCTGGCCTTGGCCAGCCAGACGATGGCCACCCCACCGGCTCGCGCCAACCGCGCCAGCGTCATCATCGCCATCGTGCTCGGCGTGCTGATTGGGGTGATCGCGGTGCTGCTGATGCAGCTTCTCGTGCTTGGTCGCTAGGGCACGTCGGGCGTCCGCGGCGGCGGACCAAACGGCCGGGCGGGCGTGGCGTCAGGCGCGGCATCGGGATCGGCGCGCAGCGTGATCTGCACCGACTGCGGGCTGCCCAGCTGCACCGTGACCTCGCGGTAGGCGGCAAAGTAGCCCGGCGCCGAGACCTCGAAGCGGTGCGGCCCGATCGGCATCGCCAGGCGCAGACCACCGGCCTCGCGCGGCACCAGAAGCGGCCGCTCATCGATGATCACGCTGGCCGTCGCGGGCTCAAGCTGCAGCCAGACCTGGCCGCTGGGCAAGCTCTTGGTCGTCGCGGGCGCGCTGCGGCAGGCGGGAAGCGCAAGCAGGGACAGCGCAGCCATCAGAAAAACACATCGCTTCATGGCACAGATACCTGTTTGTCAGCGTCGGAGGTCTCGCTGCTGTCGGCCGGCTGGGCGGGGTTTGGTAGGGCGCCTTCGGGCGCGCAGAGCACGCGCAGCTCGCCCTCGCCGAGCGGCATCACCTGGAGCTGCAGGCCCGACAGCGGGGTCCGCCCCAGGGTCGCCGCTAAGCTGTCCACGGTAGCGCTGGTCTGCAGCAGCAGCTGTACCTGCGCCTCTTCACCGCTTACGGCTCGTCCGGGCAGATAGAAGCGGCGCGGCTCAACCCGACTGACCCCCGGCAGCGCCGTCAGCACGCGCAGGATCTGCTGATAGGCGCGAAACGAGCCAAGATTTTCGACCCGCACCACCACCCCAGCGCCACTGCGCACCAGCGGCCCCGTCGACGCGAGCAGGAGGCGCAGGCCGGCCAGGGTGGCTTGGCGCTGCGCCTCGGACTCGGCGGCGCTGGCCTCCGGTCCAAAGCCGACGGCATCCCCGGTCGCTGGCACCAGCTCCCGCCCGGGTCGCACGAGCTGCAAGTGGGCCCGCCCTTGGGCCCCATACTGCGGCGGCTGCGGGCCGCGAAGGCTCTCGGCCGGGGTGCTGCTGGGGGTCAGGATCAGCAGCCCGAGCGCACCCGGCAGAGCCGTAAAATCAGGGCTCTGCTTGCACTGCGCCGCGGCGGCAAGCTCGACGCTGGGCAGGGATTCCTTGAGCCCAGCGCGGAGCGCTTCCAGGGCCACCTGAGCGGCCGGCAGAGCCTGCGTCGTGCACACATAGATCGTCGTCGGATTGGCCGTGCTCGCGAGGCTGCCAGGAGCCGCCCCACCCAGGTCGCGCTGCAGGCGCGGCAGATCGAGCTCGGCCGCGATGCGGATCTGAAACTGGCCGGCCACCTCGCCCTCTTGCAGCACGCGGTAGGTGGTGACGTAGTCGCGAGCCCGCCCGGACACCAGATAGACGCGGCTCCTGGCCTCGGGCAGGACCTCGGCGACGGCCTGCTCGAGGGCCCGGCTCAGCGCCTCGCTCAGCGCCTGGCTGCGGGCCTTGACGATATCGCCCTGACCCAGGACCGGGACCAGCGCGGCTCCTTCGAAGCTCGTCGGCTGCGCCCAGGCCAGCTGAGCCTGCTCGCCAGCGCCGGCCAGCAGGACCAGCGACAAGGCAGCGCCAAGCAGCCGCCGCGACAGGCGGGAAAAAGTGAGGGGCAAGGTCGATCTGCGCATGGTCTAGTTTTCGTGGCTGTCCGACGCGGTTGCGCCCATATCAGGCGAGCTTGTGGCCGCGCCACCATCGGGGGCAGCGGTGGGCTTATCGGTCAGCGCCGGCTGCACGACCAGCGGCAGGCTCAGGCGCAGCACGACGCTGCCATTGCTGCCGTAGTCGATGTAACTCACCGTCGCTCGGCTGACATCAAGAGCCGACGGGCCAGAGGGCACCCGCGCCAGCAGTCGAGGATCGCTCCGCAGGCTGGCCAGCCCACGGCGCAGGCGCTCTTCGGCGCGGGCCCGGGCCAGGCGCTCGGCCTTGAGCCGCGCGACATCGGCCGAGGCGGCATACAGATCGGCAGCGGCACTGGCACTGGCCTCGATGATCCCGCGCTGCCAGTCGATCGAGACACCGACCGGCGTGGCCACCGCCGCCGACTTGGCCGACTTTTCCGTCGCGCGCTCGCCGGCGCTGGCCAGGGCCGCGACGAGCAGCAGCAGGGCCGGCCCCAGTCCAGACAGGCGACGCAGCCGCAGTGCGACCCGATCGAAAGACCGCACGGTCAGGCCCCGCTGCGCACGAGTGAGTCGGCGAGAGAACATCCGAGGGGAGCCTACGTCGAGCCGGGGGGTCTGTCTAGTCCTCGGCGAGTCCCTGCGCAGCTAGCCGCGCAGCAGGCTGCGGGCGATGATCAGCTTCTGGATTTCGCTCGTGCCTTCGTAGATGCGCAGAGCCCGCACGTCGCGATACAGGCGCTCGATCACGCTGCCGTGCAGCAGGCCGCTGCCGCCGTGTAGCTGCAGGGCTGAATCGACGACGCGCTGGCAGACCTCGGTGGCAAAGAGCTTGGCCATGGCGCTGTCGCTGCCGTCTGGCTCGGCGCCACTCGGGCTGGCGGCGCCGGCGGCACTCGCGGCATCCAGGCGCTCGGCGGCGTGCTGAACCAAGAGCCCGGCCGCCTGCAGCTCCGTCGCCATCTCGGCCAAGCGCAGCTGCGTCGCCTGGAAGCTGGCCAGGGTCTGACCGAACTGGCTACGCCGTCGCACGTGGGCGATCGCTTCGTCGAGCGCGCGCGCCGCCATGCCCACCGCTGCCGCCCCCACCGTCGGACGAAAGCGGGCCAAGGTGGCCAAGGCCAGGCTCATGCCCGCCCCTTCTTCGCCGATGCGGGCCGCCGCCGGTAACACAACGTCGGTAAGCGTCACGCGCCCGATCGGGTGATCGTCGCAGAGCAAGCGCAGCGGGCTGGTCGTAACCCCAGCGGTCGCCGCCGGCAGCAAGAAGGCCGACAGCCCACGCTTGGGATGTTGGTCGGTGCGGGCGTACAGCACGTAGTGCGTGGCCAGGCCGGCGTTCGAGATAAAGATCTTTTCGCCGGCGATGCGATAGCTGCCATCGGCCTGCCGCTGCGCGACGGTGGCAATGCCGGCCAGATCGCTGCCCGCCGCGGGCTCGGTCAGGGCCAGAGCGGCCAGCGCGGTGCCGGCCACCACCTGCGGCAGATAGGCCAGGCGCTGGGCCGGACTGCCCGCCTGCGCCACGGCATGGCTGCCCAGCCCCTGCATGACGAACATCAGATCGTAAAGCGGCGAGCGATAGGCGAGCGCGGCCCGCAGGAGACACAGCCGGCGCACCGACAGCGCCCCTACATCCCCCGTCGGTGAAATCGGCGGCACGCAGTGCGCAAGCAGGCCCGACTGAGCCAGCGCCGCGACGATCTGCAGCGGGCTGGGCTCGGGCTCAGGGATCGGCAGGGCCAGGGCGCGCTGCAGCGTCTCTCCCCCGTCGAGCGGTGCCAGCCCCGGCAGCAGTGCCGAGAGGCGGGCGCGCATCGTCGCTACGTCGACGCGCATCGGCTAGCGACCCAAAAAGCGCGGCTCGCGCTTCTCGATAAAGGCGTGATAGGCCTCGTGAAAGTCTTGGGTCTGCATGCAGATCTGCTGCGCCTGCGCTTCGGCTTCCAGCGCCTGGGCCAGGCTCATATGCGCCTCTTGGCTGAGCATGGTCTTGGTCATGCCGTGCGCAAAGCTCGGCCCAGAGGCCAGCTTCTGCGCCAGCCCCAGCGCCTCGGCCCGCGCCGCCGCTGCGTCGGGGACAACGCGATGTACCAGGCCAATCTCCAGCGCTCGCGCCGCCGGCACCGCCTCGCCGAGCATCAGGATCTCGGTCGCCCGGCCGAGGCCAACTAGCTGCGGCAGCAGCCAGCCCGCCCCCATGTCAGCGCCGCACAGCCCGACGCGGTTGAACAGGAACGCGAGCTTGGCGTTCTCGGCCGCGATGCGAAAGTCACAGGCCAGGGCAATCACCGCTCCGGCGCCGGCGGCCACGCCATTTAGCGCCGCCACCACCGGCTTGGGCAGGCTGCGCAGGTTGCCGATCAGCTCGCCGGTCATGCGCGTAAACGCCAGGAGCTCGGGGCCCTTCATCTGCAAGAGCGGGCCGATGATGTCGTTGACGCTGCCGCCGCTACAGAAGCCGCGCCCCTCGCCGGTCAGCACCACCGCCCGCACCGCGGCTTCGCCCCGCAGGGCCAGGAGAAAATCGGTGAGCTCGCGATAGACCTCGAAGGTCAGCGAATTCAGCGTGTCGGGGCGGTCGAGGGTGATCGTCGCCACCCCCTGATCTCCGACGGGCGGCGAGTAGCGAAAGGTCTTGGCTGCAAGCATGGGCGTTGCTTAGCACACTTCGTTCCTGGCCGGCGCAGCGATTTCCGTCGAGAGACCGGCGGCATGCAGCAAGAGACTTGCCTCGCCCGGCCCCGGCTGGCACTAAGAGGCATGTCCGAACAATCGCCCTCCCCGGAAGCCCTCACGATCGTCGAGCCCGATGGCTGGGCGCCGCCGCGCGGCTATGTCAACGGCATCATCGTGCCCGCCGGGCGACGGCTGCTGGTGGTGGCGGGACAGATCGGCTGGGACGCGCAGGCAGTGCTGGCGCAGCCGCAGACGGCCGACGAGGACGCCTTCGTCTGTCAGCTCGCCCAGGCCCTGCGCAACGTCGCGCAGGTGGTGCACAAGGCCGGCGGACGGGTCGAAGACGTCATCAGCCTGCGCCTGTATGTCACCGACAAGCGACGCTACCTCGCGCACATCAAAGCGGTGGGAGCGGCCTATCGCGCGGTGTTCGGTCGCCACTACCCGACCATGGCCCTTGTGCAGGTCGCCGATCTGCTAGAGCCGGGTGCGCTGGTCGAGATCGAGGCGCTGGCCGCGCTGCCCTAGGAGCGCTGAATTAATGGGCAATAAACAACGGAAACAAAGGCAGTCATTCAACATAAATATCAACACTTAATCCATCGTAACGTTTATCTCTTTTTAATTATTGATTAATTGTTCTAATCTCTGCTCGCCGGCTTCTCGCGGGGCCGGTCAGGGGCTGCGCAGCGGGCTGACGGTAGGTGGGCCCTCGACGGGGCGTGGGCCTGCGCCCGGGCTGGCTGAGGGGCTAGCTGGCGGGGTGCAGATCAGGTCGCGGAGGCGTCCCAGGTGGGCCTCGGCACGCTGGCTGTACGTCGCTGGGGCAAGCCCAGCAGCTGTGCGCAGATAGCTCTGCAGCAAGAGCTTGCGCTCGCAGCCCGGGGCGAGCAGCAGAGCACGGCCATAGTCGCGCTCGCCCGTCGTCAGGAAGTCTGATAGCTCCGTCGCGCGGGGGCCGCGATCAGCCTGTCGGGCCCGTCGCAGCAGTGGGCCGGGCACGCTCCGTCCGGCGCGGTCCAGGGCCACCACGGCTCCCAGGCAGGCCCGCGCCACATCGACCGCCGCGATCTCGAGCGAGCGCGGCAGGTTGCAGGCCTCGACAAACAGCGCCGTGGCGTCTTCCAGGCGTCCCTGCGCCATCAGCACATCGGCCAGCCGATACAGCAGGCGCGGGCTGTGCGCGGCCTCTTCATACAGGCGCTGGTAGCGTCGCAGCGCCGTCACCAAGTCGCCTTCCTGGGCATGCAGCAGAGCCAGGGCCAGGGCCAGCGCCGGATCGCGATGCTCAAGCGGCACCGCGGCCGCGAGGCCAGGCAGCGTCGCCCCCTGAGGGCTGCGATCGGGCTTGGGGTGCAGATATAGCTCCTCGGCGCGGCGCAGCAGCAGCCCGGCAGCGACCAGCCGACCGCGCTCCAGCTCAAGCTGCCCGAGCAGGCTTGGGGCTTCGTAGTCGTCGGGCAGCAGCGCCGCGGCATCGCTGAGCTTCTGCGCCGTGTCCTTGCCCAGCTCGCCAAGCAGGCTCGGGGAGCTACTGCGCCAGCCGGCCAGCGCGCGCCGGGCCTGAGCCAGCAGCCGATCGTAGCGCTGCCGCGGCGGCTCGCTGCTGTCGTTTCCATCGGTGTCGACCGCAGTGCCGCAGCCCCAGACGCTGTCGCGACAGGCCGGGCTGCGCGGCCCTTGCACGCGGGCCAAGGTCGGCGTCGGCCCCGCCAGCCCAGCCAGCGCCACGATCGCCATGCCCACCACACACTGCCGCATGCGCTCCGGCATCTGCGACTACGACCCAGTCGAGAAGCGCATCGGTAGCGCCAGCTCATCGGCATCGACGTTGTCGGGCTCGGCCGGCGAGAAGCGCCAGCGCTGCACGGCGCCGGTGACGCAGGACAGCAGGAAGCGAGCCTCGCTGCCCGCCGTGCTGTCTTCGGTGCGGGCCGGGAGATCTCCCTTGCCGTCGCTGGTTCCGAGCGTGCTCTCCAGCGGCTGCACCAAGACCACGGCGCCGCTGCGATCGAGCATCATGCCCAGCAGCAGATCGCCGCGCAGGCGTGGCGTGCGCTGCAGGGCGCGGGCATAGCACTGCCGCAGCTCGAACACGCGGTCGCGGGTAACGCGCTGGACCTCGGCCTCGCTGCGGTGCTTGCGCGCGGCGACACCGCTTGCGATCTCGGCCGGGAACTGCGGCGGCGCCAGCATCACCTGGGCCCGCAAGAGCTCTGGCAGGCTGAGCCCGCGCTGGGCCTTCAGATCTTCGATATGGTTACGAGCCCGCGCGGCGTAGCGACTGCTGGGAAGCTCTTCGAGAAACTTGCGGAACGAGCGCAGGGCATCGTCGCGACTGTCCAGCGCCTCGTAGATCAGCCCCCAGTAGTAGTGGCGATCGGCGTCGGGCACGAAGAAGACCTCGTCGCTCTGGAACAGGCGCAGCCCGGGGTCGGCGGCCAGCGAGCGCACCACCGCTTCGCGGCTCTTCTGCCCCTGACCGTCGCGATCGTAGGCGATGGCCAGGCCCAGCGCGTGCAGCGGCGCCTGATCGCTGCGATCGATCGACTCGGCCAGGGCATAGCGGGCAATCGCCTCGTCCAGCCGCCCCAGGGCCATCAGCGCCTCGGCCGAGTTGCCCAGGATCATCGCCTCTTGATGGCGACGAGAGAGCAGGGCTAGCTCGGGCTCGCCAGGCAGCCGGCGCAGCGCGCGATCGTACTCGGTCACGGCATCACTGAAGCGCTGCAGGTGGGAATAGACGACGCCCAGGATGCTGGCGATCTCGCACTCATAGGCTTGGCTGCGGTCGTCGCTGCGGGCCCGCAATAGCTCGACGGCGGCTTGCTGCAGCGCGGCGTCTCCGAGCTCGGTATGAGCCAGCCAGCTGCCCAGCAGCACCCGCGTCTCGACGTGTCGCTCGTGTAGCTGCAGCGCCCGGGTGAGCAGGGTGATGGCGCGCTGCAGCTGGGTGATCCGCTCGGGACTCTCGCGACGGCGGATGCGCAGGGCGGAGGCGTGCAGCTCGCGCGCTTCCTGCACGATGCTCTCGAAGCGCTCGCTGGTGTGCAGAGCGGATGCCGAGCCCGGCAGCTGCACGCTGGCTGAGCCTCCCTGCGCAGCGTCGAGCGGCGAGCTAGTCAAGAGCAGTAGGCAGAGCGCCGCAAGGGCCCGTCGCTGGGGTCGCTGGCCTAGGGTTCGCGCCGCGCACATGCCCTCCATTATGCACCGCTCTAGCTATCGCTGTCGGGTGTGCCGGGATCGTAGGCCGGGACGGGGGTATCGCGATCCGGACCGGCGGGGGCCAGCCGGCGCACTGCCCGCTCGACGATGCGCGTCGCTTCGCGGTTCTGTTCGCTGCGCGGCACCCGGGCCGCCGCATCGGCCAGCGCGCGGTGCGACAGCAAAGGTCCGATGTGCGCCGCGATCTCTTTGCGCTGGGGTAGCACGCTGCCGCGCGGCATCGCCTCATACGTGCCAGCCAGGTACATCGGCAGGACGTCGATCTTGTGGTGCAGCGCCAGGTAGCCAATCGAGGGCTTAAACGGCTGCATGATGCCGGTCGGGCTGCGCGTCCCCTCGGGGAAGATCAGCAGGATGTGGCCCTGCTCGATCACCCGGGCGGCGATGCGCAGCGACTCGCGCAGGCTGCCGTGGCGCTCCATCGGCACCAGGCTGGTGAAGTTTTCGAAGTAGACGCGCTTGAGCGGATCGTCGAAGAAGTAGTCCTTCGCCGCCAGCGCCACCAGCCGATCGCCCCAGTCGCCGAGCGCGTGCTTGACCAGCCCCATATCGAGGTGGCTGCAGTGATTGGCGACAACCACAAAGCGGCTGGCCGGCGGCAGGTAGGCCCGGCCGGTGACGCGGGTGTGAAACAAGCGCTCGTATAGCGCCCGCTGGCCAGCGTTAAGGCCGCGATTGCCCAGCTCCACCAGCCAGTCGGGAAGATAGATGCGATCGCTCGTGCTCTCGACGATGACCGCCGAGCGACGGCGCCGCTTGTCCTCGCCACGGCTGCTCTTTTCGGGCATCGCGCTGCGCTGCCGACGGCCCCACAGCTGCACCTGCTTGCGCAGATCGGCGACGCTGGCCAGCCCCGCCAGATCGACCTGATCCGGCAGGTTGACGGCCGCCGCTTCCAGGCCCGCCGCGAGCTCAGCAAACGACAGCGAGTCGAGCCCCAGCTCTTGCAGGGTCACGGCATCGCTGATCTCGCCCGCGGCTCGGCCGGTGATCGAGGCCAGCAGGCTGGTCAGCCAGTCCCCCGCCGCTGCGCCCGTCGGGCCGGCGCTCGCGGTCGTCTGGGCGCCCGCCTGGCGGCGCACGCGCTCCAGGCGACGAAGCTCTTCGACCACCAGCTTGCGCTTGACCTTGCGCGTGCTGGTCTTGGGCAGCTCGATGTCGGTAAAGTGCAGGATCTTGACCCGCTTGGGCACCGGCAGCTTGGCCGAGACGTCGCGGAAGTGCTCGCGCAGCTTGTCGCGGACGCCCTCGCGGCTGAGGCCGGCGGCATCGCTGTGGTCGTAGGCTGGCACCAGCAAGCAGGCCACCGTCTCGCCTTTATCGCCCAGGGTGTCGATGGCGCTCGGCGACGCCTCGTCGGTCTTGAGGCTCGACTCGGCCAGGCCGACGATCGAAAGCTCGCGGATCAGCGAGGACTCGCGATAGCGATCTTCAAGCTCGTCGGGGTAGACGTTTTCGCCGTTGGTGCCGATGATGACTTCTTTTTTGCGCCCGACGATAAAGACGTTGCCGCGCTCGTCGATGCGACCGAGATCGCCGGTGTGCAGGTAGCCGTTTTTGATCGTCTCGGCGGTGGCCTGCGGGTCGTTGTAGTAGCCGAGCATGACGTTCGGCCCCGAGGCGATGATCTCGCCGACGCCGTTTTGGTCTGGCTCGTGGATGCGCACATCGATGCCCGACAGCGCCTCGCCGACGCTGCCCAGCACCAGCTTTTGACCAGGACGGGTGACGGTCAGGACCGGCGCCGACTCGGTCATGCCGTAGCCTTCATAGAGGTTGAAGCCCAGGCCGCGGAACTGGCCCATGGTCTCGACGGGCAGCGCCGAGCCGCCGGAGATCATCAGGCGCAGCTTGCCGCCGAAGCGGCGATGCACGGGATAAAAGATCGCGCGGGCCAGGCCGGGATCGAAGCCGAGCAGCTTCTGCGTCCGCTCGCGCAGCCAGCGCGTGGCGTCAAGCAGGCGATCGAGCAGGCGCAGCACCCAGGGCGACAAGCTCTCGGGCAGGCGATCGCTGATCTGTCGCGTGACGCGGCGATACAGCGCCTGATACAGCGCCGGTACGCCGACCATGCCCGTGACGTGTGCGTCGGCAAACGCCTCGGACAGCGTGTCGGCGTTGACCTCGGGCAGATAGGTGATCTGGGCGCCGCGCATCAGCGGCATCAGCATGCCGGCGGTGAATTCAAAGGTGTGATGCAGCGGCAGCACCGACAGCAGGCCATCGTGCTTGTCGAGATCGAACACCGACGCCAGCTTGCTCAGCAGCGCGGTGAAGTTGCGATGCGACAGCATGACGCCCTTGGGTCGCCCGGTGGTCCCCGAGGTAAAGATCAGCGACGCCATCTCGTCGGCGCGGCCGGTCAGGGTCAGCGGCGGCAGCGGCGGCAGGGCAGCCAGCGAGAACAGGCCGGTCCAGGCTACTAGCTCGCTTAATCCCAGCACCTTGATCGCGCTCTTGCTCGTCCCGGCGGCCGTCTCAGAAGCGGTCGGAAGCTCCTCGATCGCGGCGCGCAGGTTGATGCGCTCCTGCACCTTGTCGGACACGACGCAGGCGAAGGGCTCGGCGTGGCGGGCGATGTTGAGCACCTCGTCAAGCGCCGCCTCGCGATCGACCGGTACGGCGACGCCGCCCGCCTTAAGGATGCCGAAGTAGCTGATGACCCACTCGGGCCGGTTCTCACTGATCAGCAGCACCTTGCCACCGACCGGCATCCCCATCCGGCGCAGCGTATTGGCGACGTGCGTGGCGCGCTCCAGCAGGTCGCGATAAGTGTAGCGCTGACCATGGCTGACCGTCTCGCCATCCTCCGATGGCGCCGGCAGCATGCGCAGCGCCGTGCGGCTGCGGTAGGTCTTGACCGCGGTCTCCAGCATCTCGATCAGATCGCGATAGGTATAGACGGTGCGCGGTCGGGCCTGGAACTCCTCGTCCAGCGACGGGAAGATCCACTTCTCCAGGCCAGGAAGATGGACCTTCATGAAGTACTCGCGCCAGTTGATGGTGTCGGGATCCCAGCGCAAAAGACCGCGGTCGTGGGGCGTCAGGCGAGCGAACAGCGCGCGCGTGTTGTCGCAGCGGAAGATCGGCGCGTTGTCGTAGACAAACGGCATAAACAGGTCGAAGACCGCTTCGCCTTGGCGGGCTAGCTGCGCGGTGTCGTCGAGCCGCTGCTTGGCGCGCTCGGCCAGCGCGGTCAGGCGCGGCAGGCCCCAGGACTTCTCCAGCGTGTCATCGATGAGGCGGCTGGCGCTCTCGGCAAAGCCGCGCAAGAGCGGCAGGCTGGCATGGCGATAGCGCTCCTTGCTGACCGGGATCGACTCCATGCGCGAGCGCAGGCGATGCAAGAGGGCATCTGGCCCGCTCGCCGCTTCGGCCTTGTGGCGATAGTGCTGGCGACGATAAAGCCCGGTCAGCTCGACCGAGCGCGGCATGCGGAAGGGGCTCGAGTCGCTGCTGCCGAGGTGATAGACGAGCTCGTTTTCGCCGCGCAGGGTGGCGGCGCAGGCCGCGATCAGCGCCGAGGCCACCATGTCGACCGGGATCAGATCGAGCACCGTGTCTTTGTGCGCCGGGATCTGCATGTGGCCACGCAGCACCATGAACACCAGCGGCGCCGTGGTGTTGAAGCCCTCGTTCCAGCCGGGGAAGGGATACTGCATGGCTGACTCGACGATGGCTGGGCGCACGATGGCGATGCGGACCGGCGGCCCGCCGTCTTTGCCCGTCGCTGCCAGGGCGCAGAGCTGGTCGCCGATCGACTTGGTATAGGTGTAGGTGTTGGTCCAGCCCCAGTGCGCGGCGCGCTCCATGCCCAGGTCGGTCAGCTTCTCGGCGGTCCAGGTCTTGCGCTCGCGCTGCATCGCCGCTTTGAGGTGCTTTTCATCGTCGGGATCGCGACCTTCGCCGCGTAGGCGCTCGGCGCCGCGCTCGCGAAACAGCGAGACGTGGGCGCGGTCCTCGGCCAGGCGTCGCGTCTCTTCGATCAGGCGCTCGGTATCGGCGATCTCGGCCACCGGCTCGAAGTCGCCGACCCGCAGTGCCGATCCGGCGCTGTCGCTGCGGCTGTGACCGGGGCGACGGGGAAAGTAACCAACCAGCGACTCGTCTTCCCAGATCTCGCCTTCGCGTCGGCCAGCCACAAAGCAGGTCGAGACGTGCACCACCCTGGCGCCGGTCTTGCGCGCTAGCTCCAGCACGTAGCGCACGCCGTAGACGTTGATGCGCAGCGCCGATTCCAAGGACGGATTGAACGACACCAGACCGGCGCAGTTGATGATCAGATCCAGCGGCCCGTCTTTGCTCAAAAGCTCGACATCGGCGTCGCTCAGGCCGACCTGCGGCCGCGACACATCGCCAGCCAGCGGCGTGACTTTTTCGCGCAGATAGCTGGCCGTGGCGTCGCCAAAGCGTGCCGTCAGCGGGTCGAAGGGACGCGAGCGCGCGATCTTCTGGAAGAACCGCGTCTCGGCGGTGTAGCCCGAGCCCGGCCGCACCAGCGCGAACAGCTTGCCCAGCCCGGGATAGCGACACAGCAGCATCGACATCGCCACCTTGCCGACGAAGCCGGTGCCGCCGATGAACAGGATGCGCTTGCCGTTTAGGGTCTCGCCAACATCGATGATCGAGGCGGACGTTGCCGGCGAGGAGGGAGCGTTCGAGAGGGCCGTGATGTGCATGATCGGATGTCTTTGAGCCGGGCGCTGTCGTCGCTGTCGTCAGAGACGCTGGGCTCCGAGCTGGGCCGGCAGTGTATCGACCGCACACGTCGAGTACAAGCACTCCCAACCGGCGCCTGCCGCCCTGCTGCAGGGCTAGCTTCTCAAGGTCGGCGGGACTACAGTGCTCCCCCTGTTGCCCCCGTTGCCCTGGTTGTACCGGCCCGTTTCGCCCCGGGATCGGGGCCTGCCCATAGGGATGCTACGATGACCACGCCTGCCGCCTCACAGCCTGCCCCGGCTGCTTCCTCGGTTGCCGCCCACCAACCTGCTCCCCAACCGGGCGCCCCCGCACCCGCCGCCTCGCCGACCCCGGCGGGCGATGAATTCGTGCTCGCCGGTCGCAGCTATCGCTCGCGCTTGATCGTCGGCACCGGCAAGTACCGCGACTTCGACGAGATGAACCAGGCGCTCGCCGCCTCGGGAGCCGAGATCGTCACCGTGGCCCTGCGCCGCGTCGAGCTGACGCCGGGCAAGCCAAGCCTGCTGTCGGCCCTCGATCGTCGCCGCTATCAGCTCTTGCCCAACACCGCTGGCTGCTACACCGCCGACGAGGCCATCCGCACCTGCCGCCTGGCGCGTGAGCTGGGGCTGTCGGACTTCGTCAAGCTGGAGGTCATCGGCGATCCGCGCACCCTGTTTCCCGACGTCGAACAGACGCTGGCCGCGGCGCGCGTGCTGGTCCAGGAGGGCTTCGTCGTGCTGCCCTACATCACCGACGATCCGATTGCCTGCCTGCGCCTGGCCGAGATCGGCTGTGCGGCGGTGATGCCGCTCGCTGCCCCGATCGGCTCGGGCCTGGGCATCCGCAATCCCTACAACCTGCGCATCATTATGGAGACGGTGAAGGTGCCGGTGATCGTCGATGCTGGCGTCGGCACGGCCTCGGATGCGGCGGTGGCCATGGAGCTCGGCTGCGACGCCGTGCTGATGAACACGGCGATTGCCGGAGCCAAGGACGCCGTGCTGATGGCCGAGGCGATGCGCCAGGCGGTGGAGGCCGGTCGCAAGGCGTTCCGAGCCGGTCGCATCGGTCGCAAGCTGTACGCCAACGCCTCATCGCCGCAGAGCGGCCTATTGCCCGCCAAGGCTGGCGAGAGCGCGCTGCCGCCCGTCGGTCCTTACGACATTGAGTGACGCGGCGCCCAGCTCACGGCCCGCTCTGCAGCCAGTGCTGCTCGTCGGGGGGTTCCCGCTGCCGGCGCCCCCGCGGGCCGTGCAGCTGCCACCACTTGCGGCGGCGGTGCTGCTAATTACCGACGGAGTCACGCTGCCTGATGCGCCCGACGCGGTCGCGCCGCAGGCGGTGCTTTCCCGCTTGGCGACGGTGCTGGCGGCGGTGCCACCGGGCAGCATCGCGGTGCAGCTCCGCAACCGCCAGCTTCCAGGCCGCGCGCTGTACGAACGAGCCATCGCGCTGCGGCAGTTAACCGCGCGCTACGCCGCTCCGCTTCTGATCAACGATCGCCTGGATGTCGCGCTAGCGGTCGAGGCCGACGGGGTTCATCTGCCTGGGCATGGCCTGCCGGTGCAGACCGCGCGCTCGCTCTTGGGCCCCCGCCGCTTTCTCTGTGCCGCCGCCCACTCGCTGCCCGAGGCGCGCATGCTGCTGCAGGCTGGCGCCGACGCCATTACGCTAAGCCCGATCTGGCCAACGCCGTCGAAGCCGTGGCGGTCGCCGCGTCGCGGGGATGTGTCGCCGCTGGGGCTGGCTGGCCTGGCGCAGGCCATGGCCGAGCTGGGCCGAGCCTGCACGCTACCGATCTATGCCCTGGGGGGAATTGACTCGCTGCCGCGCGTGACGCAGTGCGCGGCGCTGGGGGCCCGGGTGGCCTGTCTGCGCGCGCTCTTGTCAGAGGCGGTGGACGAGGAAGGACGAGAGCTGACCGCCCGCGCGGCGGCCTATGTCGCTGCCGCGGCGGCCGCTACTTCGACTGGCGAGTGACCATCGAGTTCTGCTGATCGGTCGCGAAGTCAGCCCCCAGCAGGTACTCACGCGAGCGGGCCCGCGCCTTGAGCGACCACTGGAAGTAGGCGGTCATGTACTTCTTGCTCAGGTCCTGCGTGCGCGTCCGCGGTGCCGTCGAGTCCTTGGTGCAGTAGGTGTCGTAGTAGTTGTCGATGAAGTCGCCGAGGTTGGCGCCGCCAAACAGGATGGCCACGGCCGGCATGCGCGCCGCGTCGTAAAAGTTCTGGAAGCTCTTGGTCGACGACTGCACGCAGGCCGGCGAGCCAGTCGTGGTGATCTGACCGCCGATCAGCGCCACCGTGGCATTGCCCGCAAGGGTCACGCGCGCGATCTCGCTGATGCCATCGATCGGACCGCTGGCCGTCGAGACATCGACTGGATCGACCAGGAACAAGGCGCCGATGCGGTTGTCGGTGGCAGCCAGCGAGGCGCTGATCTTGCCGCTGAGCTGATAGCCCACCAGGCCCAGGCGCTGGGTGTCGATGTGCTGCGTCGCGGCGTTGTTGACGAAGGTATCCAGCAGCGCCTTGGCCGAGTCGCGATACGTCGTGTGGTTCATCTGGTTCGCGACGTCGTACAGCGCAACCAGGAAGCCATGGCTGGCCAGCCGATCCCCGTACGGCCGCATCGCCGAGCTGTTCGTATATTCCGGCGGCGCGATCAGCACCAGCGGATAGGTCGCTTCCTTCTTCGACAGCGACGAGCCATCATCGCTGGGACCGAGCAGCATCAGGCCGCTGATGCCAGCCGGCGGGGTTGGCGTGGTCAGCGAAGCCACCTGATAGGGCCCGGCGCCCGAGGGATCGTTGACGTCCTTGGCCATGTCGGGGCTGGCCCCCAGGTCGCTCGGCTTGCAGCCGCCATCGCCGCTGCAGCTCGCGCGCTCCGGCAGGTAGAACGAGCAGCCGGCGCCCCCAGCTCCTGACAAGAGCAGCGTCGAGCCAGCCAGAAGCCCGGTTGCCAAACCGGTTGCCAATACGGAGGACAGCGCGGTGCGCCGCCCGGGACTGTTGTGCATGCGTCGCATGTGCTTGCTTCTCCCGAATTCTTGAGTGCCCATCCGATGATAGCACGCAGCGTGTGGGCTGATCACCCGCTGCCGCGACGGATTTGTAGTCGGCGGGGGCCAGGGCCGCGGGGTCGCGACAAAGGCCAGACAGCCTCTGTTATCGCCGTGGGGCGAGGTGATAACATCGGAAACGCCTTTGTCTTGGCCTAGATACACGCGCCCCCCCGGGGCTGACGCTGGGCCGCGGGCGACGAGCCCGAACAGACGCCGCCCAGCTGTCCCCCAACTAGCCGATGCCTGGAGCTCGCTGGCCATCCACATGACGATCGATTCCCCACCGTCCCCCCGACCGCTGCGGCCGCTGCCGACACGCTTTATGGGTGCCCGTCTGGTGCCGCGCCTGCAGCTCTCTGAGTCAGGCTTTCTGCTCAACGTGCGCGACGGCGAGACGTTTTCGCTCAACGAGACCGGAAGCTGCCTGCTGCAAGCGCTAAAGCGCGGTGTGCCGCCGATCGATGTCTGGCGGGTGCTGGTGGCGCAGTTCGAAGTCAGCGAGCTTGTGGCGCAGCGCGATGCCCAGCTGTTTCTGGCCCGCCTGTTCGATGTCGGGCTGCTGGAGCTGCCGCGCGAGCGCCCCAGCGCCGTCGCCCAGAGCGACAAGAGTCCCGCCACCGGGGCCAGCCTCCATGACGGAGAAGAAGACGAGGAGGACGCGCCATGAGCGAGCTCTGTATCGCCGTCTCGGGGCTGTCGGTGGTGGGCACCCTGGCGCCCGGCCTGCCTGTCGTGCAGAGCCTGCGCAGCGGCGTCCACGGTGGCCTGGCTGCAAGTGGGCCAGGTGCCGCCCGCGCTAGCGCGATCACTCGGCCACGCATCGTCGGCTTTTCGTACGATCCGCTGGAGCCCGCCAGCTACGATCGCCAGCTGCTCGACGCCAGCTATCTTCTGCCCTATCCGGCTCAGGGTCCGTCGGCGCTGCTGGCTCGCCTGCGCTACATCCACGCCCGCGAGCGCCTGGATGTCATCGTGCCGACGCTCGACTCTGAGCTGGGCCACTACATCACGCTGCAGCCTGAGCTGCGCCGCATGGGAATTCATCTGCTCTTGCCAAGCGCGGCGGCGTTCAAGCGCCGCAGCAAGGCCGAGCTGCCCACGGTCAGCGCCCTGTCGGCGGTCAAGGTGCCGCGCTCGACGGCGGTAAGCAGCCTGGCCGAGGCCTATCAGGGGGCGCGCAAGCTCAAGCTGCCGTTTGTCGTCAAAGGCAACCTGCACGGGGCCACCGTCGTGCACAGCCTGGAACATATGGCGGCAGCCGTGACCGAGCACGCCACGCGCTGGGGCTACCCGGTGGTGCTGCAGGAGTACGTTCCGGGCACCGAGTTCGATGTCGTCGCGCTGGCCGACGAGGCCTGGCAGATCGTCGGTGCGGTGCCGATGAAGAAGCTGCAGCTCGACGATCGCGGCAAGGCCTGGGGGGCGCTGACCGTCGATGATCCCGAGCTGATTCGCGCCGCCCAGCGCGTCGTCTCGGGCCTGTGCTGGTCCGGGGCGCTGGAGCTGGAGCTGATGCGCCATCGCGACAGCGGCGAGCTGTATCTGATCGAGATCAACCCGCGCTTTCCCGCCTGGATCGCGCTGGCCGCCGCCGCGGGACAGAACCTGCCCTGGGCGCTGGTGCGCTTGGCGCTCGGCGAAGCCGTGCCGGCCTATGACACCTACTACTCCGGGGTGCTGCAGCTGCGCCGCTCGCTGGATGTTCCGGCCGAGCTATCGATCTATGAAGCGATGGTGCAGCGGGGCGAGGTCGAGCTGTCGCCGCGCACCACTGGCCGCACGCTACCCGATGGAGACGAGGCGCTGCAGCCGCGCGCCGTCTCGCTGTCGGCGATCCTCGATCGCGAGGGCGAGCGGCAGAGCGAGCGGGCGGCAGAGCGCGGCTCAGGAACGGGAAGTGGCTCGTCGCAGCCGCGCTCCCCATCGAGCGATGCGCTGCAGCCGCTGACCCTGCCCGGGGCTGCGCCGACCCCGCCGCCGGTGCGGCGCGCCTACCAGGCCCCAGCGCTCCTGCGCCATCATGCGGCGGTCGGCAATCGCCTGCCCAGCGACGGTGCACAGCATCGCGTCTGCGATCACATCGAGGGCCAGCCGGTGGCCGAGCTAGTGGCGCGCTACGGCTCGCCGCTGTTTGTGTTCAGCGAAGCGCGGCTGCGCAGTCGGGCCCGCGCCTTTCGCCAGGCCTTCGCCAGCCGCTATCCCCGCACGCGCTTTGGCTGGTCGTACAAGACCAACTATCTCGACGGCATCTGCGCCATCCTGCATCAGGAGGGCTGGGACGCCGAGGTGGTCTCGGACCTGGAATACGCCATGGCCCGTCGGCTGGGCTTAAGCGGCGCGCGCATCGTCTGCAACGGAGCGCACAAGCCGCGAGCCTGGCTGGCTCAGGCGATCGCCGATGGCGCCTTCATCCAGGTCGATCACTTCGATGAGCTGAACCTGATCGAAGAGCTGGTGGCGACGCGAACCGCCGCAACGCCGCCTCTGGCCATCGGCCTGCGCGTCAACATGCAGGTGCCGGCGCTGTCCGGTGCGACCTGGGAGCGCTTCGGCTTCAGCCTCGACAGCGGCGAGGTGCTCGATGCCGTGCTGCGCATCGCCGTCAATCCCCGCCTGCGCCTCGCCGGGCTGCACTGCCATCTGGGAACCTATATCGCCGAGCCGAGCGCCTATCGGCAGGCCACCTCGCGCCTCTGCGAGCTGTACCTGGCGGCCGAGTCGCTCTGCGGCTATCCGCTATCGACCATCAACCTGGGCGGCGGCTTCCCCTCGACCAACAGCCTGACCGGCAGCTTCAACGAGGGCGAAGGCGGCGAAGACGGACCCGACATCACGCCGTTTGCCAGCGCCATCTGCGACGAGCTCTTCGACTGCTTTGGCGATCGCCTGGCCCAAAGCGGCCCCCACGCCAGCGGCATCCCCACGCTGATCTTGGAGAGCGGTCGCCATCTGGTCGATGACGCCGGCAGCCTGATCGCCACGGTGGTCGGCCGGCGCAGCATTGGCGGCAATCCAGCGACGGGAAACAGCAGCCTGGGCAGTCGCGGCCTGGTGCTCGATGCCGGCCTCAATGTGCTGTACACCGCGCACTGGTATCGCCATCGCGTCACGCCCGCCCAGCCGGTGCCCGGCCCGATCGAAGAGACCTCGCTGTACGGTCCGCTGTGCATGAACATCGACACGCTGCGGGTCGGCTTGCCGCTGCCGCCGCTCGCGCCGGGTCAGCAGGTAGTCATCGCGCCGGTCGGGGCCTACAACGTCACCCAGTGGATGCAGTTTAGTCAGCTGCGGCCGGCCGTGGTCATGGTGGCCGCTGATGGAAAGGTGGTGCTGCTGCGCCGCGGCGAGACCCTCGACGATGTCAAAGGCCCAGAGTCTCCCCTGCCCGATCGCTATCGCCCGCTGTAAGCGCAGCGCTAAGTCCACAAAACCACTGCACTTTTTCCTCACTGTCTGCCCCCGCAAGCCGGAAAAGTCGCGATAAAATAGATGCGCCTAACTAGGCCGATCGCCTCACGGCTCGGTCTAGGGGACCCCAGGCAAGAGCAGACCTTGGTTGATGGATTCCATCACACTCAAACGGCAGCTTGAGTCCACAGCGGCACCGCAGGCGCTGTGGTCGGCTCTGGCGGATACGTCGCGGCTGTACCGCGCGCTCGGTCAAGTCCCGCTCATGTACCGGCCTCTGCAAAACCAGCCCGATAGCGCCGCTCGTTACGAGATGTTCTCCGAGCGCGCGTGGGGGGGGCTGGCATTTTGGGAGCTTCCGGTCGAGTGGCAGACCCCCGAGCGGCTGGTCCTTCGCCGCGAGTATCCGCGCGGGCCGATACGCCGCATCGAGACGCACTTTGTGCTCTCGCCGCAGCCCCAGGGATGCCGCCTTGCCATCGAACTGGTCCTTGCGCCGCGCAGTCCGGCGCTCCGGTTGCTGCTGCGTCTATACGGTGAGATCTCGCTGCGTCAGCTTTTGTCTACGCTGCGCAAGATCGAAGCCGACTTGACGCGGGGCTCGGGGCTGCTGCGGCGGGTCACCGCGCTCGAAGTACCCAAGCTGACTGCCGGAGCACGCGCGGCGCGCGGCGCGCTCTCCGAGCTTTTTTTGCCCGCAACCGGGGAGACCGTTCCAGCTCCCCCTCATCAGGCCCAGCCTGCTGAGCCTCCCCTCCTCGGGGGGGTCGAAGATACCTCTCGTCATCACTTGCTTGATCGCCTGCTGGAGTACGTCGCTGAGCTCGACGATCTCGACGACGATACGTTGAATCCCTATGCCCTGGCGGATGCATGGGGAGTCTCGCGTAGTGGGCTGCTCAGCACCTTTTTGGCCGGCGCGGCGCACGGACTGTTCACGCTGCACTGGGATCTGATCTGCCCAGCCTGCCTGCGGCCAGCACTGCGCGTCGCCCGACTGACTGAGCTGCCCGAGAGCGCGACCTGCCCGCGCTGCGATCTGATCGTCCCGGCCACGCTGCA
This sequence comes from uncultured Myxococcales bacterium, assembly GCA_964628555.1. Classification (GTDB taxonomy): domain Bacteria; phylum Myxococcota_A; class Polyangia; order Palsa-1104; family JAEUJZ01; genus JAEUJZ01. The sequence continues at coordinate 25,082 of CAZVMD010000003.1, read as the reverse complement.
CGATCGCGTCGCAGTCAGCTTTGCGGTAGCGCCCGGCCTGCGCCCTCAGATCGTGCGTCACACGCCCAGCAAGAGCGTCGCCTACGCCATCGGCGGACCCAGCGAGACGCCGCACATCGAGGCGCAGATCCTGCTGCCCGCCACCGGCACCACCGAGCTCCGCGCCCCGCGCGCCCCGGGCGACTACGAGATCTTTGTGCGCGGCGGCCTGCAGGCCCGCCTCAACGTCAGCACGCTTGGCCAGGCCAGTGCCCAGCTGCAGGTCGGCGAGGCGATCGCGCCGGCCAGCGTCGAAGTCGCGATGGGCGGCACGCTGCACATCACGCACGAGCACACCCAGCCCCGCCATCTGGCCGTGCGGCGCAGCGAGACGCCACCGCCGCTGTGCAGCGCGCACAGCGTCACGCTGCAGCCGCTGTTTCGGCGGCTGTTTGTCGGGCCAGCGCAGGCGCAGTGGCTGCCGGCCGGGCGGCTGTTCTCGGTGCCACAGGTGGCGCTCTTGCACACCGATCTGGCCGGCCTGGTGGAGCTGCAGCAGCGGGCCGGCGACGCGGTGGCCTTTCAGTTTGTCGATGCTCACTTCGCGCGGCTGCGACAGCTGTTCGAGCAGCCCCGCCGGCTGCCGCGGCGCAGCGAAGAAGACGAGGCGAGCGACTCGACCGGGGTGGTGGTGCGCAGCGAGCGAGACGGCCTGCTGGTCGCCTTTGCCGACGCCGAAGCCGCAGCCTTGGCCGCCATCGAAGCGCAGCAGGCATTCAAAGCCCTCAAAGAGAGCCAGCCGATCGGAAAGAGCGCGGTCGGTCTGCGCATCGGCGTGTACGCCGGGCCGGCCCACCTGGTGACGCCAGGCCACTGTCAGCTGCTCGACTACTTTGGCGCCACCCTTGGACTCTGTCTGCGACTGCTGCGCGAGGCCCATCCCGGCGACATCGTGCTCTCCGCCGATCTCGGCGAAGGGCTGGCCAAGCGACCGCCCGAGCGCGCGCTGGCGGGGGTCGGGCTGCGCCTGGGGCCGCGCTTTATGTTGTCGGTGCGCGGGCTTGACGCACCGGTGGCCGTGATGCGCCTCAACCTCGACGAAGACAGCGGCACCGCGGCCGCAGCCGGCGGCAGCGCCAGCGCTCTTCTGCCGGTCAGCTAAGGCCGACCCGCGGCGTACGTACGACAGGGGGCCGCTGTGGCACAATGGCCGCATCGCCGGCCCGACTTGTGTTACGGCGAGGAAGTCATGCCGCCGCTCCTGCAAGAAGGCCAAGTCGTTCGCAATCACCGCATCGTCCGCCGCATCGGTACCGGGGGCATGGGCGAGGTCTATGAGGCGGTGCATCAGACGCTGCAGCGCCGCGTCGCGATCAAGGTGCTGCACCCCGACTGGTGCAAGAGCCCGGATCTGGTGAAGCGCTTCTTCAACGAGGCCTTGGCCGCCAACCTGATCCGCCACTCGTCGATGGTCGCGATTCATGATCACGGCCAGTTTCCCGACGGCATGCCGTTTCTGATCATGGAGTTTTTAGAGGGCGAGTCGCTGCGCCGTCACTTCGGCCTGCTGGAGCCGCTGCAGGTGGCGCGCCTGGGCTGGCAGATCGCGACCGGGCTCTCGGCAGCGCACAAAAAAAAGATCATCCACCGCGATCTGAAGCCCGACAACATCATGCTGCTGCGCGACGACACGGTGCCGGGGGGACAGCGGGTCAAGATCCTCGACTTTGGGCTGGCCAAGCTGCAGGCCGAGCACCAGCAGGAAGGGGCGCAGCCGGTCAGCACCCGCGACGGCGTCGCGCTCGGCACGCCAGAGTACATGGCGCCCGAGCAGTGGCTGGGAGCGGCGCGAGTCGACGGCAAGGCCGATGTCTACTCGCTGGGCGTGGTGCTGTTCGAGACGCTGTCGGGCACCGCGCCGTTCGTGGCCCAGAGCAGTGACAAGCTGCGGTCGGCCCATCTGTACGAGTCGCCCCCGCCGCTAAAAGAGCGCCGCGCCGACACGCCGACCGCCTTTGTCGCGCTGATCGAAGACATGCTGAAAAAGACCCAGGCCGAGCGCCCGACGATGGCCGATGTCGCGACGCGGCTGGGCATCCTGCTCGAAGAGCACAACGTGCCGACCCCCAACCCGAGCATGATGAGCCCGGCCCCGCCGGCGGCGGCTCCCGCTCCGCCTTCGGCAGCCCCGGCTCCACCCTCGGCGGCTCCGGCCTCGCAGCGCTCGATCCTGACCTCGATGTTCACCCGTCAGGGCGAGGGCGGCAGCAGCGCGTCGACGCTGCGCATCGGCCTGGCCGCAGCAGCGGGCTTCTTCCTGGCCAGCCTGCTCTTCTTTGTCTTCCTGCTCCTGCGGCGCTAAGCCCCGACGGGCACCTACCTAGAAGAGCGCCGCGGGCTTTTGCACCGGCTGCCTCGCCAAGTGCGATAGGATCCACTGTCATGGGGGACTGGGTGCCTGTCGGCAAGCACGAGCTACGCGTCGATGGGGACGTGGTGTTTGCCCGCGCGGTGGGTGAGATCTCCTGGGAAGAGACGGAGATCCTGCTTTCGCACCTGCAGCAGGTCGAACGCCAGTACGGCTACGCGTTCGAGGTCGTAGACGGGTCGAAAGGCGGCGGCATGAGTGCTGCCGCGCGCCGCAAGAACGCCGAGTGGCATAGGACGCACCACATTCGCATTGAGCTAGTGGTGTTCGGGGCTGGCCTGCTGCTGCGCACGCTGCTCACGCTGCTTACGAATGCCTTTCGTCTGCTGGATAACCGGAAGATCATCCCCCACTTTGTCGCCAGCGAAGCGGAGGCCTGGGCCTGGGTAGAGCAGCGCCGCGCACAGCTACAGGCCGAGAAGCGCAGCCCCGCCGCAGGCAGCGGGGCGAGCGACCACGCACCCCGCTGATCGGCTGCGGCCCACGGATACGGGGAACTGCGAGCGCAAGAAAAAGGGACACGTAATAATCCGTGTTTCCGTCGAGAGAGGGAAGCGAAGGCGACTGGCCACGTTGGCTTCAGCGGGCGTTGGCTCCTTCGGGCTGTTCCGGGGCTGCAGCCAGCCACCCAAGCAGGGCGCAGGCGAGCAGAAAAGGCGCCAGGTGGATCGCCAAGATATGCGCTGGCTCGCGCAGGCTGCACACGGCGGCCTGGAGCGAAAGTCCGCCCACCAGCGTCGCCATCCCCAAGGGGGCCGGCGACAAGAAGCGGCGAGCGAACAGTGCCAGCGGCAGCGCCGCCGCCGCCGTACCGCTGAGCCCAAAGAGGAGCAGGCAAGCTACGCCGCGAATCGGCAGCGCAAGCTCGCCCCGCAGGCAGGACAGAGCCAGGGCTGCCGCTGCGGCCACCATCCCCCAGGGCAGCCGGTGGGCAAACGGACGCAGGCACAGCCCGGCCGGTAGCAGCGCCAAGAGCAGCGCCTGCACCGGCGAGCTGAGCGGGTGCGCCGGCAACAGGGTGCAGAGCAGCGCGACGGCCAACCCTAGCGAGAGCGGCACCCCCAGAGCCGCCGCCAAGCGACGCGACCAAGGCGCGCGCCAGGCTCGCAGCACGGCCGTCTGGACCGTTTGTAGATGCGAGGCCGGCGGCTCGTGTACCCGCACTGCGAGCAGAGCGTAGCTTTGCCGCAGCCGGGCGAGCTCGGTGCGGCACGCGGCGCAGCCTTCCAGGTGGGCCGCAAGCTCGGGCGAGGGCTCACGATCCATGGCGGCGAGGCAGTTGGCCACTCGTTCGCAGGGCGCAGTCATGACGAGATTCCTTCGGCCAGGAGGAGTTCGCGCAGCTGCAAGTAGGCGCGATGGGCGCGCACCTTCACCGCGCTCTCGCTCTGTCCAAGCATGGCGGCGATCTCGGCAAAGCCCAGGTCGTGCCAGCGATGCAGGATGACAACTGTGCGCACTTCGTCGGGAAGCTGCAGGAGCACGCGCCGCACCGCGCGATCGCGCACATCGGAATCGGGCTCGGGGGCTGGCTGCTCCGGCAGTACCCCGTCCGCGGTCAGCGTCTCACGCGAGCGCAGCTGGGCACGCAGGGCATCGACCCGCAGGTTGGCGGCAATGGCGTAGAGCCAAGGGCGAACTCGCTCGTTGCGACGGTAACTTAGGCGAGCCCGGTGTAGCTTGAGCCAGGTCGCCTGTGCACAGTCCAGAGCCAGATCCGGGTGTCCAGTGCGATGCAGGAAATAACGATAGATGGGGCCAGCGTAGCGCGCGAAGAGGCTAACAAACGCGGCCTCCTCGCCTTCCTGATAGCGCTGCATCAGCTCTTCATCGCTCTCGTCACCGGCATGGCTCACGGGGGTTGACAGATCTACCAGAGCCGGGAGTGTCGGAGGAAGCGCCCCAGCTTGGGCCTCGGCTGGCGACGCAGCTCGCGGCGGATACGCGCTGGCCCAAGAGCAGCGATCCTCGGCTCGCGCATGGCCTACTTGACCTGGGTGTAGACGAAGTTGTGCCCAGAGTGCCCGGCGTCTGCTCCGGCTGCCTGATGGCAGCCAACGCAGATGGTCTGGGCCGGGCCGCTGCTGCCCTTTCCGTCAGCGACCACGCCATTGCTGTCATGCGGTGCGCCGCTGTTGGCGGGAACGCGTTCGTACCAGTACCAGGTGTCCCCGGTGTTGCCGACCGCCGTGTGGACCTCGACCGCGTAGCCGACGATCGTCTTGCCGGTGTCGTCGAACAGCTCTTTTACCGCGGCGGAGCCGACCGGGTACTCGCCGGCGCCGCTGAAGCTGCTCATGGCGGTGTTGTTGCAGATGCGGTTCTGGCCATGTGGCGACGGAGATCGCTGGGCATGAGCGGCGGGTTCGCAGCGCCAGGACATGTAGAAGCCGCTGGCCAGCCAGGCCTCGATGTCGGCTCGACCCGTGGTTGGTGGTAGCTGCGGATCCGAAAGCGGATTCCCCCCGCAGGCCGAAAGTAGAGCGAAGGACCAGGCAGACAGGGCAGAGCCGTAGCGGTGTAGTGACATCGTGCGCGCCTCCAATCAAACGGGTTTCCTGGGGCTACGTTGCAGCGCGCGCGGCGGTTACAGTCGTCAGAAAAAAAATCGCGGGCCACGGAGCAGCTTGCCCATCCGACTCGACGACCTACATGCGGAGGCGCTCCACCCTCCGGGCCCACTGGGGAGGGGCTTCGCCGCCGGTCAATCCGCTAGGCAGGGGACGTGGAGCTAGTGCAGCGAGAAGGGATACGTAACTATCTGGGCTTTCGTCGACAGCGGGAAGCGGAGGCCGCTCACCACGCGGCGGCTGCAGTCGAGCAGGCCGTGGTTGATGAGATAGGCCGGGGCCTCGACGCGCACACCGGCGACATCGCCGCTGCGGCGGATGCGGAAGGCGACGGTGATCTGGCCATCGATCTGGGCCTCGCCGCGAGCGTCGTCGATGCACGCGATGATCGCGCCCTGCTTGGGGCGAAACACGGCGTCGATGTCTTCCTGGGAGAGCTCGCGCTCGGCGCCGTTGTTGGCCTCGGCAAGGTTGAGCACCTCGGTGCCGGTGAGCTTGTCACCGACGGCGATCAGGCGCCGCTCCTCTGGCTTGAGTGGCGGCGGCGGCGGCGGCGGCGGCTCGCTGGGGCTGGCGGCTTCGCTTGGCCCTTCGATGCCGGGCAGCGGCGGGCTGGCTCCGGGGCTGCTGGGGACACCCGCCTGCGGTCCGCTCCCAGCCGTCGCGCCCCGGCGATAGACGCGCTTTTTGGGCACCGGCTGCGGCGGCGTCACGGCGACCACGCACAGCCCAGCGGCGCACTTGGTGCCGGTGCTGCAGACCCGGCAGGGGTCGGCATCGGGCTTGTGCAGGTACTGGTAATACCCGCCGGCAGCCAGCGCCGCAGCAGTGACAAAGCCGAAGAAAAACGACCTCACGGCCATCAGGGTACAGACCTTTCTTGCGCGGGGACACCCCGCTGTGCCGCCGGGCTCTCGTTCTTCGGGGCTGGCGTCCAGGCAGACGGTGCTGCCGCGGCTGGCAGGGCCGGGCCAGTCAGGCGATAGATGTCGTAGCGATCGAGCGGCTCCCAGCTGACCATCCAGGGCAGAAAGCCGCTGCCGTTCGAGTAGAAGCCGGCCCCGACCTCCCAGGCCATGGCGCGACCGCCGCTGCTGTGATCGCTCAGCGTACCGAGCCGCTCGCGCTGCGGATAGCGCGGCATGTGATAGCAGTCGCTGCGCTCGCTGGCGACGAGGATGTCCCCGGGCTGCGGCAGTGGGGGCTCACGCGTCATCGGCCGAGCCCCGGCTCGCTGCGCGTACCACTGAAAGCCCCAGTGACCGCAGAACCAGACCCGCTCGCCGCGCGCCACAAGCGGCGCGATCCACTCGGCAGCGACGCGGCGCCCGAGGTGGGCAAAGGCGGCATCGGCCTGCACGATCAGCAGCGACAGCACCGCACCGCCAATCAGCGTCGCGTAGAGCAGCCGCTGCAGCCGGGCTGGCGGCGGTGCCAAGGGCGCAGCGCCGCGACCCGGCGGCCACAGCAGGCCGGGCTGGCGACACAGAAGGCGCGCCATCAGCAGCGCGATGGCCGGCACCGAAGGCACCAGATACTTGGGCGCAAAGTGGATGTAAAACAGCACCGGCAGCGACAGCCACAGCCAGAACAGCAGGATCAGCGACTGGGCATCGCGGCTGCGCACGATGCAGCGAAACAGATCGACCAGGCAGGCCACCGAAAGCCCGATGAGCGGCGCCAGGGGCAGGCAGCGCGGATTGTGAGCCAGCGGGAACAGCGGCAGCGAGATCAGGCTGGCCCACAGGATCAATCGCCGCGACAGATAGGCACGGCGCAGGAAGGCCCAGGGCAGGATCAGCGGCACGGTCAGCGCGAGATAGCTCAGGCAGGCGAGCAGGTTGGCGGGCAGTGAGCCGAAGGTGGCAAAGAAGCGCGTCGAGCTGACGACGCCAGTCCCACCGAGCGGATCGCGCACCAGCCGCAGCACGACCCCCACCAGACCCAGGGCCAAAAAGATCGGGCCCAGCCGGCGCATCAGGTCCAGCGAGAGAGCCTGGCGCAGGCGCTGGCGAAAGCGCGGCAGGCCGGGTGAGGGCACCGGCCAGAGCAGCGGAAAGAGCTCGTCTTCGAGGGCAAACAGCGCGGCAATGCCGAGCAAGAGCAGCACATGGGTGCGACAGAGCGCGGCCGCCGCCAGGCACAGAGCGGAAAGCCCACCCCGCAGCACTCCGCGCAGCCCGCCGCGCTGGCTCAGGAAGGCGATGTAGCGCTCGATGCCGAGGACGCCAAAGGTCATAGCGGCGATATCCGGCATCACGGTGCTGGCCATGCCCAGCACGGCGGGAGCGGTCGCCGCCAGCAGGGCCGCGATGCGCGCCTCGCTCCAGGTCGCCCCCAGCCGCCGCGCCAGGACGGTGGTCGCCAGCAGGCCCAGGCACAGCAGCAGGATCTGCGTCAGGTGTCCCAGCCACTCGGCCCCGCCGTGGGCCACGGTGGGCAGCAGCAGATAGGCCATGATCGGGCCGCTGGGCATGATCGCCGACAGTCGGGCCGCGACCTCCGACCACACCACGACAAACGCCGTCGGGTGCAGCGGATCCGACAGCGCCTGCTGCGCCTGCAGCAGAAACAGCGTGTCGTCGATCGTAAAGGCCTTGTTCAGATAGGGCAGAAGCAGCAGCAGGGCCAGGCTCAGAGCTGGCCAGACCGCGCTCCACAGCCCACGGCGCCAAGCCCACCAGGGACTTGGCGCAGCCCGCTCGCTGCGGCGCTGCGGCGATCCCGAGCCGGCCCGGCGATCAGACGATCTGAGCGGTGCTCCCGACGGCGATCGGTTCGCTGGCCCGTCTGGGGAGGGGTCGGAATGCTCGTCGCCGGGCCGCACCGCGCCAATCTCGCAACATCCTCGGGTTGAGTCAATGCAGCCGGCGCGGTTCCGCGCGATTGCGTCTTGTGTCGGGGTCGACGCTTGATATGCTGCGCGCCCGCATTGGGGACCCGGATGAGCACAACGACCTCGCTAAAGACCACAAAGACCGACGGAAACCAGCCAGTGTTGGTGACTGGTGGCAGCGGCTTTTTGGGCGAACACTTGCTGCGCGCGCTGCGCCAGAGCGGGCGCTCGGTGCGGGCCCTGGTGCGGCAGCCGGCGACGACGCTGAAGGACCTGGGCGTGTCGCAGTACAGCGGCGACATCCTGCCCGAGACGGGGGCACACAGCGGCGGCCGCGGGGCCGATGATCTGGCGGCGGCACTCGACGGCTGTGGCGAGGTCTATCACCTGGCCGGCCAGGTCTCGCGCGATCCGCAGAAGGCCAACGAGATGATGCGCCTGCATGTCGAAGGCACGCGCAACCTGCTGCAAGCAGCCAAGGCGGCCGGCGTACGGCGCGTCGTTGTCGCCAGCACCTCGGGCACCATCGCCGTCAGCCGCTCGCCGGTCCCCATCCCCGACGAGACCTTTCCCTATCCGGTCGAGCTATGCGGCGCCTGGCCGTACTACCTGTCGAAGATCTATCAAGAGAAGCTGGCCCTCGATCTGGGGAGTCGGCTGGGGCTTGAGATCGTCTGCGTCAACCCCAGCCTGCTGCTGGGGCCGGGCGATCGGCGCGGCTCTTCGACCGAGGACGTGCGCAAGTTCCTGTGCGGCGAGATCGCGGCGATTCCCTCCGGCGGGCTGTCGTTTGTCGACGTCCGCGATGTCGCCAGCGCCTGCCTGGCCGCGATGGAGCGCGGTCGTCCGGGAGCCCGCTACCTGCTCGGCGGACCAAACTGGACCTTCGCCGAATTCCTCGGCCGCCTGGGCCGCATCGCCAAGGTCGAAGGCCCCTGGCTGCGCGTGCCCGCCGGCTGGAACTCCCTGGTCAACCGCGTCACCCGCGCCGTCGATCACGTCTGTCAGCACCGCGGCGTGTCCTCGCCCCTCGATCGCGTGTCGTTCGAGATGGGCCAGGTGTTCTGGTACTGCGACTCCTCGCTGGCCCGGCGCGAGCTGGGCTTTGTCAGCCGCGATCCGGCTGAGACGCTCGACGATACCGTCCGCGACGTCCGCTCGACCCTGCGCTACTAGGCCACCATGCCCAAGCGTCCCTCTCCTCCTCTGTCCGCGCAGCGTAGTGCGCCGCGCGGCTCGCCCACGCCACCTTCTCAGCTGTCGCCGACCGTCACCCCGCTTTATGCCAGCGGCGGTGAGTGGCTGGCCCAGAGCGCGCCGCCGGCCGAGATCCTAGAGCAGCTTCTAGAGCGGCCGGATGTGGGACGCCTGGTGCGGGCCACGCCAGCCCAGCCGCTGTTCCTGTTTGTGCGCTCGCTGGGCCTGCAGGAAGCGCTGGATGTGCTCTCGCTGTGCTCGCCCGAGCAGGTGCAGGCGTTTGTCGATATGGACGGCTGGGATCGCGATCAGGCCTCGCTCGACCGCGTGCTGCCCTGGCTGCTGGCGCTTGGCGAGCTGGGTCCAGCCAAGCTGACCAGCGTCGCGGCGGCGCTTGATCCCGAGCTGTGGACAGCGATCCTGGGACCGCGCCTGCGCGTCTATGACATCTACAAAAACGAAGAGCCGCCCGAGCAGGCCGAGGGGCAGTTCTTCGACACGCCGGATCGCATGTTTCGCGTCGACATCCTGCCGCCGCCAGGCCCACACAGCGACGGCGAAGACGGGCGGCCGGTCGAGAGCTTTGGCGATGCCGGCGACAGCCAGGCGCAGATCGCGCGGCTGCTCGACATCCTGTATCGCGGTAACGCTGAGCTCGCGCGTGCGATTGTCCACAGCGCTGGCTACGACGTCGGTCCCGAGACCGCCGAAGCCGCCTATCGCTTCCGCAGCGGGCGCATGGCCGATCTCGGCTACATCGACTACTACGAGGCGCTCAAAGTCTATCTGCTGCTCGATCCAGAAAAGCCGCCGCCGCCCTCGGAGCTGCAGCCGCTCGCCGCCGCGCTGAGCCAGTCGCCACCGGCCGCGGTGCACGTGCTGCCGGGCAGTGACACCGTCTCGGGAGCGCTGCTGCGGACCGTGCCTGGCTTGGGCGCCGACGACTGTGCCTTCGCGCGCGGCGTGGCCCTGCTTAGCGAGCCCGAGCAGGCCCTGCTGGTGCAGCACTTGATGGTGCTGGGCAACCGCGTGCTGGCCGCCGATCGCGTCGAGCTCGGCGATGTCGAGGCGCTGCGCCAGACCCTGCGTCGCACCGTTGGCTATCTGTCGCTGGGCATCGAGTACCGCCTGCGCACCCGGCCAGCCAAGAGCGCCAGCTCAAGCGACGAGGCGGATGCGGCGACGACCGCGGCCAGCTCACCTGCGGCTCAGGCGGCGACCGCTGCGCTGGAGGCGGCGCGCGCCGCCGAGGTGCTGCGCGAGATCTCGCTCCTGCATCTGTTCCGCATCGGCTATGGCCTGACCGTGCAGCTGCGCAAGCTCCTCCTGCTATTGCTCAGCAGTAGCGAGGGCCTGCTGACGCCGATGCGCAGCGCTACGCCACCGGCTGCGGGCAATCCCGCCGCGATCGCCACGCGCCTGCCGCCGCGCCTGGGCGAGCCGCTGTCGGCGCTGCTGCTGGTGCGACCGCTGTACAGTCCCTATCTCGATCGCCAGGCCGCCGAGCGCGGCACGCTGCCGCCTGCGGCCACCCAGCTGCGACCGTTTGTCAGCTTGGCCGATCTTGGCCGGGCGACTGCGCTGGTCGGCGAGCTATCGACGCTCAGCAAGCTCCTGAGCACCGGCCTGGGCCTGCGCAGCGAGCACATCACCGAGACGCTCAAGCGCGCCGTGCCGGACGAAGCCGAGGCGCAGCTTAGCGATCTTGTGGGCACGCTGATCGGCAACCTGCTTCTGGGCCGACCGCCGGCTCTGGTGCCGCTGTCGCGCCAGGATTTACCGTCGCTGCGCCGGGCGGTCTGGGGCGACAAGCTGCCGCCTTTCCCCACGCCGGGGCAGGTCGCTGGGCCCCTCCCCGAGCCGCCGGCCGCGCGGATCACCGAGGTCCTGGCGAGCCTGCGCGAGCGCGTCTATTCGCGCTCGTTTGGCGAGGCCGAGTTCAAGGCGCTGTGGGTGGCGGAGAGCGAGCGCTTCCTGCGCGAGACGCTGACCACGCTGGCCCATAGCCTGGCCGCGCTGCCGGAAAACCTCGACGGAGCGCAGCTCGATGTCGTGCCGCGCCTGGCTGGACTTTTGCTATCGCGCTGAGCGCAGAGGACCTAGGTCATGAAGCCGCTCGCCTCCCACGATGTCATGCTCTCGCCGGACGAGGCGCTGGCCGCCATCTTGCGTCACGCCGCGCCGCTCGCCGACGAGATGGTGGATCTGCACCAGGCCAGTCAAGCGCTGATGCCGCGCGTCCTGTCGGCGCCGCTTATCGCCGAGCGGGTGCTGCCGCCCTGGGACAACTCGGCGATGGATGGCTATGCCCTGCGGGCCGCCGATGTCGTGCCGGGGCAGCCGCTGCCGGTGCGCGGGGTGATCGCGGCGGGCCATCCAGCCCAAGAGCCGCTGCTGGCCGGGACCTGCCTGCGCATCATGACCGGCGCGCCGCTGCCCGCCGGGGCCGACGCGGTGATCATGCGCGAGGAGGCCGAAGAGAGCGAGGGCCAGGTCCGCTTTCGCAGCCCAGCGCGCCCCGGTCAGCACATCCGCCGGGCCGGCGAAGACGTGCAGCTAGGCGATGTCGTGCTGGCGGCGGGCACCGCGATCACCGCCGGTGAGCTGGGTGCTCTGGCGGCGCTGGGGCGCACGCTGATCAGCGCTCATCGTCAGCCGCAGGTCGCAGTCCTGTCGACCGGCGACGAGCTAGTGCCGGCCGATCGACCGCTTGGCCCCGGGCAGATTAGCAACAGCAACTCGCATGCTCTGGCCGCGCAGATCCTCGAAGCCGGCGGTGTGCCTCGCATCTTGCCGATTGCCAGCGACGATCCCAGCGCCCTGCGCGCTGCCTTTGCCGAGGCGCTGCGGGCCGATGTGGTGGTGTCTTCAGGCGGCGTCTCGGTCGGCCAGTTCGACTACGTGCGCGAAGTGCTCGCCGAGCTGGGGGCGGTCGAAGAGTTTTCGCGCGTGGCGATGAAACCGGGCAAGCCGCTGACGTTTAGCTATGTCGACTGCGGCGCCGGCCTGACCGCCCGCCGGGTGCTGTGGTTTGGCCTGCCGGGCAACCCCGCCTCGTCGATGGTCAGCTTCGAGCTGTTCGTGCGGCCGGCCCTGCGGCGCTTGGCTGGCCTCAGCCTGGCAGCCGTGGCGCGGCCACGCGCCTGGATCCAGCTAGCGCAGCCCGTCGAGCCGGATCGCAGCCGGCTGCACTTTACGCGGGCCCGGATCGAGCGCCGCACAACCGACGGCAGCGACAGCCTGTGGGCGACCCCGCTCGCTTGGCAGGGCTCGGGCATGCTGCGCTCGATGCTGGGGGTGCAGGCGCTGCTGCACATTCCGCCGGGACCCGCCGCGCTGCCGGCCGGGACGCGCGTGCTGGCCACCTTGCTGGCGCTGGTCTAAGTGTCTAAAGCACTCGCGCAGCCGTCGGATACCCCACCGCGCTCCGCCATCACCCCGTACCGCTACGCGCCTCCCTCGCACGAGTCACCCCATCCCATGAACGAGACGTCCTTTACAGTCGCTCCCGCTGAAGAGATCACCCGCCTGGACCTGTTTTTGGCCCGTCACACTGGCCTGTCGCGCGCCGCGATCCGCCGCCTGATCGAAGAAGGTCAGGTCCGCGTCGACGGCCGCATTGGGCGAAAAGGGGGCACGGTCTTGCCCGGCCAGCGCGTGCAGCTAGCGCAGCCGGCCAGCGATCCGCGCAGCACGCCGCCTGTGCCCCAGCCCGAGCTACCGCTCTTGGTGCTGCATCAGGATGCGCAGCTATTGGTGGTGAACAAGCTGCCGGGCTGCGTCACCCATCCGCTGCGACCGGGCGAGCTCGGCTCGCTGGCCTCGGCCTTGGTGGCGCGCTTTCCCGAGTGCTCCCGCGCCAGTCCCGAGGCTCGCGAGGGCGGGGTCTGCCATCGCCTTGATACGTTTACCAGCGGTGCGGTGATTGCGGCGCGGACACCAGCCGCCTGGCAGGCGATGCGCGCGCTGTTCCGCGATGGCCTGGTCAAAAAGACCTATCTGGCGGTTGTCTGCGGCGAGCCGGCCCAGGACGTCTTCGAGGTCACGCAGCCGCTCTTGCCGGCCCCAGGGCAAGAGCGCCGCCGACGGATGATAGCCGCTGAGACGCCGGCCCAGGTCTATCACCCCGATGCACTCGATGCCCAGACTCGCTTCGAAGTTCTGGCGCGCGGCGAGGGCGTGGCGCTGCTGCGCGCTCAGACCGAGACTGGTCGGCGTCATCAGGTGCGCGCCCATCTGGCCTATCTCAGCCTGCCGCTGCTGGGCGATGAGCTGTACGGCGCACCAGCGGCCGCGACCCTGGCCGCCGCCGATCTGCAGGGGTACTTCCTGCACGCCGACACCGTCGCCTTCCCGGCGCTCGACGCGGCAGCGCGTCCCCAGCCGCAAGGGCGCATCCACGTCACGGCCCCGCTGCCGCCGCAGCGGCAGAGCCTGATCGAGCGCTTGTTCCCCCGCTACCGAGGAGCCTAAGCGATGTCGTCGCGCCATCCCTGCTTGTCTCTGTCCCTGCTGTCTGTGCTTCTTCTGACCGCTCAGCCAGCGGCGCGCGGCGAGGCGGCACCGGAAAAGAAGGACAGCGCCCCAGCAACCGCTCCCGCGCCGACGGCAGGGCACGGTCCGGGGCACGGTCCGGGGCACGGCCATGCGCACGGCCATGCGCACGGCTCGATGCCGCATCGCTTTGAGCGCGCGGCGGACTGGGTCGACAAGTTCGAAGGGCCCGAGCGCGATGCCTGGCAGAAGCCCCAGACCGTGGTCGCCGCGCTGGGCGAGCTGGGCGGCAAGACCGTCGTCGATCTGGGGGCCGGCACCGGCTATTTCCTGCCCTACCTGTCGCGCGCCGTCGGTCCCAGCGGTCAGGTCCTAGCCGTCGATGTCGAGGCCGATATGGTGCGCCACATGCAAGCCCGCGCCGAGCGCGAAGGCCTCAAGAATGTCCGCGCGCAGAAGGGCGAGAGCGACGATCCCAAGCTCTCGCCAGGCAGCGCCGACCGCATCCTGATCGTCGACGTCTGGCACCACATCCCAGCCCGCGGCGAGTTTGGCAAGAAGCTGGCCGCCGCGCTGCGCAAAGACGGCGCCATCTACATCGTCGACTTCAAGCTCGACAGCCCGCGCGGTCCGCCCAAGAAGCACAAGCTAGCCCCCGGGTCGGTGCTGGCCGATCTCAAGGCCAGCGGCCTAAGTGCTGAGCTGCTTAAGATCGATCTGCCCGATCAGTACGTCGTCGTCGCCCATCGCCCAGCTGGCTCGCCCTAAGGTGCGTCGGCCGCCGCGGGCGAAGGGCCTGCTGACGTAATGGACAATGCAGACAGCAACGTAGCTTGGCCGGCCGACGACGGTGAGTACTCGACGCCTCCGTCACAGCGCCGCAGCCAGCCATCGCTGAGGAGCTCCAGACACTGCGCGGCGGGAGCGCTGTCGGGCGCCACGACCTCTGGTGCTTGCAGCGGCGCAAACGAAGCATGCACAAGCCGCAGACGGCAGCGCGCCGTTGCCGGGTGGGTGTCGGAGCGGCTGCGGTAGCGAACGCTCTCGGCCCGGGTCAGCGAGTGCAGCGCCGTCCACAGCCGACGACGCGGCTCGGCCTCTAAGCGGCGCTCCCCGAGCCACAGGCCATCGGCTCGCCGGGTCAGCGTCTGCGTCTTTGGCCCGCACTGCACCGACAGCGACACCAGTCGCGCATCGTCGAGCAGCAGCAGGCTGCGGCTGGGCCAGGGCTGCGTCAGCAGCGGCCATATGCGCTGGCAGTCGGCCGGCCGCAGCACCAGCCGTCGCGCCGGGGACAGGAGCTGCACCTGACAGCCCTCGGCTTGCGGTGCGCTGATCCGCAGCTCCTGCGTCTGCGTCCCCGCCCCAAGCGACAGCTGCAGCGCCGGGCCGGCCAGGGGTCCTGACTCGTCCGGCAGCTCGGACTCGGCCGACAGTCCGCCGAGCGTCGTCAGGAGCGCACGCAGGAGCGGTCCATCGGCCTGGTCGCGGAGCGGCGCGGTCAGCACAAAGCCTTGCGGCTGCCGCTCGGCCCGCTGGCTGGGCAGAGAGGAGGACGGCGGCAGCGCCTGGGTCGCAAGGCTGGTGACGGCGCTCGGCAGGGCAGCCATCACTCGGCGATCGCGCAGCTGTCGCGCTGACCAGGTAAAGAGCCGCAAGAGCCCGGGCGACAGCGGGACCGGCGGCTCGCCATCGCGCTGAATGTGCTCGCCGCGCAGCCGTAGCTCGATGGTCTCGGAGGCGGTGCTGATCCGCAGCCGCTTTTCGCCAGGCGCAGCCGCCGGTGAGGCAATCGGCGGGACAACCGGCGGGGAGGGCACAAGGGGCGCAAGCTCGGCCCGCCCGAGCTCCACCAGCCGCTCATGCACCGCTGCGGCCTTGAGGGCCACGCCCTGCCCATCGACCCAGCCGGCCGCGCGGCGCTGCAGCTGAGTTCCGTCGCTTAGCTCCAGGCGCTGCACCTGCCCCGCGGCAAACGGCAAGAGCCGCAGCTCGGAGGAGCTCACCAGGGCCTGCGTCAGCTCGACAAACAGCGCCCGCTCAAGGAGCAGGATCCGCTGCCCTGGCTGCAGCGGCAGCGTCGGCGCGCTGAGCGCAGCCAGGTCGGCACAGCCCCCCTGCAGCGGGGTCGCCGTCTTCGCCGCTTGGCGCTCGGCCGGCAGCGACATTGCCCGCGCGTAGATCAGATCGCCGGGCGCGTCGTCGCCAAAGCACAGCTGCCGCGTCGGCTCAGTGCCAGCCCCCCAGAGCACCCGCAGCCGACAGCGACGCAGACCGTAGTCGTCGTCTCCGGTGTCAAGCTGCCGCTCGCGCAGCGGCACGGCGAGGGTCAATAGTGGCCACAGCCGCGCCGACAGCTCACCGCGCACGCGCTGGCCGGTCGCGCTGTACCACACCCCGGGAAGCCGCGCTTCCTGCAGCCACAGACAGCGAGGCGACAGGGGATCCGTCGCCGGCGTCCCGTCACTGACCACAAGCCCGATAAAGCGAGCTGTCGCGGTGGCGGCTGAGCGCTCTGAATGGGAGGCTTCTCCCGTCGCTGCGAGCCGCCGTGTATACGACGCCCAGGCCCAGAGACAGAGTGCCAGACCGAGGCCAGCTAGACCCCAGCGTGGCGCACTCCTGCGCCATGGGCTAGGCGGCGGCGAGACCCACATCGCCCTTTTGACCGCTAGTGCACAAGCGGCCGATCGGCACTGGCGTCGGCCGCCGCATCGGCGTCGGCACTTCTGGCCGCGGCCTGTCCCTGCAGCTCGACGGTCAGCTCGACGATGTGCGCCAGCGTCTCAAAGCGGCCGGTGAACGAGTAGTAGTAGTCGGCGCTGACCGGAGCCAGCCGAGCCAGTGCGTCGTGCAGCGCCGCCTGCAGCGAGCGAGCCCCCGGACGTAGGCTGATGCCGTCGTCGGCTTCGAGGCCCGCAAGCTCGGCATCGTCAGTCGCCACCAGATCGGAGAACGCGCTTTGCGCCATGCCGATGGGATCGAAGCGCAGCGGGGCCGCGTCCAGATCGACGCGCCAAGCCAGCGGCGCCAGGCTGGGATCGCTCGTCGCCTCGGCAGCATCGCCCGCGCTCGCAGCCGCCGGCAGCGCCAGCCAGCGGCCGCCAAACCGCGCGATCGCCAGGTCGCCCAGGTAGGTGCCCAGCGCAAACGCCACCAAGCGCAGGGCCTCGGGACGGCGCGGCGGATCGGCGCGCAGGCGATCCAGATAGTGATCGACATAGGCCAGCGACTCTTCGCTGCCGTCGAGCGCACAGCCGGTAGCCCGCGCCACATAGTCAGCAGCGGCGCGGCGAAGCTCAGCTAGCTGCTCGGCGGGAACGATCTGGATGGACAGCGGGGGGGACTGGGGGCGACTGTGCACGACGACCTCGCTTGGCGATTCGGCGTCGGCAGTGTGCCAGAAGTTAGCTGGTGCGGTTAATGAAGATCGACACCGTGCCATCGACAAGGTTGGTCACCGCAACGTCGGGCTTGCTGTCGCGGTTGAGGTTGCCGACCACCATCGCCCAGGGCTGCGCGCCGGTGATCAGCTTCTGCGGCGGATCGAACGTGCCGTCGCCGCGACCGAGCAGGATCCACACCTGGTTGCGTCCCGAGTTGCAGACGATGAGGTCGGGCTTGCTATCGCTGTTCATGTCAGCCACCGCGACG
Organism: uncultured Myxococcales bacterium; assembly: GCA_964628555.1. GTDB lineage: Bacteria > Myxococcota_A > Polyangia > Palsa-1104 > JAEUJZ01 > JAEUJZ01. The sequence goes on along the minus strand of CAZVMD010000003.1, from coordinate 7,924 downwards.
GCAGTGGGCTTCTCGGCGGCAGCGACCGTGCTCACCGAGCTAAAGCTGCCATCGCCCTGGCCGCGCAGCACGCTCAGCGAGTTGCCATCGAAGTTGGCGACCACGACGTCGAGGTTGCTGTCGCCCGTGACCTCGGCCGCGGCCAGCCCGATCGGTCGCAGGCCGACGCCAGAGACATTGGGCGGGGTGACCAGCGTCCCGCCGCTGCTCGCCGCCAGCAGCACGGCGATCGACTGCGCCCCGTACTGGGTCATGACCGCATCGTCGCGGCTGTCCTTGTTCAAGTCGGCAAACAGCACCGCCGCTGGCTCGCCGCTGACGCTGATGTTGGTGTACGGCATGACGAAGCCGACGCTAGGCGAGGCGCCGTTGTTGTTCATCACGACCAGCTTGTTGGTGCTTCGCACCGTCGCCGCGACATCGGGCTTGCCGTCGCCATTGAGGTCTCGCACAGCGATGCCGGCCACCGTGCCGCCGACGGAAAAGCTGTCGGCTGGCATGAACGCGCCATTGCCCAGGCCGCGCAGCACGCTGACATCCTGCGCGCTGGCATTGCCGTGGCCCAGCACGACATCGGTGCGGCTATCCCCGTTCAGATCGCCAAGCGCAATCGCCGTCGGCAGAGCCGGGGTGGCATAGGGGGTGTTGTTCTGGTTGAAGTCCAGGTTGTTGAGCAGGACAGACAGGGTGCCGTCGCCATTGTTGGCCACCAGGAGCTCGTTGCCGCCGTCGCCGTTGACATCCGCGGCAGCGAGCGCCATCGGGCTCTTGCCGACCGTACGCAGGATGGTCGGGTCAAACTGCAGCACCGTCCGCACATAGGAAAACAGCTCGGCCGCGCTGGCTCGCCCACCGTCGCTGTTTTCGACGCTGACATCGACCGGCCCGATCGCCCCGCTCCAGGCCGGGATGGTGACGCTGATCTCGACGTTCGACTTGACGACCACGCTGCTGGCCGGCTGACCGCCAAACTTCACCTGGGCGCCCTGGCGAAAGTCGCTGCCGAACACCGACACCGTCGTGCCACCGGCCAGCGGCCCGAGCTCGGGCAGGACCTGGCTAAGCGTCGGCTGCGAGGCTGGCAGCATGTTCATCGGGTTGGGATCGGGGGTGCTGCCCGAGCCACAGCTTGCGCCCAGCGCCAGCAAGCCGGCAGAGAAGATCCAGGCCGACGCCCACAAGCGGCCTGCCGTCGAGCGAGCAACCAAGCGAGAAGGGGTATTCATACGTCATCCTCCATATATGCGATTGCGTTAAGAAATCCGATGCCGCAACGCGTCAATATTGCTGCTGGTAGGGCGATGCGCTACCCGGACTCCCTTCAAGTCGCCCAGACAATTATGGAGCTCCGTCGCTGTGACGCCGCCTGTGCCGCCGATTTTTTTCGCTCGGGGCGGCAAGTGGTGGACTCCGCAGCGAAATACGCCGAGCTCGCTTTGGCTGCTTTCTCCGGCCATCCAGCCACTGGCGCTGGCGCCCCGGCCGACCACCTGCCGACCCGACGACGCTCGACGGAGGTGGGGGGCGAGGGCGGAAATCTCATAGAATGCCTGCATGACCGAGCCCGAAGCGACCTGGCTGCTCGACCCCACGATCCCTGAGCCGATCAAAGACGCGCTGCGCCGCGGCCAGAAGTTCGAGCGCATCACCTTGGACAGCGAGGGCAACTTCTGGCACGAGGGCGAGCTGCTCGACGATCCACGCATCTGCGAGCTGTTCCATCGCTCGATCCAGCGCACGCCGGGCGGCAGCTATCTGCTGGTCGTGCCGCCCTTTAGCTACCCCCTGGTGGTGATCGACGTGCCCTACTGGGTGACCCAGGTGCGCTTCAGCGGGGACGAAGGCACGGCCGAGCCGCTGCGCGTCCGCCTGCGCCTCAGCGATGGCAGCGAGGAAGATCTGGCCTTCGACACACTGCGTTATGAGCCGCGCCGCGGCTTTGTGTGCCTGGTCAAGGGCCGCAGCCTGCCGGCTCGCTTCTCGCGCCCCTGCTACTTCGCCCTGGCCGAGCACGTGGAAGAAGAGGACGACGACGACAGCGATGCGGCCTACCAGCGCAGCGACGAGCGCGACAGCGACGACGAGCGCTATGATGGCCCGCCGCGCGGCCGCCTGAGCTTGGTCCTCGGCAGCGCTCGCTACCCCATCCGCTTGCTCTGAGGCTGGCTCGGCCGGAGGCCCGGCAAAAAATTGCTGCCGTCTGAGGCGCGTGATACTGCCGTGGATATGCTGGCCGAGCTTCTGACATCACAGCGGGGACGCACCACGGGCCTGGCGCAGGACGGGACGGCGCCGACGGCGATGGAGCAGCCATGTCCGCGGTAGCGCTCGACCACACCCCCGCTGGCGACGAAGACGAGGCGGTGACGCACGCCGTCCCACCCGCCACCGCGACGCAGGCGGAGAGCGAGCCGAGTGCCGGACGTCGTCGCGAGCCAGCCCGGCCCAGAGCAGCTGCGGAAGCCGACCGCCCAGCCACGACCCTCGACGGACGACAGCTGTTCTTTGTCTTTGTCGGCACCGCCATCGCCGCCTGCCTGATCTTTGCCCTGGGCGTCTTTGTCGGCCGACGCGTCGAGCAGCGAGCCGTGGCGCGGGCCGCTGCGCAGGCCGCGACCGATCCGCTGACCGTGCTCGACCAGCTGGCGAACGCCGAGGAAGAGCTGACGTTCCCTCGCGTGCTGCGCGATCAGGCCGGCCGCGAAGGCGCCAGCCGGGCCGGTGGAGCAGCCGGACGGAGCGAGGCCAGCGATCGCCCACGCGAGGCCCGCGACGCCGCCGATCGTCCGCGCGACAGCGGCAGCCGGGGCAACCTGCCGCACTACACCCTGCGCAGCACGCCGATCGGAAAGCGCGGCGACGCCGAAGATCTGGTGAAGCGCCTGCGCCAAGCCGGCTACAAGGCGACGCTGATCGAGCTGCCGCGCTCGCAGCTAAGCGGCGGCGGCCGCGAGCTGCGCGTCCAGCTTGGTGACTTTGTCGCTGCCGAGCAAGGCCAGGCCCTGCGCGGCGAGATCTTCCGTCGCTACAACCTGAGCACGACGATCACCAAGCTGTAATCTGGAGAGCGCCTAGCGACGCGAATCAACGCCTATCGGCCTGGTCGCGCCACCCATGAGCCGCCGCAGTCACGATCTCTGGTAGTGGCCAGGCGCAGCGTACCCAGTGGCTGTGAGCTCATGGCGCCACCAAAGCCAAGCGGTGGCGTATCGCGGCCGAGGTTTTCAAACGTCTTTTCGATCAGGCAGCTGACCACCATCGGCAGGATCAGCGCCTGCGGCGCCGCCGGCAGCTTCCACAGCGCATCCAGGCCGCTGAGCGTTCGCCGCATCGGCTGCCCACTTGAGACCACGGTATCGGTCAGCGCATCGCCCTCTTGCACCATCTCGACCGGGCAGCGACCGATGAAGCCACGCAGACGATCGCCGTACAGCTCCAGCCGGACCTCGCGAAAAGCGATGCTGCCGGTGATGGTGTGGAAGCCCTGGGTCTGCGCGATCTGCAGCGTCGTCTGGTGCTGATTTTCGACCATCCCGTACAGCTCGACGTGATCGCCGGCGTGCGTGATGTTCACATCGACATCGCTGCCGCAGATAACGCCGGTGATGCGGCCGCCCTGCTCCTTAACCCCGCTCGACGCTCCGCCGGGCTGCGGGTGGGCGTTCAAGTGACGCAGCGCGTAGGGCTGACCTTGGTACTCCAGGTTCAGCCGCGGCGTCGGCTTGCCGTTTATCATCACCGGTCCCAGACACGCGCAAAACCCCAGCAGGCCCAGCGAGCCCAGCGACAGCCCCAGCCAACGCAGCATCGATTGAAAACGCATCCGCTCTCTCATGGCTCCTCCTCTTCACCGTGCTTGCGCCGGGCTCTTTCGCGCCTGCGCCTCGGTGAGATCGCGCAAAAAGACCGCGGCTGGCCGTCCCCCCACCGTCGAGTGCAGTAGAGCTCCGGCCGCATCCGTGTACAGGCAGAGCGGGGTCGGCTCGGGCCGCGGCGCCTGGGCCATCAGGCTGCGAACCGCCGGCTCGACATCGCCGACGTCGGCACAGACACAGACAAAGCCGGCCCGCAGCTCCTCAGTGATCTCCTGCTTGGGAAAGATCTTTTCGATGAGGGCCCGCGTCCCACCGCAGTCGCGCCGCCCGACCACTACCAGCAGCCGCTGACCGCGCACCGCTGCCTCGGCCAGGGCCGGCTCTAGGCGGCGATACCAGCTCACCGCGGCGCGATCATCAAAGTACAGGTGGCGTGAAGGAGCCGCGGTCGCGCCGGCATCATCATTCGATGGCTGCATCTCGTCCTCGCAGAGCGAGGAGCATACAGCGACTCGCCAAGGGCATGCTACGGCCTCGCGCTGCGTGCGATAATGACAGCTCCTTTATTTGCGGGACCGCTGGGGGGGCGCTCTCCGCTGCAGCGGGTGCAGGACGTTTCTTGCGCCTGCAGACGCAGGCAATGCCGCCTGCAGCCGGAAGGTCTGAGCCGCCCCGCCGCGCCCGATTCATAGGAGGCTGAGATGCTTAGATTCCGCTGGCCGAGCCGGGCCCGAGATCTGGGAGTGGGAGCAGCGCTGTTTTTGGCCTGCTCTGGCAGTCCGCAGACCCCGGCAGGCCCTCCCTTCGAACCCTTTGCGCCTGAGGCGTACACCGCCAAGGTCAAGAACCTGCTCACCGGGCAGGCCCTCACCGATGCTGAGCTCCAGGCGGTACAGGCCGATCCGAACAAGCTCGCCGAGCTCATCGACACCTGGCTGAGCACGCCGGAAGCCGAGGCCAAGCTCCTCGCGTTCTTCCAGCAGGCGTTTCAGCAGACGCAGATCTCGATCGCTAGCTTTTCCGATCAGCTGCCGAGCGGCTTTAGCTTCACCGCCGCGACGCAGAACCTGTTCGTCAAGTCCGCGCGCGAGAGCTTCGCCCGCACCGCCCTGCAGCTGATGAAGGAAGGTCGCCCCTGGACCGACGTCATCACCAGCAACCGCTTCATGCTCAACGCGCCGCTTATGGCGTACATCGCCTTTGCTGACACCTGGAACTTCAACGACAAGGGCCAGCGCAGCAATCGCTTGGCGCCGAGCGCCGCGTTTACAGCCTCGTTTGGCTCTAGCGTGGCCGCCACGAGCTACGCCGACTCGGTCAATCCAGCCAGCCCGAACTACCTCAAGTTCAAGACGGCGATGACCACCAACACGGGCGGAACGGGCTGCATGGCTGACCCCTATGTCCCGACGGGACAGACGGCGGTCTCGCTGATCTATGACTACATGCACGGCCGCCTGCGCAACTGCAACCCAGCCGGCATCACGTCGCAGTTTACCCAGGCTGACTGGGACAACTGGAAGCTGGTGACCATCCGCACGCCGAGCGGCAGCGAGCAGCCGACCGTGTTCTTCGACATCGACAAGCTGCGCTCGGGCAGCGAGCTAGTCGTCACCACGCCGCGCGTCGGCTACATGACCACGCCGGCCTTCTTCGCCAACTGGCCGACCAACCCGTCGAACCAGCACCGCGTGACCATCAACCAGACGATGATCGTCGCGCTGAACAAGAGCTTCGACGACACCATCAACAACAACATCCCCTCGATCGACACCGACACCGATCCCGTCGATCACGTCAAGCCCGGCACCATCTGCTTCTCGTGCCACTTGTCGCTGGATCCGATGCGGCAGCTGTTCCGTCAGACCTACAGCTTCTACGGCAGCCAGCAGACCGATGCGGCGCAGAAGGCGCTGGCCGGCGCCTTTGCGTTTGACGACACGCTGATCATGAACCTAAGCGGCGGCATCACCGACCTGGCGACCAACCTGGCGCAGCATGCGCGCTTGCCGGGCGCCTGGACGCAGAAGCTCTGCTATTACGCCAACTCGGCTCCGTGTCTGGAAGACGATCCCGAGTTTCAGCGCGTCGCCACCGCGTTTAAGAACAGCAACTTCAACTTCCGGACGCTGATTCGCGAGCTGTTCTCGTCGCCGCTGGTGACCTTGGCGGCATCGACCAAGACCTTCACCGAGACCGAAGCGCCGGTGACCATCCAGCGCCAGGAGCACTTCTGCAGCGCGATCTCGTCGCGCCTGGGCATCAACGATGCCTGTGCCATCAACACCATCTCGGCTCTGACGCCGCTGCAGACCACGCTGGCCAGCCTGTCGCTGTCGATCCCAGCCGCCTCGTACAGCCGCGGGGCCGAGTCGCCCGTCGTCTCGCGCGATCCCAACCTGTTCTTCCGCGCCAGCGTCGAAAACATCTGTCGTCGGCTGGCCGATGAAGTGGTCGACAAGACGCCCGGCACGCCGCGCTACAGCAGCACCATGCCGCAGCCGGCGATCGACGACATGGTCAAGACGGTGATGGGCCTGCCGCTCGCCGATGCTCGTTATTCGGCAGCCCGCAGCATCCTCGTCGAGCACTACGAGGCCGCGAGCAAGACCGCCACCATCACGGCGCGCGATGCCTTGAAGTCGACCTTTGTGCTGGCCTGCAGCTCGCCGACCAGCGTGTCTTCCGGACTCTAAGTCGCAGAAGGAGCCGAACCATGAGCTTAACTAGAAGAGATGCCCTTCTCTCTGCGCTGTTCGGGAGTAGCTATCTCGGACTGCGCGCCTTGGCCACTGGACTGCCGGTGGCCTTCCTCGCAAATCCGCTGCGAGCCGACACCTGTTCGCTCGACTCCAGCAAGGCCCAGTTCATCATCATGAGCACGTCGGACTCTGGCGATCCGATGAACGCCAACATGCCTGGCACCTATGACTTCGCCGACATCGCGCACCCGCCGGCCGCCATGTTCCCCGACTACGCAATGGCCACCGCCACCCTCGGCGGCAAGAGCATCAAGATGGCCAAGTGCTGGGCCGACCTGATCAACTCGACCGATCCCAAGATCGCCCTGTCTGGTCGTATCGCCTTTGTCCATCACTCGACGCAGAACAACAGCCACACCAACCAGAACAAGGTGCAGCGCTTGATGGGTGCGCTGCCGCGGCAAGAGATGCTGGTGTCGTACCTGGCCAAGCAGCTAGCCCCGTGCCTGGGCACCATCCAGCGCGAGCCAGTCGTCGTCGGCGCCTCGGGTCCCGGCGAGTTCCTGTCGTTCGAGGGTCGCAACCTGCCCAAGCTGGCACCGCGCGCCCTGCGCGACACGCTGCTGTCGGCAGCCGGGCCGCTGACCACCCTGCAGTCGATGCGCGATCAGGATCTCAACCGCCTCAACGCGCTGTTCAAAGAGACGGGCAACACGGCGCAGAAGGCCTACCTCGATCGCCTGGCGACCTCGCAGACCCAGGTGCGCTCGATCGCGCAGAACCTGCTCGACAACCTAAGCTCGATCGTCAACGACACCCCCGAGGGCCAGATCATCGCTGCCGCCTCACTGGTGGCGATGAAGGTCGCGCCGGTGGTGTCGCTGCACCTGCCGTTTGGCGGTGACAACCACACCGACAACAACCTGCAGAACGAGGCCAATCAGACCTCGGCCTCGGTCGCACCGCTCGACGGAGCGGGCATGCCGCGCAAGACCGGCATCGCCTTCCTGATGCAGAAGCTGACCGACCTCGGCCTGCGCGATCAGGTGCTGTTTATGGCCATGAACGTGTTCGGTCGCACCCTCAAAAAGCTGGGCACCACCGGCCGCGATCACTGGGGCACGCACCACGTCACCGTCCTCATCGGCAAGGGCATCAAGCCCGGCATGATCGGTGGCATGGAGCTGAAGAACAACGAGTACAACGCGACGCCGTTTGACTCGGTCACCGGTGCCAGCAGTGCCGCAGGTGACATCCCGATGAACGATGGCCTGGCCGCGCTCGGCAAGACCATCGGCACCGCGGTGGGCCTCAGCGACGCGCAGCTCAACACCGACGTCACCGGCGGCAAGGTGATCAAGGCCCTGCTCGTCTAGCCGACTCGTCCGGCCGACTCGTCCGGCCGAC
>CAZVMD010000002.1:28531-69775 GCA_964628555.1 uncultured Myxococcales bacterium | reverse complement strand
GCGCCCCGCAAGTGTGTTATGAGCGCTGCGTGAGTCGGTCAGTCGAAAGCTCCCCTTATGCGTCGGAAGCTGCCCGCCCAGCACCGAGCGGGGCTGCGGTCGAGCAGCCGGGTGGCATGCTGCCACTGCTGCCGGCGAGCGGGGACGGGGGGCGCTTTGTGCTGCGGCAGCATCGCGTGGTCAGCGCCGGGGCGGGGACGGGCAAGACGCACGCGCTGCTGACGCAGTACCTGCACCTGTTGGCGGGCTTTACGGCGCTGCGGGAGCCGCTCTTGCCGCGCAGCATTGCGGCCCTGACGTTTACCGAGAAGGCGGCGGCGGAGATGCGCGAGCGCCTGGGGCGGCGGCTGCTGCGCCTGCTGCAGGAGGCCGAGGGCTTGGCCAAAAATCAGGTCGGCAGCGAGCCCGATCTCTGTCGCTCGGCGGCGGCGCTCGACCTGGCCTGGCCGGCTCCGGCTCACTTTGAGGCGGCGCGGGCCCAGCTCTGCCAGGCCCCGATTGGCACGTTTCACTCGTTCGCATCGTCGCTGCTGCGCCGCAATGCGCTGGCCGCGGGCATCGATCCCGACTTCGAGCTGCTCGACGAAGCGACGGCGCGCGACCTCTTGGGCGAGGCCTGCGAGCGGGCCGTGCTGGCCGCCCTCGACGAGCCGGGCGACGGCGACGAGCTCTCAGGCAGCGCCGCCGGCCTTTCCGCCAGCACCGCTGAGCTGGTCACCGAGTTTGGCTTTGCCGGCGACTTCGGCTTGGTCGCCGCCCTGTGTCGCCTGCTGGCCCAGCGCGGCGAGGAAGGCAGCCAGGCGGCCGGGCTCAGCGATCCGTATGCCGAACCGGTCCTGGTCGCCGAGCTGGCGATGCTGCGGCAGCGAGTGGCGACGGCGCTGGGCACGCTGACCGGGTTGCACCCCGAGCTAGCGGGCAAGAGCAGCGAGCGCATGGCCGTGGTCCTGGCCCTGCTGCCGGCCCTGGTCGCGGCGCTGTCATCGCTGGCCAGCCTGGAGCAGGCGACCGATCGGTTCGAGCGCCTGCTCGCTGAGCTGCGCTATGTGCGGGCCGGCAACGAAGCGCTGCGCGAGACGCTGAGCACGGCCCGCGAGGCGCTGCGCGGAGCTGCTGAAGATGCGCTCTCGCTAGTCATGTCGGTGCGGGCGGCGCCCTGGGCTGCGACGCTGCAGACCCTGCTGGCCCGCGCCCAGGCGCTGTACGAGGACGCCAAGCGAGCCCAGAGCGCACTCGATTTTTCCGACCTGCTGCGCAAGAGCCGCGATCTGCTGCGCGCTGATCCCGCGGTGCGCCGTCGCGAAGCCGGTCGCTACGCCGTGCTCTTGGTCGATGAGTTTCAGGACACCAGCCCGCTGCAAGCAGAGATCCTGAGCCTGCTCATCGAGCCCCGGGAAACTGCGCAGGGCGAGCGTCCGCCGCGGCCACTTTACATCGTCGGCGACCGCAAGCAGTCGATCTATGGCTTCCGCGGCGCGGACGTCGCCGCCTATGAGCAGGTCTGTCAGGGGCTGATCGCCGTCGGTGCCGAGCAAGAGACACTGAGCCGCTCACACCGCTCGCGGCCGGCCCTGATCGAGACCACCAACGCGCTGTTCGCCCGCGTCTTTGCCGCCTCGCCACCGACAGGAGACCCAGTAGCGGCGCAGCTCTGGGCGGCGGTGGGTCCGGTGCGCTGGGACCCGGCCCGCGATGAGCTGGCCAGCACGCGTGAGGAGTCCCCAGCCGGGCGACCCCTGGTCGAAGTGCTGCAGGCCGACACCCCGACCGGCGAAGACACCCCCGCCTGGCCAGCCGACACCATGGGGCGCGAGGCGGCGCTGCTGACGGCGCGTCTGCGTCAGCTACTCGACAGCGGCACGCGGCCGCGCCAGATCGTCCTGCTCTTGCGCCGCTTCACCCATCTTTTGCGCTACACCGCGGCGCTGACCCAGGCCGGGGTGCCGTACTACGTGGTGCGCGGGCGCGGCTTTTTCGCCGCGCAGGAGGTGCTGGATCTAGCCGCCCACATCGCGCTGCTCGACGATCCGCACGACCGCTTATCGCTGATTGCCGGGCTGCGCTCGCCGCTGTGTGGGCTCAGCGACGATGCGCTGGGGCGGCTGCACTTGGCTTCCCTGCTGTCGCTGCCGGCGCTGTTGCGCAGCGAGCAGCCGGGGGAGCGGGCCGGGCTGCCGACCGACGAGGCGGATCGCCTTACGACCTGGCTGGACCTTTGTCGCGACCTGGGGCGCAGCGCGGCGCGGCTTGGACCCCTGGCCTGCCTGCAGGCGCTGCTCGACGCGACGGACTACCTGGCCCTGCTGGGCGCCGAGACCGGGCGGGTCGGGGCCAGCCTGGCGGCGCAGCGCATCGCCAACGTCGAGCGGCTGCTAGAGCGAGCGGCGGCGCATGAGGCGCGCGGTGGGTCGCTGGCCAGCTTTGCCCGCGGGCTGCGTCGCGACTCGGACCCGCGGGTCAGCAGCGGCTATGGCGACGGCGATGATCCGCTGGCCGCGACGGCCGGCGAGGCGGATGACGTGGTGCGCATCATGACCATCCACCAGAGCAAGGGCCTGGAGTTTCCCATCGTCTTTGTCGCTGGCTGCGGCAGTCCCGAGCGCAGCGAGAGCCCAGCGATTGCCTATGACCGGGCGGTGGGCCTGGGCCTGAGGGTCTGGCAAGCCGGCCTGGGGAGCGAAGCCCGCCGCCTGCCGACGCTGGCTGCTCGACGGGTGCAGACCGTGACCCGGCTGCGTAGCCAGGCCGAGTCGGCTCGCCTGTTCTATGTCGCTGCGACGCGAGCCAGCGAGCGCCTGATCTTCGTCGGCGAGAGCGCGCGGGGCGCCGCACCCAGCGGGACATGGAAGGCCCAGGTCGAGGCCCTGCGCGCCGAGCGGCCTGATCTGATCGGCGAGGGGCGGCTGCTCCCGGTTCGCCCCAGCGCCGCGCCGCCCGCCGAGCTCGATCTGGAGAGTGACTCGCCGGTGCTGACCCGGCAGGCCGAAGCGCTCGCCGGCTTGGCCTATGCCGTGCCGCGCCTGGTGTCGCCACCCGGTGGCCTGGCGCTGTCGCTGAGCGCCGCCGCCGATCTGCAGGTCTGTCCGCGCCGCTACCACCTGCGCCAGCGCTTCCGCCTGCACGAGAGCGAGCCCGCCCTGCCGGCCCTGCACGGCGATGAGGGGCCGGGGGAGCTCGGGCTGTCCCAGCTGGCCAGCAACGTCCTTTGCCGGTACGAGCCACGGTCGAGCAGCGACGATCTACTGGCACAGCTGGCCTTGGCCGGGCACAGTCCGCGCGAGCCGGCGATTGGCGAGCTTTTGACCCGGCTCCAGCGCTTTGTCGAGGGGGAGCTGGTGCGACGCTTGGCCCAGCCAGACGCGCCGCCGCTTATCACCGCGGTGCCGTTCGAGGTCCCGGTCGGCGCTGTGCGTCTGCGCGATCGCTTTGACTGGGTGATCGGCGAGCCGCGGCGGCCGACCGGCGAGCTGCACGTGCTGCAGTTTCGCTATGGCTATCGCCCCGACCCGACCTCGGCGCTGGCGGCGGCGCAAGAGCAGCTCTTGGGGCGGGCGGCGCGGCAGCACTTCGCGGCGGGGCGGCCGGTGTCCGTCGCTTTCTGCGACCTGCGCGAGGCCACGCCGCGTCCCCGCTTCCGCCCCGCCGAGGAGCTGGTGGCGGCGGCACCGCCCCTGTCACAGGCTGGCGAGGCGGCTGGGCTGGCCGAGAGCGAGGCCCTGCGCCTGCCTCGCCTGGCGCCGTCGGTCTGCGACGCGATCGGCTGCGGCTATCGCTACCTCTGCTACGGCCGCAGCGCGAGCTAGGCGGGGTTTTCTGGCGGGCGGCGCAGCAGGCGCAGGGTCAGCCCGACTAGCGACAGCATGGCGACGATCAGCACGCCCCACAGCACGAAGGTCGCACTGGTCGACGAGGGATCCTGCAGAAAGTCGCTGGCGCGGGCGCGGTACTGCGGGTTTGGCGACAGGGGTCCAAAACCGGCACGTACTGCTGCGTAGTCAAACAGCTCGCGCCGCAGTGTCTCGATGTCGTAGCGAGGCGCCTCGACGCTGGGGGCCGAAAGCAGCAGGCGGTAGCGCGTGCTGCCGTCGAGCTTGGCGGCCAGGCGGGGCAGGGCGAGCAGGCCGATGGCTCGACTCAGCGACAGCGGCGAGTTGTCGCCGTTGTCGATCTCCAGGCGCAGGCGGGCGATGCGCGGCAGGTCGGCGGGCAGCGTAAAGGGCAGGCGCTGCAGGTGCCCGCTGGGCGGCGCGGCGACGGGCTCGCCCTCGCTGGGCGCGGCGGCGTCACTGCCCTCGGGCTTGCGGCTGAGCGTGCCGGACCACAGCAGGCGCTCACCCCCCTGCGGCTGCACCGCGCCAGTTCCCGCTGTCGGCAGGGCAAACAGCCGGGCACTACGGGTGTAAAAGGCGTCGGTAATCTCAAGCTCCAGCCCCTCATAGGGCAGGGCGAGTGCGCTGCCCGTCGGGGCGTAGCTTAAGAACAGCGTCGTCGCGGTCGGTCCACGCGGCTTGTCGCCGGTTGCGCGGGCAGGCTCGGTCAGGGCAAGCGGCAGCCGACCGTCGCTGCCACTGCGCTCAAGGACATAGGGAATCTGGTGCTCTTCCGGGTCGACGATGCGCAGGTCGCCATAGCTGGGCGACAGCACGGCCAGATCCTCGGCCGACAGCGTCGCGGCATAGATGTCGGGCTTGCCGTCGCTGGCCAGGTCCAGCGGTCGCTGCAGGCGGAACAGGCTGACATCGACGGGGGCCCCGGCGGTGCGCACGAAGGACAGCGGCGGCACGACGCGATAGGCGGGGTTGGGCTGCTCGCTGCCTAGGCTGGCCCGTCGGACTTCAAGCTGGGTGACCTGGCTGCGCAGCGCTTCCAGGTCGTAAAGCGGCGGGCGCACCGTCGGCGCGGCGTAGTACAGCACGAACTCGCGATCGCCGGGCAGGAGCGGAAACAGCAGGCGCGCGCCGACGCCCGAGACGGAAAAGCGCAGGTTCGAAAGGGGCGGCCCCTGACTGGCGTCGATCTCGACGTACAGCACGCCGGCCTCGGGGTGGCTGCGCAGCGGCAGGCTCAGGCTCTCGCCGCCGACCTCGCTGTCGGGGGCCAGCGGCCGGTTCTTGCGCGGCGTGCCGACGACGCGGAACAGCACAGCCTCGCCCAAGACCACGGTGCTGCCGCCGCTGCTCAGCGCCTCGCCCGGCTTGCTCGGCCGCTCCTCATAGATGCGCACCAGGCGGGCAAAGGCGGGATCGTCGGCGGCCAGGCTTAGCTGCTCGATCGGCAGGCCGGGCGGAAGCTGCAGGCGATAGCGGGTGAACGTCGGCCCACGGCCGCGCTTGGCCGGCTCGCTGGCCAGGGCCTCGAAGGGGGCGGGGCGGGTCCAGATCGTGCCCGGCACCGCCTCGCGGCGAGAGGCGGTGGCGCCGACGACGGTGACGCGCGGCGGATAGCGCACCGGATCGCTGGTGATACGCACAAAGCGCGAGCGCAGGACGCGATCTAAGAGTAGATGCGTATGATGGATGCGGTGCGGGCTCTCGCGCACCCAGATCTTGTCGAAGATGCCGACGTCGTCGGCGAGCAGGCGGTAGGGGCCGCCCTTCTGCTCGGCGACCTCGAACTTGAAGCGACGGGCGAAGTCGCGCTCGGGAATGTCGAGGTCGATGCGGTCGTAGGCAGCGCCGCGACCAAAGTCGACCAGCCAGACGTTGTGGTCGGTAAACGGGTGGTACTCGCTGCGCGTGTCGAGGAGGGTGCCGTTGTACTGCGCGGCGGCGACGGCGCCACGCTGCTCTTCGACGAGGTAGGCGACCTCGCTGGTCTCGCGGCTGGGGCTCGGCTGCGGACCGGGCAGGCGGACCAGGCGCAGATCGCGAAACGATGGCTCGCCGCCGCTGTTGAGCTCGGGCGGCAGCGCGATGGCGGCGAAGGTGCTGCCGGGCGCGGCGCTGCTGGCATCCGACAGGCTGATGGCGCGGCGCTTCTGAAACGCGCTGTGACTGTCGTCGCTGGGCAGGCGCTGGGCCAGCAGCGGCGCGGCGAGTGCCAGGAGCAAGAGCGGGCTGCTCAGCCAGCGGGGCGGGGTCAGCGCAGCGCGACGCGGCGCGGCAGCGGCAGAGACAGCGGACACGAGGCGGTTCCGGGGGGACATTTCTGACCTCGGGCTAGGACTTCTGGATAGGGAGCTCGGCTGGGCGGCCTGGGCCCTTCTGCCCTGGGCTCTGCTTCGACGGCTCGGGCTCGCGCTGAAAGACGAAGCGCTGATACAGCAGCGAGACGACGATCAGCGAGACCGCCAGCCCCAGGAAGGACAGCGGCCGGTAGATGCCGTGGATGTTCGACAGGTCATACAGAAAGACCTTGGCGATGGTCAGCAGCATGAAGCCGAGCGAGACAAAGCGCAGGGCGCGGCTCTTCTGCCACATGCCGATGCTGAGCAACAGCAGGCCGTACAGGCCCCAGGCCAGGGACACGGTCAGGTCGCGGGCGTAGCTGTGGTCCCACGAGAACTCGACGTAGCGGCCGGACGAAAAGGCGTCGGCGATTTCAAGGTTGATGAGGACGAAGACCGACAGCAGGCCGATCAGATAGGCCAGCTGATACCAGGCCAGGCGCGTGCCGCCGACCGGCAGTCGCTCCTCCCAGGCGCTGCGGTAGGTCACCTCGACGGCCGACAGGCCACGCGCTCCGACCAGGAAGCAGGCGGCGGGGACGCCATAGGTGTAAAGCAGCCAGTTAAAGACGATGGCGCCGCGCTCGTGTAGATGACGGAACGCGGCGTCGGGGTACAGGCGCAAGAGCACGGCGGCGAACAGGGCGATGCCGAAGTACTTCAGGCCGATATGCGGCAGCCGACGATACAGCCACCACACCGCGGCGGCTTCCAGGGCCCAGGCGACGATGATCCACTGACGGTCAAGCTGCAGCGGGATGGCAACGGCGACAAAGCCCAGCGCGCAGGCGGCAAACAGCGCCTGATTGCCCAGGCTGCGGCGACGGCGAACCTCTTCGGGGAAGCCGGCAGCCAGCGCCGGGTCGAGGGGCAGCAGGGCCAGGCGCTGCACCACCGCCAGGCCGAGCACGGCCAGGAGCGCGAAGCCCAGCGGCAGGAGGCCAATCGCTCGCTTGCCGACGGCATCGGTCACCAGCGTCAGGATCGGCAGGAACAGGGCGGGGCCGGCCAGCGCGCTCGCCAGATACGGTCCACGCCGCGGCCGGAAGCTGGGCCGCAGCCACAGCAGGGCGAGCGGTGCTGCGATCAGCGTAAGGACATAGGCGGCCAGGCCAGGCAGGAAGCTGCCCTCATCGCCGCGGTGGTGATACTCCGAGACCAGGGCGAAGGCCTCGCCGCAGGCCAGGGCGACGACGAGCGGCAGCAGGAACGTATAATCCCGGCGCAGCGCCGACAGGTATAGGAGAACACCGTATAGAGCAACGAAGGCCAAGCCCAGCCCCGGGGTCAGGGGCAGGAGCATGGCTGGGCCGGTCGCCGAGAGCAGGATCACGGCCGCCGCCGACAGCGCGGCGAGCGTAGCTGCGACGAGCTCGCTGACCTGGGCAGCGCGCGGCTTTCGGGTCTGAGTGCGGGCCCGCAGCGCCGCCAAGAGCCCAGCTAGCACGGCCAGCAGCAGCGGCAGGCTCAGCCCACGCAGGAAGCGATCCGGCGGCATGGCCTGCGGGTCCGCAAGGACGCTGCGGCCGGTCTGCAGCAGCAGGGCCAAGAGCGTCGTGCCGCTGAGCAGCGCCGCGAAGACCGGAGCGGCCAGGCTGAGGCGGCCGGCCGCTTGGCGACTGCGCTCGGCCAGCAGCAAGAGCGCCGAAAGACACAGCAGGGCTGCCGGCCAGAAGGGATCGCCGTGTCCGCTCAGTCCGACGCTAAACGACTCGGCGGCCAGGGCCGAGAAGTACACGACATAGCAGAGCAGACCAAGGAGCCCGACATAGCCAGCGCCTTCGACCAAGAGGCGCCGCATGCTGCTGTCGGGGACCGCCCCGGTGCCGACCGCAAGGTCCGGCTGGTCAGGGCCTACCGCGGCGCCGGCCGGGCCAAACCAGTCATGTACCCGCCCGGCAGCGTTGAGCAGCCCGGTAAGCCCCAGAATCGACAGCGAAAACGCCCAGGCCGGCAGCGGCTCGGCGTTGGACGGACGAGCCTCTAGCTGGAGGCCGACACTGAGGAACACAGCCCAGGCCGCCGCTGTTGCCAGGAAGCTCTGGCCCCGTCGCACACCGACGAAGATCAGGGCGGCCGAGAGCAGCCCGAGGTAGCCCAGGAGGAGCGGCCACTTGTCGTGGTAGACGCGCTGGCCGGCGATGACCAGCCCAAACAGGAGCGGCGCCAGGCCGGCGACTACCGAGAGCTGCAAGAGCTGCTCTGGGCGGTCGGCGGCGTCGGGCGTATTCGGCTGGCGATCGGGCCCTGCCTCGGGATCGGCGGCGTCCTTGTCTCGGGTCGGCAGCAGCCGGCCGGCCAGGCTGGGCAGGAGAAAGTACAGGATGCCAAACAGCAGGAAGACCGCGAGCGCAATGGGCAGCTTGCTCGGTGACAGGTGCTTGGCGGCCCAGGCGACCTCTAGCAGCACGGTGGCGAAGAAGCTGAGCCAGACGACTCGATGCCAGCGCTTCTGCACGCTGATGGCCAGGAAGCCCAGGTCCAGAAGCAGGATGTAGCTAAACAGGCCGATCGGTCGATCCTTGCCGCTCGACAGGAGCAGCGGCGTGGCGAAGCCGCCCAGCAGGCCGAGCACGGCGATGAACACCGAGTCATAGCGCAGCGACAGTAGGCCCGCGACGAGCGTGGTCAGGGCCATCAGGGCAAAGGTCAGCGGCAGGCTGAACAGGTCGTAGGCCGAGTGGCCGGCAAAA
Source organism: uncultured Myxococcales bacterium (assembly GCA_964628555.1). Classification (GTDB taxonomy): domain Bacteria; phylum Myxococcota_A; class Polyangia; order Palsa-1104; family JAEUJZ01; genus JAEUJZ01. The sequence goes on along the minus strand of CAZVMD010000002.1, from coordinate 60,916 downwards.
AACGCCGCGTACAGGATGGCGATGCCGGCCCCGCAGACCGGTGATGCCGTCGCCGGATAGCGCGGCCGGAAGAAGACCTCCGAGCCAACCAGCGCGACGAGGCCCATGAGGATCAGGAAGGCGATGCGCAGGGCCGGCGGGATGAGGTTGTTCTCGATCGAGTACTTCGCGAACAGCGTGCCGGCGATGGCCAGGGCAATCGCTCCTAGCCAGGCGGCGCCGCGTACGCCGATGAACTTTTCCAGGTCGAAGGCCTTGCCTTCCTCGGCCGGCTCGCTCGTCGCTGGGGGGGCCGGTGTCGGCACGGGGGTAGCCGCGCTGGGGGGCGCTAGCGCGCTGAGCTCAGGCGGCGTCGCGGCTGCGGTGGCAGGGACGATGGCGGCATCGGCAGGCGCGGCCAGCTGCTGGGCCGGCGTAGCTGCGGCATCGACGGGCAGGCTGGCGGGGGGGGCTGTGAGGGGCGGACTTTCGAGGTCAGGCAGCGGCGCGGCAGCGGTCAGCTCCTCCGAGCGCACGGTGGGCGGCGGGGGACTCAGCGGCTCGGCAGCCGCTGCCACGGCCGGACTCGCAAACATTGGCGCGACGGCGCCGAAGACTGGCGTGGGCGCTGCAGGCTGAGGCAGGCTGCTGCGCTGGCCTTCTTGTAGCTGCAGCCGCAGACGATAGAGCTCAGCCTCGTAGAGCTGCAGCTTGTGCGCCAGATCGTCCGCCTGCGCTTCGGCGCGTCGGGCCGCGCGATAAGCCAAGCCCGGCATGACAAGCCAATAGACAAATGCGCCGAATGCCAGAAGAGCAATTAACGGTTCCAAAGTGGGCTCAGCATATCACGCGCTCGACGGGTTCCCGGGGCGCAGCGGCGAATGCGCTTAAGCCGATGCGGCCAGCTGTGCTAGCGTGCGCCCGCTCATGCGACTACGTCGGAATGACTTGCTGCGTCGGAAGCGGGGGCTTCCATGGCTGGCCGCGGGGCTGTCGCTCCTTCCGGCCTGGCTGTACACCGGGAGTGCGCCGCTGGGGGGCATCCGCGCCGCCTGGGCCGTCGGTGAACAGAACGCCCGCCTGCGGGGCTCAGTCGTCGAGGCGGGCACCAATGTGCCGATGCCCGGGGCCAAGGTCGAGCTGCGCAGCGAGGCGCTGATCGGCGGCCCCAAACGGGCCATCACCGACGAGGAAGGGCGCTACGACTTCCCGCTAATTCCGCCCGGCAGCTACGAAATCACGGTGCGCTACGAGGGCCTCAAGCCGACCCGTCGCCGGATTGCGCTAGAGCTGGGCCAGACCGAGACGCTGCGCATTCCGCTGTCGGCCGAGCAAGAGCAGGTCGAGACCCTGGTGGTCGTCGAGGAGCGCAAGCGACTCGACAGCGACAAGGTGTCGACCGGCCGCGTGCTGAGTGCCGAGTCGCAGGCCAAGATCGCCACGACCCGTCGCTATCAAGACGTGGTGCAGCAGGTCCCGGGCGTCAGCGGGGGCAGCAACCCCGTCATGGCCGGCGGCAGCTTTCGCCACAACCGCTACCTGGTCGATGGGCTCGATATCACCGACCCGGTGAGCAATACGTTTTCAGCCAACTTCAACTTCGACGCCATCGCGCAGATGGACCTGCTGCTGCTGGCGGTCGATGCGCAGTACAACTCGCTGGGCGGCGTCATCAACCTGGTGACCAAGCGCGGCTCGGATCGCTTCACCGTCGATGCCAGCCTGTTCGTGAACCACCAGTCGCTGTCGGTCGGCAGCCGCGCTGGGGCGCAGATCTTCGATGGCCGGCTGCGCGATCAGTCGGACCCGCCGCCGCCGAACGCCAGCTATCAGGCCAACCTCAACGTCGGTGGGCCGATCGTCAAGCAGAAGCTGTGGTTCTATCTGTCGACGCAGTACTGGTATCGGCTGTCGTCGGTGGTGCCGGGGCCGCCGCTGAACGTGCAGCACCCGTCGCTGGATCGCCATGATGTCTACGCTCGGCTCAAGCTGACCTGGGCGCCGGCGCCGCGGCATCGGCTGGAGCTCTCGCTGAACACCGACCCGGCTTGGATTAGCAACATCCGCAACCTGGCTCCGGCGAACGGCAACAGCAACTCCTACAGCCCAGAGTCCGAGTTCTCGCAGCGTCAGGGCGGCGTCTTCGGCATCCTCAACTACGACTGGTTCATCCGCGACAACCTGATCTTCGGCGTGCAGACCGGCCTACAGCTGAGCACCATTACCAACGGCGCGCAGAACGGCGATACGGTCAGCTCGTCGTATTTCGACCGGGCCAGCACCATCACCTGGAACGCTGCCGATGCCGCCACCCTGGTGGACGATCAGCGCTGGCGCTTCCAGTTCGACCCGACGCTGACCTGGGTCAAGCGCGGCTGGCTCGGCCAGCACACGTTTAAGGCCGGGGCGCAGGTCCAGTACCTGCGCTATTACCAGCTCAGCGGGACGCCCGGGAACTCGATCTACACCGACGACACGGCGCAGGCCGGCGATGGCGGCGTGCTGCAGCGGGATGTCACCTCCAGCGAGCGGCCGTTCGGCTGCAACCCGCTGGCTCCGAGTCCGCGGCCAGGCTCGTCCGCGACGCCTTGCGCGCGCTTCACGCAGTACGAGCCGCAGCGGGCTCAGGTGCGCCAGGGCTATGCGCTCGGCGTGTTTCTGCAGGACATGTGGAAGCCGGCCGACTGGCTGACCATCATGCCCGGGCTGCGGCTCGATTACGGCACGGCACAGAACTCGCGCGGCGAGGTCACGCACAACCTGCTGGGCTTTGGGCCGCGCATCGGCGCCTCGGTTGATCTGCTGCGCGACGGCAAGCTGCTGCTCAAGGCCGCCTACGGTCGCAGCAACGAAGTCGGGACGCTGCGCATCGCCACCAACGCCGACGCTGGCGCCGCCCAGTCGACCTGGGAGTGGACGCGGGCCAGTGCCTCGTCGGGCCGCTTTGACCGCTTCGTCGGCTCGCAGGGCGGCGATCGCGGCTACGACCTGCGCGGCGCCTGCCCGGATGGCAGCCTTGACCTCTCGTGCGGCAACGCCCGGCTATCGCTGCGTCCACCCCAGGCCGACTTCTTCACCACCTCGCTAGAGCGCGAGGTGGCGCGCAACGTCTCGCTCTCGGTCACCTATACCTATCGCCTGCTGAGCAACCTCTGGGAGGACATCCAGGTCAATGCCCTGCGCCGCCTGGATGGGGGCGATACCAGCCGGTTTTTCGACAAGAGCCGCGGCGGCGTGTCAGCCTACCGCCCGACGGCGGAGGCGACGCGGCGCTACAGCGGCATCGACTTTGTGCTGGCCGGCTCGCCCAACCCCAACTGGCAGTTCATGGTCGCCTATACGCTGTCCTGGCTCGATGGCACCGTCGATGACCAGCTAAGCACTTTCCGTGATGACCCGCCGCGCGACTTCCGTTTCTACGGATACCTATCGGACGACCATCGCCATCAGCTCAAGGCCAACGGCAGCTACAGCTTTCGCGGCCTCTCCGTCGGCGTGAACCTGGCCTTCCTCAGCGGTGCGCCGGCCACCCGACTGTATCAGGGGCCGCTTGGTTACGTGGTTCGTTACGCTTGGCGCGGCGTCGATCCGGCCAGCGACCCGAATGACCTTCGCAAGTGGACCGAGCTGCGCAGCCCCGATGTACTCGACGTGGCCTTCCGGGCGCAGTACGACCTGTTCGGCATTACCCGCCAGCACCTGTCGGCGATCGTCGATCTCTTTAACCTGCTCGACCTGTCGTCGCCGACCAACACCGGCTCAAACACCGCCAACCAGGCCGGCTTCGAGGCACGCAACAGCACCTCCTACGGCGCGGTGACCAACCGCCAGGTGCCGTTCCGCGTCCAGTTCGGCGTGCGCTACCAGTACTGAGCGAGCGGCTCGGCGAGCGGGGCGTTACCCGTCCTCGTCCTTGTCCTTGCCCTTGGACTTGGGCTGGATGGTCAGCTGGAAGGTGGTCTTGTAGTCGTCATCCTGGCGCGGATACTTCCACTTCTTGAGCGCCTTCTGCACGCACTTGCCGGTCTTGGCATCCAGCTCGGTGCCCGTGAGCAAGACCTCACTGGCCTTGCCCTTGCCGGCGACTTCGACGGTGGCCTTGAGCTTGCCGCCGACTAGCCCCTTGTTCTTTTTGATCGCCTTGGCGTAGCACTTCTCAAGCGCGCTATGGCCTGACTTGAGCAGGTCATCCAGGACGGACATCGGTAGCTCGCTCGGCTCGCCGGGCTTGGTCGTGGGCGGCGTATCGGTCTTGCCGGGGGGCGCCGCTTTGCTGCCCGCATCGGCGACGCCAGCCGCATCGACGCCAGCATCCTGCACGCCGGTCTCACCGGTGGTGGGCTTGCCGGGGGGCGGACGCAGCACGAACCAGTACGTGGCGCCGCCGCCAGCCACCATGGCCAGCAGCAGGACCACGATCCAGGCTTTGGAGCCTCGCTTGCCCTCGGGGGCCGAGTCGGCGCCCGGCTCGGCCGACGGCACGATGTTAAACGCGGCGGATGCCGGCGGCGGCGTCAGCGACAGATCGGCAAGATGCGGCGCAGCAGCGGGCAGCGGGGCCGGCTCAGGGGGCGCAGCCACCATGGGCGCCGCCGGAGCTGGCGTCGGCGCTGGCATCGGCGCTGGCGCCGGGACAGGAGCTGGCGCCGGAGCCGGAGCTGCGACGGGGGCCGGGACAGGGGCTGCGACCGGCGCCGGTGTGACCGCTGGGCTGGGCGTTGGAGCTGAGGCTGGCGCAGCCGCGGCAGCCTTGGCGGCTTGCGGCGCGAACTGCGATCCCAGCGGCAGCGTCCGCGACAGAGCAGGTGGCGGCTTAAAGGCCGGCGGGCCAGCCTTGGCCGCGGGGAGCGGTGGGGCTGGCTTGGCGGCTGGCGGCTTGGCGGTGGGCTTGGCCGGTGACTTGGCTGCGGCCTTGGCTCCGCCTTTGGCTCCTCCCTGATCTAGGAGGGCCTCAAAGGCGTCATCGCCCAGCATCAGCAGCGACGCATCCTGAACATCATCGTCGTCGCTCTTGCCGGTTGCCTTGCCAACATCGCTGGGAATATCCAGCGAGCCGATCTGCGTCGCATCACCGCTCTCCTCATCGGGCGGCGCGACGGAGGGCAGTGGCTTGAGGCTGGCCTTGCCGATCGCCTTGGCGGCTGCTTTGGCGACGTCCTTGGCGGTCGCCTTGGCCTGCGCCTTGGCCGCTGGCTTTGCCGACTCTTTGGCTGCGGCGGCTGAGGCCGAGGCTTTGGCCGTCGCGGCCGGCTTGGCCTGGGCCTGGGAGCCGCTGCGCACCTTGCCGACCGCGGTCTGCACCTCGGGCACCGCGTCGGGCAGCTTCCAGCCGTCGAAGCCTTCGTGCCAGACGTAAAGCTCGGCCGACGTGCCGGCCTGCTCGATGATGCGCTGCGCCAGATCCTGAAGCGGAAACGGCCCGACCTGGTTCCCGTCGATCGACAGGTGCCATTCGTCGGCCGCGGCAGGCTCGGCCCCGGGCAGCTTGCCGAAGAAGTCGGCCATGCCGCCGATCATCGTCGCATCGCCGCCCCCCCCGGCTTCACCGGCGAGCTGATCGCGCAGGTCTAGACCGGCGGTCGATTGCCCCGGATCGGCGGCGGGCTCACCGACGCGAGCCGTGCGGGCTCCTGCCTCGCTGACGGAGATCAGGCAGCCGCAGGTCTTGCAGCGGATCTTGAGAATCTTTCCCCGGACGCGTTCGTCGGGGATCGAGTACTTCGTCTGGCACTGCTCGCAGGCAAAGCGCATTCAGTGTATAGCGCCATACTATAAATCAAATCGCTGATGAAACGATAGGTTGTGTTGTGAAAAGCGAGACGCCGATGAGAGTGCAAATCTAATCCTGGAACTCCCGTAGGCTACTAGGTCGCAGAGACACAGAAATTGTGAGTTTTTTGTGATGAAAGGATCTAAATTCTGGACGAATAAAAAGAGGGCAGGCGTCGGCGGGCCGATGGCTACGGGCTCTCGCTGTCCGAAGGCAGCTCGATGGGCTGCGGGGCAGGGGCTGCTCCCTCGCTGGGCGGTGCCCCGGGAGCGGTGCCGCTGAGAGTGCGGAGGCGTCCCTCGGCTTCGCTGCGCAGCTCGTCATCGGGGTGATGATCGAGACAGGCGCGTAGGGCGTTGCGCTCGGAGGCCGGCTCTCGCAGCGCGCGATGGGCGCGGGCCTGAGCACAGTAGATCGCCGCTCGCTCCGGCTCCTGAAACCGGGCCCGCTGTAGGAGCTGCAGCGCCTTGTCTTCCTGCGCCGTCCGAATTTGTAGCGATGCCAGGTCGAGCGTCAGATCGACGTCATGGGGCAGGGCGGCCTGCGCTCGCGCCAGGACCTCGGCCGCACGTCGCAGCTGACCGCCAGCTATCAGCTTCGCCGCTTCGGCGCGCAGCGTCTTGACGCGCTGCATTTCCGGGCTGTTCTCGCGATACAGCTGGGAGAGGGCGGCGTCTTGATTGAGCGTCAAGCCTCCCTCGGCGAAGCGAAAGGCCACCGGGGCGATCAGGCCGTGAATGACGACATCTTTTTGACCATCCTTGTCGATGTCGACGATCTCGACGCGGTTGTGCCCTTCGCGTAGTCGGCCGGCGGTTGGCTCAACGCGGTGAGCGCAGAAAGACAGCAGGGTGCGAAAGCGCTGGCCGTCGAAGCGGCGGAGCCGAGCGATGCTGTGGGTGCGGCCGTTGCTCTCGACCATGTCGTAGCCATCGCGCAGCAAGGGGGCACTCCCCGGAGCAGCGAGAATCACGCTGGCCATCGTCGGCTCGGCCCGCGGCGGCACGGCTTGGTAGTCGGCTAGCACAAAGCCAGCCTCGGTACTGCGGTAGATCGCGGCATAGACCTCGGGACGTGGCACTTCCCGTCGCCCAGCCAGTGTCAGGTCGGCGCTGCCATCACCATCTAGGTCCTCGCCGACTTCACCACTGCCGCGGCTGATCTGATCCGCGCTGACCGGACCGCAGGGCAGGCCCGGGTGCTTGCAGGGAATGGGCGGCTCGGGAGCCGGCTTTGCAAGCTCTACTCCACACCAGCGAGCATCGGCGACTGGGGCATTGGCGTTCGATGGGCCGGCTGCTGGACCGCCAACCGGGGCCGGGGCGGGGCTGGCCGCCGGGGCGGCTGGGGTGCTGCCGGCAGCGGCTCCCTGGTCCCCCACGACGGCTGGACGGAGGGGCGGAAAGCGCGTCTCGGCGGCCTGACCGGAGGGGGGAGCCGCGACATAGACGGAGCCCGTCAGTACGACAAGAGCACAGAGCCTGGGAATCCTCATAATTCACCAGTATATGTTGAAGCGCTGGCCGCGCATGTGAATCCTGCGGGCGGCGTGGGTAGCCGGCTCCAGCGGGCCTACAAGTCAGGCGCTCTCTCGCCGGCAGAAACCCCAGACAGCGAGTTCCCGATACCTTTGGTTGGCGATAAGATCGCACGGGGGATAGCCGATGTCAGACTCACGCGACACGCGCTCTGAGGCCCGGTCAGCCCGGGAGCCAGGACGGGCACCGGGACGGCCAACGCCGACGCCTGCTCCAGAAGATGAGGACGCTTTCCATCTCGATAAAGAGATCGCGCTCAAGTACGACCCATCGACGCTGTCTCGTCACATTATGCGCGATGCGGGGCGCGGCGAGCCCCTCGATCTGCACACTCGGGCTCGCATGGAGCGCCGCCTGGGCGGCGACTTCGGCAACGTCCGCATCGTTCGCGGTCCGCTCGCTGAGGAGATCACCAGCCGCTACCGCGCGGACGCAGTGACCGTCGGTGGCACCGATCTGATCCTGGTGCGCGAAGGCTGGCAGTCCAACTTTCAGAGCGCCGAAGGCACGGCGCTTCTGGCCCACGAGCTCACTCACGTGCAGCAGCAGCAGCGCGGCTTGCACTTCGCTCACTCGGGCGGCGACGACGAGAACAGCGAGCACGAGCGCGAGGCCTACGGCGTCCAGGCCATGGTCCGCGCCGAGGAGCAGGGCCGTCACCTGGCCGAAGAAGCGACCAAGCGCCGCGCTCTCGCCGAGAAGAAGCTGTGGCACGAAGTCGAGAAGCTGGCGCGCAAGCTCTTGAAGAACGAGGAAGAGGGCAAAGAGATTCGCGACGGGTCCTCGAACATCCAGTCCAACACGCAAGCCACCTGAGCCTCCATGTCTGAAACTGTCGAGAGCAAAGAACTCCTCCTTATCAAGTTTCGTGATCGCGAGCTGCGCGGCTGCACCTTCCGCCGCCTGCGCCTGTCAGGCATGCAGCTCGTGGGCGCTGACTTTAGCGACTGCACGTTTGACTCCTGCGACATGGACGGCATGACGCTGACCGGCGTAAACCTCAGTCGCGCCACCTTCAGTCGTGTCGATCTCCGACGGGCCCAGCTCGACCACGGTCTGCTTAAGCGGACGCAGTTTGCCGACTGCAACCTGACCGAGGTCGATATGCAGCACGCCCTGCTCGACGACGTGCGCTTCGAGCGCTGTGACATGGACAACGCCGTCTTCGATCATGCCTACCTCGGCAACTGCACCCTGCAGCCGAGTCGCGCCTACGGTCTGAAGCTGCGTCAGGCGGTGCTGATTCGCTGCCGCTTCTCGGCGGATCGCGGCGCCACCGAGCTCACGCGAGCTCAGCTCAGCTCGGCGGTCCTCATCGACTGCGACCTGCCTGGGGCCTGCCTGCTGCGCGCCGATCTGCGCGAGGCGCTGCTGGTTAAGGACAACTTCCAAGCGGCTCTGCTGCGCGACGCGCAGGTCGACCGCTCGGCCACCATCGCCTGCAACCTGCAGAGCGCCGATCTGCCGCCCGGCTGGTCCGCTGCGACCAAGGGCTGACCAGGGGCGACCCAAGACGGACCGAAGGCGCAGCACTGCAACTCGGCACGCCGCGTCCAGGCCGGATCTACTAAGATCATTCTGTATCTTCAGCGAGAACCCTCATGAGCGATCGCCACGACCTACGCCGTCAGACCAAAGAGATCCAGGAAGCCCTCAGCCGCTATGAGCGCGAGCAGCTGGTGGACATCTTGGTGCATGTGTTTCGCACCTATGTTCTGGAAGGCGCCGCGCTGTCCGCAGCGGCCGTGGCGCCGACAGCTGGTGATGATCTAGCCGGATTGTCGTTTGCGCAGGTGATAGAGCGTCTGCAGCTGCGCCTGGATCTCCCCGAGCTACAGCTCTTCGAAGTGCAGGGCGGGCGAGTGCAGGTGCGAGTCGACGGGCGCCTGCAGCCGCTGGAGCTTGCGGCTCCGCGCAGCGATGGGGCCTCCCAGCTGCAGGTCGCCGTCACGCCGGCCGCGCAGCCACCGTCCAGCGCCGCCGCACCTCCGCCCCGAACGCCTGGGGTCGAGGTCCGTGAGGTGGTGATTCCGCCATCGGCAGTGCCGGCCCAGGCACCGGCGCACGCCTCCTCCACTCGGCCGGACCCGCGGCCCGGTGCGGTGCGTGCGACCTCTGCCTCCTCTGCGGCTCGCTCGGCTGCGGCTAGCCCGGCGCCCGCTGCAGCTGGCGGCCAGGCTGTGCCTTCTGCCAGCGCGGCTGCCCCGGCGGCTCCGCCCCCGCCGGCCAAGCCTGAGCGCCCGCCTGAGCCGACGGGAACGAGCGGGGGTGGTCGCTTCGGTCTGCTGGAGATTGACTGATGAGCGCGCTGATTGCTCGCCGCTATTACCTGCGGGCGCTCGACGAGCTGCGTCGCAACGAGCTCGATGACGCGTGCCAGGACTTGCAGGCTGCGCTGCAGCTCTGCCCCGGCTACTACGAGGCGCGAGTGGCCTATGCGGCTGCGCTGCTGCGCCTAAAAGATCCGCCACGCGCCGTGCAGACGCTGCGGGCCGGCCTGCACTACAACACCAGCGGGGCTGGGCGGGCCCAGCTCATGCGCACTCTCGGGGATGCGCTGGTGGCCGCGGGTGACTTTCTCGCGGCGGAGCAGGCCTTCGCCGAGACCAGCGCGACCACCGCCGCTGACTCTGCCGATCTGCACGATCGCATCGCTCGCCTGCGCGCTCGCACCGGTCGCTTCCAAGAAGCCTTCAACGAGCTCCTCGCTGCGGCTCGCCTCTCGCGCTAGCGGGCTGTTCCACGCCACCGTCGCTCAGGTCGGCCTAGCCGGCTAGTCGCGGGTGCTGCGGTAGCTACCCACGGCGTAGAACAGCGCGCACAGCGCCAGCAGAGCGAAGCCCATGATGCCCGGCGACATCGCCTCGGCCAGGCCCTTGACGAGGACCTGCGGCCCCTCGGGCTTGAGGATGTTGAACTCCGGGAAGCGATCGCCGGCCAGCGCTGCAAACACGGCTCCCAGCGCCGCCACCGTGCCCGCCAGAGTGGCCATCAGCGTGGCCATAGCAAGGCCGCGGGCCAGCGCGGCGTAGCGGCTGCTCACCGTCTTGGCGTACAGCGCCGCCGACACTAGGCCAGCCAGGCCGAAGCCAACGATAAACCACATCGGAAACCCACCTTCGTGCATCAGCTTGGTCAACATCGAGTGCTCCTTTGGTCATGCAGCGGCGCGCTTGCTCGCCTCGCCAGCCTGTCTGACCGCTACAACTCGCGACCCCGCGGCCTGTGACAGAAAAAACGAAGAAATATTTTTGTCACAGCCCACGGTTTCGCGAGTTGATCGCATTGTGAACGCCAAGCCTCCCAGCGCTGCCGAGTCCGTCCCAGGATCGGCCCAGACCGTGAGCGCGGGTGCCGCCGACGAAGCCGCCTGGCTGGCGCAGCTACGGCAGGGCGACAAGCAGGCGTTCACGCGCATCTATGAGCGCTATCGCGTGCGGCTGTATTCGTTTCTGCTGCGGCTCTGCGGACGACGCGATCAGGCGGATGACCTGCTGCAGGACACGTTTGTGCAGCTAGCCAGGCACGCGAGCCGGCTGCATCCCCAGACCCAGCTTGCGCCCTGGCTGTACACGGTGGCCCGCAATCGCTATCGCAGCCAGCGCCGCACTGCAGCGTCGCGCCTGGCGCAGCTACGCGACTGGTTCTTCGGCAGCAGTGTTCAGAGCCTGCCGCTGGCTGGCAGCCCGCTGCAGTCCGCCAGCCAGCGGCAGGAGATCGTGCGCTTGGAAGCCGCCCTGCAGCGGCTGTCGCCCAGCCTGCGGGAGGTGATCTTGCTGGTAGCTGTCGAAGAGCTAGATCAGAGCCAGGCGGCGCAGGTGCTGGACTTACAGCCGGCGGCGCTGCGCAAGCGACTAGAGCGGGCCCGTGCCCAGCTACAATGGGAGCTGTCCGAGAGGCAGGGAGGAGGAAGCGATGGCAATCCTGGATTCTGATGACCGGCTGCTGCAGTGCCTGCGCGCGCTGCCTCCGCATGCTCCGGATGCGTCGCTGGATGCGCTGGTGGTGCAGGCCGGGCTCGATGCCCTCGCCGGCCGCCCGACTGCACCGGGCGAGCTTGGCTGGTTTGGTCGCTTGGTGGTGCCCGCCTTTTTGTCGCTGACCACGGTGAGCTATCTGTGGTGGGCGCTGAGCGCGGCGAGCGCGCTCTATCTGTAGTCAGACTCGCAGGCGGATGGCTTCGGCGAAGCGACGCGGGTCGCCGGCTGCCGCCTGGAAGGCATCCAGGATGTCGTCGGCCGGGCAGCGTCCCGCGGCCACGGCGGTGCGCAGCGGGTCGAGCAGCGCCAGGCTGTGGGCATCGGCGATGCGGCTCAGGCCGGCGCGGGCGATGTCGACAAGCTGCAGGCACAGCGGACCAATCGGCTGGCCGCGTAGCTGGGCCGCGAACCCCTGGCGCGGGACAGCGGCGCGTAGCTCGGCGATCTCGGCGTGGCTGTAGGGGGCCAGGAGCTCGATCGCCGCCTGCTGCGCCTCGGTGCAGTACAGCCAGCCGCGCCACAGCGAGGCCAGGGCGCGGACGGTGGACAGCGGGCCAGCGTCGGCGGTACGCACTTCGACGTACTGTTTGAGGCGGGTATCGGGAAACAGCGTAGAGAGGTGCAGCTCCCAGTCGGGCAGCGTCGCGCGCTCGCCGGCATAGCCCTCGGCCATGAAGCGGCGGAAGGTCACGCCGGGCGCGGTGATGTAGCGCTTGTGGCGGTAGATGAAGAACAGCGGCACATCGAGCGCCCACTCGACATAGTCGGCGAAGCTGGCTCCCTCACGGAACACGAAGGGCAGGGTGCCGCAGCGATCGGGATCGGTGTCGAGCCAGCAGGCGGCGCGGAAGCTCTTGTAGCCGCTCGGCTGACCATCGCGTAGCGGCGAGGCGGCGAACATCGCGGTGACCAGTGGGCCGAGGGCGATCGACAGCCGCAGCTTGGCCATCGCGTCGGCCTCGCTGGTGTAGTCAAGGTTGGCCTGGACCGTCGCTGTGCGCTTCATCATCTCGACGCCCAGCTGGCCGCGAGTGGGCAGGTACTCGCGCATGATGGCGTAGCGCCCCTTGGGGACCCAGGGCACATCGGCCCAGGTACCCAGCGGACGAAAGCCGCAGCCCAGGAAGGCCACACCCGCTGCATCCGCAAGCGGCAAGAGCTCGGCCAGATGGGCATCGAGCTCAGCCACCGCTTCGACATCGGTGAGCTGTGGCGCACCGGACAGCTCGAACTGGCCCCCTGGCTCCAGCGTGACCGAGGCGCGATTGCGGCGCAGTGCGATGACCGCACCATCCACGCCCCCCTCAGAGCTGGGCTGCCAGCCGCGGGCCTGCAAGCCGGCAAAGAGCGTGCGAATCTCGGCCGGGCCTGACTCTGCGGCGTAGGGCAGCGGCAGGACCTTCCCGTCGGGTGCCAGCACCACGCCGATCTTTTCGTGCTCCAGACCAATGCGGCGATCCGCGACCGCCTTGCAGCCACGGTGAAAGTGAGCGAGCAGGTCGCCGGGCGAAAGAGGCGCGGCGGGGTCGGGGGCGGCAGCCGGATGACTCGCCGCCGCCGCGGGCTGTGAGACCTGTTCGGACATGTGCTTCCTCTCTGCGCGGCGGCGGGGTGCGGCCGGGCCGTGGACAGATTTCGTTCATGCTACGGAGCGGGTCACCGGGGGTCAACGAGCCGGCGAGGCGGGGAATGCTGGGGCTCGTCGTTGGCCGATGCCGGCGCAGCATGCCCTATGGCCGCGAGGCTGGCTACGGCTTCATGAGCGCCGCCCGTATAACCTTGCCGGTCGGCACCAGGACCGCCACCTGCCCCTCGGGAACTCCGACGCCACGCAGCAGCGTGCGGGCATAGGCGGCCAGCGAGTCCGCCACCGCCACGTCCCCGTGCTCGTCGCCGCGACCGCTCTGCGAGTCAATCGGCAAGGCACAAAAGTCGCCCTCGCCCGGTCCGACGCCGCCGATCACGCCGCCGCGAAAGCTGCGTCCGATCAAGAGGCCCGTGTGGTGATGCGCCCAGTGCTCGCGGCCGGCGACTCCGCGCTTGCGCAGCGTGCGGCCGAACGGATTCAGCATCGCGAAGCTTGTACGATCGGCCATGCCGTACTGGCTGAGCTTGTTCATCAGCAAGGCAAGCTGCTGCACACCCGCGAGCGTGCCCGCCGTCTCGCGCTGCAGGCCGTAGTCGAAGTGGTTGTCGCCACCGAAGGCGATCTTGAGGGTGACGACTGGGGCCACGTTCATGCGCAGGAGCGCCACCGTCGCCAGGATCTGCGCCTCGGGGCCGTCGTCGCGGATGGCCGCTAGATCGGCGCGCAGCTGTTCTCCAAGCGCCTTGGCCTGCCGCTTCGAGAGGGCGCGATCTTCGATCTGGCCACCTAGGGTGCGTCCACCCTGCTCACGCAGCAGCGGCAGCAGCCTGCCCAGGACCTGATCGCGCGTCGCTCCCAGCGTCGCCAGCGGGCCGCTGGGGCCAGCCAAAAGATCGCGCAGCTCAGAAGGCGTCAGGCCGCTGACCGGGTGGCCTTCATACGTGACGATCGTGCTGCTGCGATTGCTCGGCGCGGGCGGGCCGATGGTCAGGGGCTCAGGCTGAGCGGTGCCCAGACAGCCGCTGGTATAGCGGGCAATCAGCGACGGCAACATCTCGCTGGCTGCCGGTCCCCACAGGCGCAGCACCTTGGGTAGCTGCGGGTGCGCGTTGCCGCGGGTCGACATGTGAAAGAAGCAGGTGCGATCGAGCACCTTCTGCGGCAGCGACGACCAGGGCTTGGCCGCCAGCACCGTCTGGCCCGCCAGCTGCAGGCGGGTAGGCGCCATCTGCGGATCTGCCGGATGCGTGATGGCTGGCAGCTCATAGGTGCCAGGCGCATTCACATTGACCGGATCACCGTCGATTGACGTGCTGAAGATCAGGTACTGCGCCGTTGCCCTGTCGCCGCAGCTAAGCTCCGCTGCAGGCTGGGCTACGTCGGCCCCGGCTCGGCGTGACCACGCCAGGCTGAGCAGGGCGGCCGGCAGTCCGCTGGCCAAAGAGCGCAGCCCCAACAGGCTGCTTCCGAACAAGGTGCGCGCGATCAGCTGTCGTCGCGATACCGCCCCCGCAGGCATCACCGTACGTCGCGTCATGAAGAGCTTCTCAACTTTGCGTCGCCACTAGCTAGCGTATCACGGTGCGTCGAGGCGCCGGCGGAGAATTGTGCGCGATGACTGGGGTTTGGCCGGGCCCAGCGATTCCGCCCATGGGCGTCAGGATGGCCGCGGGCCCCGCGTACTAGCTACTGGTCTTGATCAGGTGAGAACCAGCGCGGAGGAGCTCAGGATGCGTCAAACCATTACGCAGCGGCCAGTACTGACGGGATTAACCTCGATTCCAGCGCTCTGGCAGCTGCGCACGCTGTATGAGGGGGAAGCCGGAGTTGCCGGGCCAACCCAGGTCTTGGAACTCGGGCGAAGGCAGCGGGTCGGCCTGGGGCGCCGCGAGGCCTGGGGCCAGGAGGAGGCGGCCTGGAGCGAGGCGGGTGCAGCCGGGCCGCCGCCGACTCGCTGCATTGGTCTAGATGACGGCATGGTGTCGCGACGACATGCCCTGCTGCGGCTCGACAGCGACGGTCCCGTGCTGCAGGACGTGGGCAGCAAGAACGGTACGCTGGTCAATGGCGAGAAGCTGCTACCCGGCGAAGAGAGGCTGCTGCGCAGCGGTGATGTGCTGCAGGTCGGCCACTCGTTTCTGATCTGTCGCTGCGAGCCGCCGGTTTTCGGCGATCCCGGGGCCGATGCCGACGGTGATCCGCAGAGTCAGGCCCTCGCCGGGCTTTTGGGCGTGTCGCTGGGCATTGCGCGCCTGCGGGCCGAGCTGCCGGCGCTGGCTCGGCTGCGCAGCCGGGTGCTGCTGCTTGGCGAGAGTGGCACAGGCAAGGAAGAGGTCGCGCAAGCCCTGGCCAGCCTGGCTCGTCAGAGCCGCAGCGCAGCGGGTGCCCGGGCCCCGCGCCCCGCGCCCAGCGAGCCGCTGGTCGTTATCGACTGCTCGGCCCTGGCGCACAACCTGATCGAAAGTGAGCTCTTTGGTCACAAGCGCGGGGCGTTTACGGGCGCGACCGCTGATCACATCGGCGCGTTCGAGCGCGCCGACGGCGGCACGGTGTTCCTCGATGAGATCGGTGAGCTGCCGCTGGAGCTGCAGCCCAAGCTGCTGCGCGTGCTAGAGCAGCGCGAAGTGCGCAAGGTGGGCGATACCGTGGTGCGTCCCGTCGATGTCCAGGTGATCGCTGCCACCAACCGGGATCTCGAAGCAGCGGTGCGGGCGGGGCGCTTTCGCGAGGAGCTCTTGGCTCGCCTGGCTGGTGCCGTGCTGCGCTTGCCACCGCTGCGCGAGCGACGGGAGGACATCCTGCTCCTGGCGCAGCACTTCGTCGGTCCCAAGCTGCGCCTGTCACCCCAGCTGGTGGCCGCGCTGTTGAGCCATGACTGGCCGCTGAACGTTCGCGAGCTGCGCAACCTGATGGTCGATGAGCTGCCGCGCGGCGAGGCCCAGGTCCTGCGCCGCCTGAGTGCTGGCCGGATGACCGCCGAGGTCAGCGTCGGCGCTCGGACCGCGTGGGCGGCGGCCAGCAAGCCCGAGATCGAGCTGCCCCGTCGCCCGGCCCATGCCCCCGGCGAAGCGCCACCATCGCGGGAGGTGCTCGACAGCCTGCTCCGCGACCACAAAGGCAACCTCAGCCTGCTTGAGCGCCTGACCGGATACTCGCGTCGTCACCTGCGCCGCCTGGCCAGCGACGACTATGGGCTCGACCTTCAGTCCTATCGCGAGCCGGTGGCTGCTGCGGCAGTCGCTGCCGTCAGTGATAAGTAGGTCGGACCCTAAGGCCCGCGCGCTGCTGCCGAGGCCCTGCGGTCGCCGGCTCGGCTTCAGCCTCGGCGCGATATACTACCGGGGTGCTGCCGAGCATCGCCATCGTCGTACCCGTTCTGAACGAGTCCGCCAGCATCGAGAAGCTCGGCCTGCGGCTGCGCGGACTGGCTCCCCACCCGACGCTGGTCGTCGATGGCGGTAGCCGGGACGACACCGTGCCGCGACTGCGGGACGCCGGCTTTGCGGTCATCGAGTCGCCGCGGGGCCGGGCGCAGCAGATGAACGCCGGGGCTGCGCACTGTCGCTCTGACGTGATCCTGTTTCTGCACGCCGACACGACGTTTACGCCGCAGCACCTACGGGCAGCGCAGGAAGCAATCGCGGCTGGCGCTGACTTTGGCTGCTTCGGCGTCTGCATCGAGTCTGACGACCCCGTGCTCCGCCTGGTCGGCAGCCTGATCACGCTGCGCAGCCGGCTGATCGTTTCCGCGACGGGCGATCAGGCGATCTTTATGCGCCGCTCGCTGTTCGCGGATCTCGGCGGCTATCGCGAGCTGGCGCTGTGCGAGGACTTGGATCTGATTCACCGCGCGCAGAAGCGCGGTCGCTTTGTCTGTATCAACCGCCCCGTGCGGACGTCGGCTCGCCGCTGGCAGCAGCGTGGCGTCTTTCGCACGATTCTTCTTATGTGGGCGCTGCGGATCGGCTGCCACGCTGGCATCGATCCAGCCGCGCTGCGACGGCTATATGAGGACGCAAGATGAAGTTTCACTACACGCCTTCAGCATCCGAGTTAGAGCATAAACAGCGACGGCGGGAGCAGCGTCTGGCCGACACCGACCCGGCGTTTCGTCAGCCCAATCAGGTGCTTGGTCAGCGATCGACGATCGGCTGCGTGGCGCTGGAGATCACGCAGCGCTGCAACCTCGACTGCACGCTCTGTTATCTGTCGGAATATTCCGAGTCCGTGCCCGATCCACCGATGGACGAGCTCAAGCGCAAGCTCGACTACATCAAGGACCGCTTCGGCGTCCACACCAACGTCCAGATCACCGGCGGCGATCCGACCCTGCGACCGCGCCACGAGCTTGTCGAGATCGTCCGCTACGCCGCCAGTATTGGCCTGTATCCCGCCCTGTTCACCAACGGCATTCGCGCCTCGCGGCAGATGCTGACCGAGCTTGCCGATGTCGGTCTAGTCGACGTCGCTTTTCACGTCGATCTGACGCAGGAGCGCAAGGGCTACACCAGCGAGATTCAGCTCAACGAGGTGCGGGAAAAGTATCTGGAGCGGGCCCGCGGCCTGGGCATCGCCGTCATCTTCAACACCACGGTGTTCCAGGGCAACATCGCCGAGGTGCCCGAGCTTGTGCGCTTCTTTGTACGCCACGCTGGCGAGCTGGGTATGGCCAGCTTTCAGATGCAGGCCGACACCGGCCGCGGCTACCTGCGCAAGCGCGAGGACATGATCACCAAGCAGCGCATCTGCCGCCTGATCGAGCAGGGCTGCGGCGGCACCCACCTGTCGTGGGAGTCGGTCCTGTTCGGCCATCCCGAGTGCCACAACATCGCCTACACCATCGTCGCTGGCGGCCAGGTCATCGACCTGTTTGATGATGTGGGTGTGCTCAGCCGCTGGCTGAGTGACTTTGGCACCGTCGCGCTCGATCGCACGCAGGCTGTGCAGTCGGCGACGCGCGTCCTGCGTCACATGCTGACGCAGCGGCCCGAGTGGCTGCTGCATGGTGGGGCCTGGGCTGGGCGCAAGCTGCTGGAGGCGCTGCCGCCCATGGTCCGTCAGGCGGTGGCGGGACAGCGACCGCAGCTGGGCAAGCTCAGCTTCTTTATCCAGAACTTCATGGATGCCGACAGCCTCAAGGGCGAGGTCGAGAGCTCGCGCCTCAAGCACTGCTCATTCCACGTCGCCACCCGCGAGGGCAGCCTGTCGATGTGCGAGCACAACTCGCGCCGCGACGACTACATCATTCCGGCCAGCCTGATCCGCGGCCGCGACATCCTGCCTAAGCGCCCGCCGATTGCCGCCGTGCTGCGCCCCGAGGGGGAAGCCGTCGCCACCAGCGAGACACCGTCCTAGTCAAATCCACAGCCCGCGCTCGCAGCTCTGCCAGGCCGTTGCGTCGATGCTGGCCTGCAGCGGGCAGAGCATCGGCACCGCCTCGGCGGCCTGCGTCGCGCCGCCTTGAGGCCAGGGCAGCTGGCGGTTGCTCTCGTTTTCCCACAGCTCGGCCAGCGGCAGGCCTTGCCGGCCGGCCAGGATCTGCACACCGCTGATGACCCGCTGCAGATCCGCGGCCTGACCGTCGCTGCGCACCGCGAGGATGCGCAGCAGTCCCTCGCGCGGCTCGTCGGCGCACAGGGCCCAGGTCTGGCCGCTGCGTACACCCAAGATCGTCTGGCGCGGCGCGCCCAAGCAGGCCGCGTGGAACTGGCCGCGCTCGATGTGCCAGTGCACAAACGCAGGATCGATCTGCAGCTGCAGCGGGGCCGGCGGCAGTTCGAGCAGGGCTGGCTGCAGCGCGTCCAAGGCTAGCCACTCAAGCTGACTTTCGACGGCGGCCGCGGGGCCAGAGAGGGCCGGGTAGCGACGAGCTAGCACGGGGCGAGCGACATAGCCGAGCCGCTCGTAGATCGTCGGGGCGACCTCGGACATCAGGTAGGTGCAGACGGCGCCCTCGGCTCTGAGCTGAGCCTGCACACCGTGCAGCAGGGCACTGGC
The DNA here is from genome assembly GCA_964628555.1 of uncultured Myxococcales bacterium. GTDB lineage: Bacteria > Myxococcota_A > Polyangia > Palsa-1104 > JAEUJZ01 > JAEUJZ01. Next base: position 42,064 of record CAZVMD010000002.1, on the reverse strand, counting down.
ATAGCCGTGACCCCGCAGGGCCTCGGCGACATAGACGCTGGCGACGCCATGGGCCGTCCCCAGCACCGCCGGTCCGGCGGGCGGGCAGCGCCTCGCGCCGACCGCGTAGGTCTCGCAGCTGGCCAGGACCTGATCGCCGTCGCGCAGCAGCCACAGCCGCAGGCCGCGCTGGCTAAACGGGTGCCGCCACAGCTGCGCCTCGCGCGAAAGATACTGCGCCAGCGGCAGCGCTCCGCCCCAGGACGCGTAGTTCAGCGTGTCGCGGGCAATCGCCGCGGGCACGGTCTGTGCGTGATCCTTTGCTGAAATGAATTCAACCTGCATAGCGTGGCTTGTTAGTTATCGCGGAGCAATCTTCTGCTGACTGTGTGGGTCAATAAACTCGTAATCTGGGTTGTAGTCGTAATATCGCTGGAAGAGCTCTTCGTTGGCTTGAATATCGCGCAGTGCGCGCACCGGCCCGGTGGCCGAGATATTGGGGATATCGCTGTGATTGCAGAAGCGCATGTTGTCGACCTCCAGCGCCCAGCCGCCCACGAGCTCGACCGCTGGCCGCCCGAGCTGCTCGGCGAGCTCCTGCAGCGGGAAGCCGTAGCAGCGCAGAAAGGCCTGCGCCACCTTCGGTAGCGTCACAAACAAGGCCGGCTCGCAGATGCTGTCAAAGCCGGGCACAAAGCGGCTGACCACCTGGCCTTTTTCGATCGGCTCGGCGGCGAACAAGCCCAGCCCATGGATCGGGCTGGGCGCAACGAAGGTCTTGACCATCAGCATGGGTTTATGCGGGTTTGCTCTCGCGCCAGGGTTCGCAGCAATCGCCGACCGCAGTCGGTCAAGAAATCGACGTGCTGTCCGACTGCCTCACGGCCAGTGATCGCGGCTGGATTTGTCGATACCGATGATTCAATCACTTGGTCGAGCAAGAAGGTTGCACGATAGCTGAACTGTGGCGAGGTGTCATGGGCAATTACCTGCGCGATGATCGGCTCGGCTTCGGCCAGTCGCGGGGCGTGCAGTCTGATCAGCAGATCGACGGCGTTGCGACAGTGCAGCATCTCATCGCGGGCCAGCTTTCGCAGCAGGGCCACGGCTGGCGCACCGAGGCTGGCATAGCTGGCGATGTCGCGCGCATAGGCGCGAGCGCTGGCCAGCTCATCGAAGGCCAGCACGACGCATAGCCGAAACTCCTCGCTCAGCAGCGAGGAAAGCGGCGCGAAGTCAGGCTGGCGCTGGGCCAGGCGGCTTGTGACCTCGGCCGCCGAGACCTCGTACAGGCGACGGTACAGCCAGCACAGACCGTCGAAGTGGTTCTGCTCGTCAGCTGCCCAGGCCGCCTCTAGCGCCCAGAAGGCAGGGCTTAGCGGCACCGCTTGGCGACGCAGATAGGCCGAAAGGTGACGCGCGTCATACTCGCTGGCCAGGCTGTGCCAGAGCGAGTCGTGCAGCGCCCGCTTGGCCTGCGGACAGGCGACGGTGCCGAGGCTGTCCCAGGTTCGACTGAGCTGCGTCGCCTGCCAGCGCACCTGCCGCACGCGCGGTGCTCGGGGGGGCAGGGCGACTTCCCATCCCGGGCACGGCGGGCAGGGCGGGGGCGATCCGGGGCGCGACATGTAGGCCGACTCCAGAGCTAGGCGCATGGAATTATACTGGACGCGCTTTGTCCTCTACAGCACTCGCCCACGTTGTCGACTGGCCTGGGATCAGCGACGGACCGGTCAACCACCTCACCGATGCGGGGCGGGTCGATCTGTGGTGCTTTGACTATGAGACGGCCCTGGCCGGCGCGGTGACCGGCGACGAGGAGCATGCACATCCGCTGCGCGAGGCGTACCTGCGACTGCTGCTGCCCGACGAGCGCGCCCGCCACGATCGCTTTGTCTTTGCTCGCGATCGGCTGCAGTTTCTGGCCACGCGGGCCCTGGTGCGCACCGTGCTGTCGCAGTACGCCGACGTGGCCCCGACCGACTGGCGCTTCGCCAGCGGCGAGCGCGGCAAGCCCTACATCGTCGGGCCGACCCTGCCGCTGCCGCTGTCGTTCAACCTGTCGAATACCCGCGGGCTGATCGTCTGCGCCATAAGTCGGCACCCCCAGCTAGGCTGCGATACCGAGGATGTGACGCGGCGGACCGAGACGGTGTCGATCGCCGATCACTATTTTTCGCCGCTGGAGGTCGCGGCGCTGAGCGCGCTGCCAGCCAGCCAGCAGCAAGCGCGCTTCTTTTCGTACTGGACGCTGAAGGAGAGCTACATCAAGGCGCGTGGACTGGGGCTGGCGCTGCCGCTGTCGCAGTTTTCTTTCCTGCTCGACGCCGGACCCGAGATCGGCGTCGTCTTCGATCCGCGCCTGAACGACGAGGCCCGGCGCTGGCGCTTCGCGCTGCGGCGCTGCGGTGAGCGACACTTCGTCGCGCTGGGGGTAGACACCGACGGTGCGCCGCTTTCGGTCTGCGCCGCCGAGTTTGTTCCGCTGGTCGGCCAGGCATCCGCTGCGGCCAGCCACAAGACCCCGTAAAGGAGGGGCGCTGCGATGAAGCTCTGGGCCATAAGTGACCTGCACGCCGGACACGCTGACAATCGCCAGGTCATCGCAGACCTGCCGGCCCATCCCAGCGACTGGCTGGCGCTGGTCGGCGATCTTGGCGAGACCGCCGAAGAGCTAGCCTTTGTCCTCGACACGCTGCGCCCGCGCTTTGCCAAGCTGCTGTGGGTGCCGGGCAACCACGAGCTGTGGACCTATCCCAAGGGCAGTCCGCTTGGCGGCGTCGCCAAGTACCAGCACATGGTCGAGGTCTGTCGGGCCCGCGATACGCTGACGCCCGAGGACCCTTATCCCGTCTTTGATACCGGCGCCGACAGCCCTGCATCAGCGTCGGCGGCTGGTCCGTGCGCTGGCCGCTACCTGATCGCGCCCCTGTTTCTGCTGTACGACTACTCGCTCGCGCCCGATGGCCTGGGGGTCGAGGCGGCGCTCGACTGGGCCTACGAAGAGGGCCTGTACTGCGCCGACGAGTTCATGCTGAGCCCGGCGCCCTATGCCTCGCGGCAAGAGTGGTGTCAGGCGCGCTGCGAGCTGAGCGCGGCCCGGCTGACGGCGGCCCAGCGCGAGCACGATCTGCCGACGGTGCTCATCAATCACTTCCCGCTGGTGCCGGCCCACGCTGAGCTGCCGCTGATCCCGCGCTTTACGATCTGGTGCGGCACCCGTCAGACCGCCGACTGGCATCGCCGCTTTCGCGCGGCGGCGGTGGTCTATGGTCACCTGCACATTCCCAAGCTGCGACTCCTCGACGGGACGCGCTTTCACGAGGTATCGCTGGGCTATCCGCGGCAGTGGCGCCATCGCCGCGAGATCTGCACGCAGCTACGCCAGATCCTGCCGCTGCCCGGCTAGATAAGGAACTTACCGGGGCTGGCTGGTTGAGGTACGGGGAGATCCGGGGGCAGACTCAAGGATGCCGCGCTCTGCGAGGGTGGAGAGCGCCTCTAGCAGGGCCTGCGGCGTGCCGATGTCGAGGAACAGGCCATCGGGGGCGGCAAACGGCAGCGCTCCGACGGGGAGACCGGCCTGCCGCGCCGCCTCGAAGGCGTGGCCGATGACGCGCTCCTTGGCCTGCGCGCGGTGCGCCTGCTCGAAGTCGCAGCAGAAGGCGGTGAATTCGGGGCCCCAGCTGGCGACGCCCCAGGTGTTGCGGATCTGGCGATGGCCGGGCTTGTCGTGGATGGCCACCACCTGACCGGCGGCGTCGAGCTCGACCGGGCCCAGGCGCTCGGGCTCCTGCGTGGGGAAGACGCCGAGCTGCAGCGTCGTGTTCGTCCGGCGACGCTCGGCCTGCACACGCGCCAGGGCATCGGCGGGCAGCACCACGGTGTCGGGCATGGCGAACAGCACGTCGCAGTCGGCCAGCCAGGGCTGGGCACAGGACAGCGCGTGCGGCAGGCCCAGCGGCTCGGGCTGGATGACGTAGGCCAGCGACAGACCCAGCGCTGCGCCGCTGCCGAGGACGCGCGGGATGTCGGCTTTCTCGGGCGAGATGACGACGACGCAGCGCTCGGCCCCGGCCTGGGCGATGGCGCGCAGGGCCAGCTCGCAGATCGGTCGCGGACCGCGCGGCCCGGCTGAAGTCGCGGGCGAGGCCGCCCCTGGCGATGGCGGGCTGGCCTCGGGACGCAGGAACAGGGGATAGAGCTCCTTGGCATACCCAGACGAGCCAAAGCGCATGCCTCGGCCCGCGGCGGGCAGAAAGCCAACCGGGGCGCGACGGGTCGCGCTCATCGTCGTGGCTCCGAGTCCCGCCGCCGACCAGGCCCAGCGGGCCGGGCCGCGCACGGGCGTAGCTGCGACGGGACATGATGAGCAGGGCCGGAGAGCATAGGCAGCCTAGGAGCGAGCCGGTGCTGGTCAGGCAGAGCACCGCGGGATCATCATATCCGCAAAGGCGGCAGCTTGAACAGCGACGGTAGGGCCGCACGGTTTTCGCTTATCGGCTCGGGCGGGCAGGGGACGAGCCGCAGGCAGCCGCGTTCAGCTGCGCCAAGTCCCGGAGGGCGCTGCGGGCTTCTGCGGTGGCGCCTGGCAAACCCGGCCTGGCCGCAGCGCATTTGCCGCTGCCGTCGAGGGCATTGATTCCGTCGGGACTGTGTTGGAAACTACAAATATTATGGAAGCTGCAAAAACCTCTCAGCGTGACGTTCAGGCCTTGGCGGGGCTCAGCAGCGCGGCGCTGCCGGTGGTCATGGCCCGGCCGCAGATCATGCGAGCCCTGGAGCTGCGCGCCTACGACGGTGTGTCGCTGGTCTATGTCAACAATCGACCGGTGCCGCAGCCGGGGCCGGGCGAGGTGCTGGTCCGCGTTCACTCAGCGGCGGTGACCGAGGCGGATCTGCTGCTGCTCAACGGTCGCTATGGCGTACAGCGACAGCTGCCCATCGTGCCGGGCATCGAGTGCAGCGGCCTGGTCGTGCAGAGCGGCGGTGGGCTGCTGTCGCGGGCCCTGGTCGGGCGGCGCGTGGCCTGCATGACGGCGGCGATGACCGACGGCACCTGGGCCGAGTACGTCTGCGTCCCAGCCTGGCAGTGCGTGCCGCTGCGCAGCTTCGTGGGCTACGAGCAGGGGGCGAGCCTGCTGAGCACCGGCATCATGGCCTGGGCCCTGCTGGACACGGCGCGCAGTCGCGGCTCCCGCGGGGTGGCGCACACGGCGGGCGACTCGCAGCTTGGACGGATGCTGGCCCAGCTATCGCTGCGGCGGCGGGTGCCGATGCTGCACGTCATCGATCGCGCCGAGCAGGGCGAGGCCTTGTCGGGCCTGGGCGCCACCCACATCCTCAACAGTGGCTCGACGCTGTTCCCGCAGCAGCTGGCGGCGGCGTTCGATCAGCACGGCATCAGCGTGGTGCTGGAGGCCAACGCCGGGCTGAACAGCGATCTGCTGCTGCGCGCGCTGCCGACCGGCGGCAGCTTGATTATGTGCGGCGCGCAGCCCGACGTGGACTGCACCTTTGACCCCAGCGAGCTGGTCTATCGCCACAAGCGGCTGGAAGGCTTCCTGCTGTCGGACTGGCTGAGCCATGCCGGCTATGCCCGCGTGGTGCAGGCCGGGCTGGTGGTGCAGCGGCTGCTCAGCAACGACTCGCGCACCGAGGCACCGTCGCTGATGTCGCTGGACAACTATCACACCGCGCTAGAGCTGGTGTTCCGTCGGCGCTTGAGCCCCGGCCGCATCCTGTTTGCCCTGCATCGCGACAACTAGGCTGTGTCGCGGCGCCAGCCGCTGACGCCGCGCGGCGGCCGGGCCTTAGGGGTCGTCAGAGCCCGGTGAGCCGCCAGCGCTGGTGCTGGCTCGCCACGCGCTGGCTAGGTTGGGGGACGGGTTGCTGTTGGGCTGGCTGGGCACGAGCGAGCGCCCGCTGCCGTCCGCGGCGGTCGGCCAGGGCGCGTCGTCGTCGTAGCTGAAGGTCATGATCGGGTCGCCGCCGGCGTCGAGCAGCGTGAGGGTCTCGCCGCTGTTAGAGAGGCTGGAGCCGGGCCCATACTGGCCAGCTACCGGGACGCCGGGATACTTGAGCGCGAAGCGGGCCGCATTCTTCGCCAGCACGACGAATCCGCCAGCCGGAATCGTGGCACCGGGCGGGAACGTAAAGTCGATGCCGGCGCTGAAGCGGACGTTGTAGAGATTGACCGGAGCGGCGCCGGTGTTCTTAAGCTCGATGAACTCGAACTCATCGCCGTCGATGGGGGTCGTGAAGCCGGGGGGAGTAAAGGCCGGCGGGTTGTACATGATCTCGGTGACGAGCAGCGTCGGCGGCGTCCCGGTGCGGAAGGTGGCCTCGGTCAGCGGGCTCCACTCGCCGCCCGGGCTTAGAACGCGAGCTTTGACGATCGTCACCGACGTGATTGGCAGCGGGCCGCTGTACGCCGTGCCCTGGACCGTGCCGCCCGCCAGCCGCGGATCGAGTCCGTTGGTGGTGTAGTAGATGGTGCCGCCGCCGGCATTGGGATTGCTGATGACGAGGTTGTATCCCGCCGTCACCATGCCGCCGAACTGACCGAAGGTCGGGGCCAAGGTGGCCGGGAACAGCCCCTGCCCGACGAAGTAGCCGGTGACCGCGCCGGCGGGCAGATAGGCGACGGTCTGGTCGTTCATGAAGCCTTCGAGCAGGACCTTGCGGCGGCTGGGGGCGTTGGTGGTGGTCGCGATGTTGGTGCCGCTAAGGGTGACCGTCCAGCGGGTGCTGTCGCCGATGCCGTTGACCCAGTTGGGAATGCGCGTCGTGTTAAAGCCGGCGATAAACGGCGAGGCTTCATTGGCCAGCGCGGTGTAGCGCGCAAGGATCGCGGCATCGGTCAGCGCGCCGCCATTGAAGAAGTGCTTCTGAATGCGGTCGGCAAACAGCAGCTTGAACTCGGGACTGTCGCGCAGCAGGGTGTAAAGAATCCGCGCCCCAGTGCTGAGCGAGTCAGTCATCGGCGACGCCGTGACCAGCGAGCCCTGCGTGCCGGGAGCCCCGTTGTTCTGCGGCTGGGTGACGAAGTTGTTGCTGGTCACCGTCAAGCCGAACGAGCCAAAGGAGCCCTCAGCGTCCCAGGTAAAGAAGCGGAACTTGCCGGTCGTCGAGCGCTCGCGCCCAGCGATCCAGTTGTTGTGCGGCCAGTCGCCGGTGCAGGTGTAGATGTTCTGGATCAGATAGTCGATAAAGGCGGTCATATCGAGGCGCGCCTGCATCCCCTGGTAGTTGGCCAGCACGCTCTGGGGATTGTTGCGCAGGAAGGTGAACATCTCTTGATAGGCGATGCCATCGCCGTCCGACGGGACACCGACCTGCAGCACGTCCCAGTCAAGGTCGCTCTTGAAGGCCTCGCGCAGCCACTCCTGGCGCACGTGCTGGACTAGGTTGAAGATGCCTTTGAACGCTCCGTTTATGTACAGCGTGGTGTTCACGCCGAGGCTTCCCTTGTTGCCCATATCGACGAAGAGGCGCCGCGCAAGCTCGTCGATGATGAAGGGGTTGAGGTCATTGTGGCCGCCGCGAAATCGGAAGTCGCTGTAGGAAGTCACCGGAGAATTAGGAATGACCGGGTACTTCAGCGGATCCCCCCCGAGGTCGTCGCGCATGTAGAAGTTCATCGCCGGCTTGTCGAGCGCGTTGGTGGTGCTCCAGGGCGTCGTGTTCGGCGTCGCGCCGTTGGGTCCGGCCAGGATGTAGCGGGGGCGGGTAAACGGGCTGCCGGCCATGCGCAGACCGATATCGAGGTTGAACAGCGGTGCGCCACCGGCCGCGATATGCTGCCAGGTCACCGGCCGCTCGCCCCAGATGCCGCGGAAGTTGGCGTTGTTGTACTGCTGCTTGTCGCCGAGCGCCGACCACGGGCCAGAGGGATAGTTGCCGCCGGTGCCGGTCGTGTTGTTGACGATGGCCATGACGCCATAGGGGCGATACAGCGAGCGCGGCTGGTTGCCGATGATCGACACCGAGGGCAGGCTGGGTCGCGGAGCCGGCTCGCCGATTAGATAGGTGAAGGAGACCACCGGCGAGGGGATCATGCCGGGCGCAAACGCCGCGGCGCGCAGGACGCGGGTACTGCCGACGTTGATCGGGCCGCTGTAGACGATGCCAGTGTCCTCGGTCGGCTCGGAGCCATCCGTCGGGCCGGCTGGGTTCGTGGTGTCGGTGTAGCGCAGGGTTGCGCCGGTCGTCGCGCTGGTCAGCGTGACCGAGGTCGCCCCGGCCAGAAAGCCACCGGGGCTGGAGGGCACGGGTGCCGAGGCGATGCCGGAGAATTCGCGGCCGGCATTAGCGGCGCCGGGGGTCGCCTGATCGAAGTACACATAACTTCCGGCGGCATTTCGGCCGTACGAATGAAACGGCGATCCCGGCGGCAGCTTGGCGATCTCCTGCACCAGGGTCCCCGTCGCATCGCGCAGCGATAGATACTCGCCGTCGGCGTCCAGCGAGAAGTCGGCGTGCAGATAGCCAAAGGTCCCGGGGGCCTTGATGTCCTTGCCATCCAGGATCACAACGATGTAGCCGCCGGCGGGGATGCTGACATCGGGGAACACCCAGCCCTGCGGGGTACCCGAGCGGTCGCTCAGCGACCAGCCGCTCAGCGAGATGGCGGCGGCGCTGCGGTTGTGCAGCTCCACCCAGTCGTTGACGGACTCTGGCGCGTCGGGGTTGTCCTCGATGGCCCCGTCGAGATCGGCCACTGGCTCGGCCGCGCCCACCTGATAGCGCCAGGATGGTGAGTTATTCGCCACCAAGCGTGTACCGGCCGCGCCGATGCGAAGCTCAGCGCTGATCGCGATGTCGCTATCGCCAATCGAGACGTTGTGTGTCTGAATCGCCAGCACATTCGCGCCGGGCACGAGCACGTTCTTGGCCGGGTCGATGACCAGCGTGGTGGGCGCGCCGGCGTAGTTGCGCGTGGCTGTCGCGACGGCGGAGCGGGGAACAAAGGTGTTGGCGCTCTGCAGGTTGGCGCGGGCGACCTCGACACCGTTGATGTAGGCGACGAAGGAGTCGTCGTAGTTGACCAATAGCTGCAGCGGCGTGGCATCGGCGGCGTCGGTCGCCGACACGTCAAAGACGATGCGCGTGTACAGCGAGGGTGTGCTACCGACTACGCCGGTGACGTTAGTGCCCATGCCCGCGATGCCCTGGCCGTGCGGCCCCGGGCCAGCGGTCCAGGTGGTGTCGTCGTAGGCCGCCTTGCCCCAGGGGACCGCCAGCCGCCCGCTAAAGAGCAGCGCCGGATCGTAAAGTCCGCCCGCCGGCTCGACGACGCCAGGAAAGTACCGCCAGGCGTCGCTGGCGTTGACCAAGGTAACCGGGGCGGCCCCGCCGATGCCCAGCGTGCCACCGAACACAAAGTTGGTGTTGGTCGAGGCGAGGTTCAGCGCGTGAATGGCGATGACGTTGTCCCCCGCGACGAGGCGCGCGTTCGCCGCACCGAGGTTCACCGTCTCGCTGTACAGCGTCACATCGAGCGTCGTCGAGCTCAGATCCGGATCGTAGGCGTGCTGATCGTGATACTGGAACTGCCCGGCCGGGCCGGCCCAGCGACGGGCGATCTCGACGCCGTTGATATAGACAATGAAGCCGTCGTTGTAGCTGGTCGTAAGCTGCAGCGGATCGGTCTTGGCCGCGTCGGCCGCGCTCACCGTAAACGTCTTGCGCAGATACAGCGTCGGCGTGAGGTTCTGCATCTGCGTCTGGGTATTGGTGCCAAAGGCCGGCGCCGCCGGAGTCGTCGTGCCAAAGCCAAACGGCCCGGGGCCGCTCTGCCAGCCCCTCTGCGCGCTGTCGTCGAAGCCGACCTCGTAGAACGCCGGGCCGGTGCCCAGCTTCGGCGTCGTCGCCGTTGGCCAGCGTAGCTGCCGGCCTGAGGCGGCATGCACCACCTCGTTGATAAAGACATCCTGCTGCGCCCCGCCATCGCTGCCGCCGGGGTCGTTGGAGCCGCTTGTCCCCCCCGAGCCACAGGCGATTGCCAAGGCCAAGCCGATCCCACTGCAGACCGCCACCAGCATCGACCGCTTCATTGATCACCCCCCCTTTTGCACGCCTATCACGCGTGCTGGATACAGTTTGTTATCACCGTCCGCTGTCGTCGCTGACTCGACTGCGCTGCCGAGTGAGTGACTGGCCCAGCCCAGCCCAGCTTGCGGCGCGCACGCTCTAGCGCGGGCCAGCGCCCGTCAGGCGGGCGCGCTGGGCGCTGATCCAGGCGCGCGCTTCTAGCTCGGTCGCGGTGAAGACGGTGGGCATCGTGTCTGGCTGGAAGAGCCGGATGGCCGACAAGACCAAGATGGCGGCCGCTCGCCCGATGGGATTGCCGCCGAAGATCACCGCTCCTGAGGCGCGGTGGCGCTTGTTCCAGTCGGCGATGTAGCGACGGACCTGGGGCGAGGTCGTGCCGCCGCGGCTCTGATCGACCATCACGAAGGCGCGACCCAGGCGAGCCAGCACACCTTCAATCTCGGCGTGGGTCTTGAGCGCGTCGTTGAGCGTGTAGTCGCCGTCTTGGATCAGGAAGACGATATCGTCCTCGATGCTCAGCCAGTGCGACCCGACCGGCCTGGCCCCCGCCGGTATCGGCCTAGAGATGGACATCGCTTCGCCCCCGAAACTGCCGCAGACGTGAGCTACAGGATCGCACGCCCGGTCGGGCCGACAAGGGCCAAGCTTGTCAGCCCCGGCGCTCCGTCGAGGAAAGCCAAGCGAGCTGGGGCGGCGAGCCGCTCGGCCGGTCATTGTGCCGCGCAGCCGACCTGAAGCTGCCCCGGCTGCCGCGCTTTGCGTTATGGTGCCGACGTCCTTTTTCCAAGGAGGTGCTCATGCTGCCGTCCGCACGTACTCACAAGCCCTGTTCGCAGCCGCAACCAACCCCGCCCGCCCGTCGAGGGTGGCATGGAGTGCTCGGCTTTGGCCTGGGACTGTCCCTGCTGCTTACCGGCAGCTGCGGGCTCGAACCGGCGTCTGATCAGCCCAGCGACGAGACGCTGCCGGCCGCCACGGCCGAGGCCAGCCAGGCCCTGAGCTCGGCTGAGCCGGTCAGCGAGCCCGCCGAGAGTCCCTCGCTGTTTTCGTCGCCGATCTACTGCAACGAGGCCCCCCCGGCTGGCGCCAAGGTTGCGCCACCACCGCCGCGCTACACCGGCGGGACCTGTCCCAAGCTGGTGTCGGGAAAGAACGTCTTTAAGAGCACCGGACACGAGCGCAGCTTCCTGCTCGTCATCCCCAAGGATCTGAAGGCCGACGAGCTTCTGCCGGTCGTCTTCCTGTGGCACTGGCTGGGCGGCAGCGCCGACTCGTTCCTGCGCAAGGGCGAGGTTCAGGCGGCGGCCGACGGTCAGCGCTTCATCGCCGTCATTCCCGAGGCCAAGTCGGACATGATCTTCCGCTGGCCGTTCAACGTCGGCGACGGCGCGGCTCGCCAGGAAGAGGAGTACAAGTTCTTCGACGACATGCTGTCCTGCGTGTCCGAGCAGTTCAAGGTCAACAGCAACTGCGTCTCGTCGGTCGGAGTCAGTGCCGGCGCGCTGTTCACCTCGCAGCTAGCGCAGGGGCGGGCGCAGTACCTGGCCTCGGCCATCTCGCTGTCAGGCGGCGTCGGCGAGGAAGGGAGCGGCGTGGTGAAGCCGTGGAAGACGCCAGTGCGCAAGGTGCCGATGATGGTGCTGTGGGGCGGGCCCTTCGACTGGTGCGTGGTCATCAACTTCAACACCGCATCGATCAGCCTGGAGAACGCGCTGACCAAGGACGGCAACTTCTTCCTCGAGTGCGTCCACAACTGCAAGCACGGCGAGCCACCGATGGACACGCCGCCGGCCGGGCTGTCTAAGTACGCTAGCCTGTGGCGCTTCGTGTTTGACCATCCCTACTGGCTGGCTCCCGGCGCTTCGCCGTATAAGACAAGCGGCATCCCCAGCGGCGCCGGCTTCCCCACCTGGTGCGGCATTGGCAAGGGCGGGTCGCGCATGCGCAGCGGCATGTGCCCACCGGCCAGCTGCTAGACCTCCGTCGCTGTCGCGGCCTGGCCAGTCCTGCGCTGGGTCGGGCCGCGACGCCCCTTGGCGGCCTGGCCTAAGGGGCCCAGAAGACTGAAATAGAGGATAAATAGTTTACGAATCACGAAGAATAATGTTGTAAATTAAACAAAGATTAATATTTGTAATTATAGGTTTTATTAACTAATTTATTCAACCCCTAACCGGCAAAGTCGAGCAGGTCGCGCTTTAGGTCGGCGGGGGGCGGGCCGTAGGTGAACAGCAGGTTGATCTTGGCGGTGCGCTGCATGTTGCTGCCCCACTCGCGGTAGACGCGGGCATAGCGCGGGTCATGGCGGCGATCACCGACGAAGGCATCCAGCTCCGCGTCGGTTTCGAGCCTTAGGTTGATGGCCTTGCGCAGGGCTGGGCGAGCGGGGGCTTCGCCTTCGAGCAGCCGTTTCCACTCGGGCAGGCTGGGGTCGGGACTGGCGGCCGGGGTGGTGGCCGTGAGAAAGACCTGATCGGCCTCGACGCCCGCCCGGGTCAGCAGCACCGGGATGTCGGCATCGCGGCGTGACTCGACGGCAACCGTCGCCTGGGCCAGCCGGAAAGCCCGCCCTACCGAGCAGCCAAGCGCCAGCTGGCCGTAGAGCGTGGCGGCAAAAATGAGCGCTCCCTGATCGGTGATCTCATCGCGCATGCCGATGACGCAGTCGATGGTCTGGCTCAGCGCCTGCGCCTGCACCTCGGCGTAGCAGGCGTTAAGGACGACGAGGCGCAGTGTGGCGCGGTACTCAGCGAGCGCGCTGCGCAGCTGGGCTCCGTCGACCAGCGACTCGACGCCGTCCTCGGCGTGCAGCACCAGTCCGTCGCGACCATGGCCATGCCCACTGAAGTGCAGCACGACGGGCTGGCGGGCACTTAGCTGCTGCAGGAGATCGGAGAAGCGCGCTGCCCAGGCCGCATGCAGCACTGGCTGGGCGACGCGGCCCTCGCTGCCCGTGTGCGCCAGTAGCTGACGGGCCTGCGCGAGCTGGGTCTCGATGCGCCGGATCTCCTCTCCGATCTGCAGCGGCACGGTGTTGCGCGGGTTGGCGGCGGCAAAGACGATTGCGACTTGTGAACTCACAGTGGCCTCCAGGCGAACTTCGGGGATTGAAAGTGGACTGCACAGACGAGTATGCCGCCTTGGCTGAATGTCTGACGTCCGCGGCCTAGTTCCTTTCCGAGGACAGGGCCTGCAGCCGAGCCTCGGCCTCGCGGATATCGCGCAGGTAGGGGGGCGAGAGCGTCAAAAAGATCTGGTAGTGCCGGCGGGCGGTAGCGCGGTCGCCCGCCTGGTTGCGCTCGTAGTACAGGTCGGCTAGGCGCTGGCGAGCCTCGGCGTGCAGCGGCGATAGCGCCACCGCGCGCTCGGCTTGATCGATGGCCCGATCGAGCTCATGCACGCGGCGCAGCAGATCGGCACTGGCCAGCGCTTGCTCGGTATCGAGGAACTGCTGATATTCCAGGCTGTGCAGCGTCGGATCTTCGGGCAGGTCGGCGG
>CAZVMD010000002.1:0-28431 GCA_964628555.1 uncultured Myxococcales bacterium | reverse complement strand
GGTCGGCGGCTGCCACGGCTGGATTCGGCGCAGGCTGGGGGGGCGGTGGCGCTGCGGTGGCTAGCTCGCGCCGCAGATCGAAGGCGATGTAGCGACCGAGGGCGTGCGGGCCTTTGCCCACCCACAGCACGCGGTCAGTGGCGTCGACCACCACGGAGTGGGTGGCAATCAGTGCATCTAGCGCGTTGCGATTGCCCAGCCCAAGCGGCTTGTCGCCCAGCCCGCGCTTGTCGCGCAGCATCGCCAGCGCCGTCGCTGGGTCGATCTTGCCGCGGTACTTTGCCAAGAGCTCTTCGGTGCGGGCCTGCCGCGCGCCGGAGGTAAGCTCGGTGCGCAGGCGATGGTTCTCGCGATCGGCCTGAAACTCCGGCGATAGCGCATGGTTGGCCACCGCTAGGACATCGCGGCTGCGGCGCACAATCGATCGGCTCGGCGAGCGCTCGATGACCGCGGCTTCGCGCCGATCCCCGTCGCCCAGAACATACAGATCGGGCACAAAGACCGGCCGCCGATTGACCAGCGCAATCGCCTCATCCAGGCTGTGCGCGCCCTCCAGGACCTCCCGCAGCAAGAGCTCGACCGGCACGCCGGACTGCCCTTTGTCGTCAGTGCGCAGGGCATTCACCGAGGCATAGATGCCGGCCTGATTGAGCCCGGTGACGACGCCGACCATGCCGGCCCAGGCCACAGAAGCGAAGGCCAGCTTGCCCGGCTCGGCAGGGCGGAAGAACAGCACCGCCTTGTCGGCATCGAAGATCGGCGGGCCCTCGAAGTCGAAGTTGCGCCCGATGATCAGGTGACCTTGGGTCGGCGGACTGCCGCCAGCGGTCGCCTCGCCCATCGCTGCAAACGCCGTGCAGCCGAGCAGCGGCGAGTGCTCCAGCGTCTGCGTGATGTCGTGCAGCGCGTGATAAAAGACGACGCGGTGGAACATCGGCAGGAAGTCGGCGTGCAGATCGGGCTGCCCCACCGAGAGTCCCGTCATCTCGATCCGCATATCAGGACTGACCGCATCCAGCAGGTGGCGATAGCGCAAAAGCACGCCCATGCGGATCAGAAACAGCGCGGCCTGCGACGGCACATAGTGATGCATCTCGCTGAACATGTACTCGTCGGTGCGGACTAGAAGCGAGGTGCCCAAGCGGGCGTGGGCATAGCCCATCGTCAGCGGGTCGCCCTGCAGGTGGTACTCCCAGATGCCGCGCTCGCGGCTCATCCAGTTTTCGCCGAGATACGTGCGGGCGCCGCGCGCCACCGGGGCGAGCTTGGGCAGAGCCTGGACCTGCCGCCAGGCCTCGGCCGGCGGGGCAATGCGCGTCAGGCGCAGAAAGATCGCATGCGCCAGCCACAGCCCGAACAAAAGCAGCCCAACCCCCATCAGCCTGCGTCCCCAGCGCCCCACGACTCCTCCCGCCTTGGCCTGCGTCTCTGACATCCTGGTTGCCCTTCCGCACCGCCTCGGCTGGCTGCGCCCTTTAGCCACTACCGCGCGCGGCCGTCGCTGTCAACGACGGTGCAGCCGCGGCGCGTTCGGCCGGCGCTTCACCTGCTGCGGACAAAGCGAGCGCGTTTCGCCGACAATAAGCCATGCTCCCGCGACTGCGAGCCTGGCGCGTCCTGCTTGCCCTGCTGGGGACGGCCTTGGCGCAGCTAGCGGTGACGCCGTTTGGCTGGGGGCGGCCGGCCGGTCTGCTGTGGCTGCGCGGGCTCTTGGCGCCGCACTTTATGCCTGGGGCCGATGCCATGCTGCGCTTACAGCTTCGCGGCTTGTGGGCGCTGCTGCACGCCACCGTGTATCTGGGCCTGCCGCTATTGCTGTCCGTCGGGCTGCGGCTGGATTTAGCCACACTTGGCCTGAGGCGTGCGGCCGGAGCAGCACCTGACTGGACGACTTGGCGCAGCCTGGCGTGG
This sequence comes from uncultured Myxococcales bacterium, assembly GCA_964628555.1. GTDB lineage: Bacteria > Myxococcota_A > Polyangia > Palsa-1104 > JAEUJZ01 > JAEUJZ01. The sequence continues at coordinate 26,520 of CAZVMD010000002.1, read as the reverse complement.
ACGGTGGCCGCTTTCGTCCTTGTGGTTCTGCCTACCGTGGCGGTAGTCCTCGCGACACCAGAGCTCAGCCGCGCCTATCCGATGTACTCGCCGCCGGTGCCGCTGCGGGTCGCGCCCGGGCCGTGGCTCGGGGCGCTCTTGGCCATGGCGCTGCACCTGCTCGCGATTGAGTTCTTCTTTCGCGGCTTCCTGCCGGCCGTCCTGCAGCCGGCGATCGGTCTGCGCTGGGCCCATGCGCTGGCCCTGCTGCCCTATGCCGCGACGCACACGTTCTGGCCCGAGGCGCTGGCCGCGCTGCCGTTTGGCTTGCTGCTGATCGGCCTGCGGCTGCGCAGCGGATCGATCTGGCTGGGCTACCTGGTGCACTTATTGCTGGCCACGTCGCTGGAGCTGGCTGGCCTGGCCCTGCGCGGCGGCTTTGCTCGTCCTTACCATTAGGCGAAAAAGGGGGGGAAACACTATGAAGTCATCGCGCTTTGATCACGCCTTGATCCGTCTGCTGCTCGTCGCTGTGCCCTTTAGCTGTGGCGGCAAGACGATCCGCGAGACCTCGCCGTCGGGCGCTTGTGGGTCCGTGACCATCGTGCCGCTCGCCAGCGCGTTTAGCAGCGATGGCGGAGCGCTGGCGGATGGGGGTGCGCCACCGGTGGTGAGCGACGGTGGAACCACGCTCGCGGCGTACTCTGATGCCTGGTGTGCCAGCGTCTGTCGCACGACGTATCTCTGTGAAGCCACGCTGACCAGCGACGGCCAGCCTGCGGTGGCCTGCCACTCTGGCTGCGACACTTACGGCGTCGGCTGCGGTCGGCGCCCCGACGGGCTGCCCGGCTTCTGCCCGACGACTGACGATGCCCTGCAGGCCTATCTTGAGCGCTCGGCGTACCTCGAAGCCGCATCCGTCGTCGCCTTCCGTCGCCTGGCCGATGAGCTCTCGCTCTACAGCGCGCCGCAGGAGCTGGTCGTGGCGGCGCGTAGGGCCGCTTGCGAAGAGGAGGATCATGCCGCCCGCATGGGCCAGCTCGCCAGCCGCGCGCGTGCCAGCGGGGCACTCGATCCGGTGCAAGCGGGGCTGACCTATGTGCCCAAAGCGCTACCCAGCCAGCGCTCGCTGTTCGAGCTGGCGCGCGAAAACGCCGTCGAGGGCTGCGTGCGTGAGCTGCTCGGAGCGCTGATCGCCAGCTTCCAAGCCGAGCATGCACAAGACCCCGAGCTTCGCGCCGCGCTGCAGAGCATCGCCAGCGAAGAGACCGGGCATGCGCGTCTGGCCTTCGCCGTGGCCGAGTGGGCGGATGGTGCGCTGGATGCTGAGGCCCGGGCGCAGGTCCAAGCGGCGCGCGCGCAGGCGATTGCCCAGCTGTCAGCTGAGCTGGCGGTAGAAGCGCCCGCCGCGCTGCAGCAGACGGCAGGCTGGCCGTGTGCCGAGCTGATGCTGGCCTGGGTTGGAGAAGCGCAGCAGTCGCTGTGGATCTGACATCAGGCCCGCCGGCCGGGCGGCTGCGCCCTACTGCGCTGACTGCTGCACCTTTGTCGCGGAGACGCTGTAGAGCGTCCAGCCTACGATCTCGCCGGCGATACCAAGTCCTAGGCTGATGCCTCCCCAGATGGCGATCTGACTGTTCTGCGAGAGCCAGCCGGGTGGGCCAACCTGATTGTCAGTCCGGCTGCCTGAGAGGCCAAACCCTAAGCCAATCGCCCCGATCGGCACGAAGATCGCCAAGCCGATTCCCAGCACGCTGCCGAGGATGCTGAGGCGGCGGCTGCCTGGGCTCACCTGCAGACGCAGCGGGGCAGTGAGGCGCAGGAGCTCAAACTGGGCGGTACTGACTCCCGGACCGCTGATCTCCAGCTCGCTATGCTGGTGCAAGGTCAGGGGCACGCCAGCCCCTCCGGCTGGGGTGGCGGGGATGGGCCACTTCTGCGGCACTTGGCTGCCCTGCACCCGCTCGCTGAGGACGACTGGGCGGGGGCTGCTGACGATGACGGGGACCGCGGGGCCTGGTGGGTTGCCGTCCTCGTCTGGATCGTCGGCGGAAGCCAAGGACGGTCCAGCACCGATCGAGAGGACCAGGCTCAGCCCAAGCAGTCCGCCCCTTGGCGCGGCGCGGCGGCCGGCAGTGCGAGCGGCTTGTACCGCGAGCGGCGACACTAGCGCGCCTCCAGCATGGCCGGTGTGACCCGGGCGCCAACCAAGCGGATGGGCATGGTCTCCACCGACGCGAGCTGCCGGCCTGAGGCGAAGGCGAGGCGCGGGTTGACCGCGTCCTGGCCGTCGATCTGCAGCCACAGTCCAAGGGGCTGCTTGGTCGCCTCAAACTGCAGGCGATAGCGGACGTTGGGCTCGCTGCGAATCGAAAAGTGCACGTGGTCGTTGGCCACAAGCTGCACCTGCGCCGCCGGCACCATCGACGAGATCACGACCAGTAGCTGACCGGCCTTGGGACCGTAGAGATCGCCGCTGTACGTGACCGGTGCCTGGTCGTGCTGCCAGGTCAGCGCAAAGGCCGAGCCGGACTGGGCCAGGCCGAAGCTGCCATAGGGCACATTGATATCGATGCCGTCATCGATGACGTAGGCCGGGGCAGACGAGACGCTCGGCGCGGACAGCGGCAGTAGCGCCGCCGCGGCAGTGTACGGCTGCGCCGCCGGCAGGCCGCCGCAGGCCCCCAGGCTAGCCAGCGCGAGGCCGGCCAGGCCAGCCGCAGGGAAGGTCCAAGGCAAGCGGGCGCTCCACATCGCAGACTCCTCCTCCCGACACCCCAGGCTATCACGGCGACCGAGGCGCTCGGCCGTCGCTGCGCTGCGGTGCGAACAGCGCTCGCTAGTGCAAGCGCAAGGCCAAGGCCAGACCGGCCCCTCAGCCCGCAGCGAGCGGCGGAGCCGGGCAGGGCGCAGGGCCTAATTCGGCTGTGCTTTTGCCGCCGGACCTCTATACTCGTTCGCCCTATGCCGATCCCCGTTGCTGCTGACAGTCCGGCTGCGACCATCATCGCCGAAGAGGTCGCGCTGTGGTCGCGCGTCTCGGAGTTTCTGATCCAGAGCGCGGCCCGCGCCGCGACGGAAGTGGCCAGCGACGCCGGCCTGCATGACCAAGAGCTGCTGGAGCTGCGCGACGCCATCGCCGAGGCCAAGCCCGAGGACGTGGCGCCGCTCGTCGAGCAGATGGCGCGCGTCACCGCCCTGGCCGCCGGCCGCCGCGGCAAGCTGCTCAGCCCCGTCGATCTGCAGGCGCCGTACTTTGCCCATCTGCGCTTGCGCTCCACGCTGGGCCGGCCGGGCCGCAGCAGTCGGGGCCCGCGCGATGTGCTGATTGGCCGCCGCGGCTTTATCGACCGCACCGCCGACATCCAGATCGTCGATTGGCGCGATGCCCCCGTCTCGCAGCTTTACTACCGCTACGACGAAGGCGACGACTACGACGAAGACATTAACGGCCAGCCGCTGCAGGGCATCGTCGAGGTCCGTCGCAACGTGACCATCAAAGACGGGCGCGTCTGTCGCATTGGCTGTCCGCAGGGCAACTTCTTCTGCGATCGCGACAACGTCTGGTGGCAGACCGACGGCGACGTCCTGCCCACGCTGGAGGGCGGTCAGGGGCTGGCGGCGCGGGCGCCTCGACCCACCAGTCCACCACCCAAGCAGACCCCAGCGGCCCCGGCTCGTCCGGCTCCGGCTCCGACGCTGGGCGGCCAGGTCGACAAGCACCTGCCCGAGATTGCGGCGCTCATCGATCGCCACCAGTTCGATCTCATCAGCCAGCCCGAGAGCGGCGTGGTGGTGATCCAGGGCGGAGCTGGCAGCGGCAAGACCACGGTCGCGCTGCACCGCGTCGCCTACCTGGCGCACAGCGCCCCGGATCGCTTCCGTGGCAACAAGATGCTGGTGATCGTCCCGACCCCGGCCCTGGTGCGCTACGTCAGCGGCGTACTGCCGGCGCTGGGGGTGCCAGGCGTGCCGGTCGTCACCTGCTTTGAGTGGATGCGCAGTCAGCTACGCCGCCTGCTGCCGCACCTGCCGCAGCGCGTGACTTCCGAGACCCCCAGCACCGTCGCTCGCCTGAAGAAGCACCCGGCCATGCTGGGCATCCTGGCGGGCTATGTGCGGGCTCAAGCCGATGAGCTGCGCAGCAAGCTCGTGGCCGCCCTGCCGCCGCAGCTTCCCGAGCGGGAGCGCATCCTTTCGATCTGGGATCAGACCAGCGCCCGCCCGCTGCGCTCGCGCTGTCGCGTCCTGCGCCATAACCTGCCAAGCACGCTGTCGCCCGGCATGGCCGTGACCCTCGACGAGCTGCTGCGGCGCCTGGGCCGTCGGGCGCGCGATGTGGCCCGCGACTGGAGCGAGGTGCTGACCGACGCCGAGCGGCTGTGGCAGGGCTTTTCGTCCTGGCCCGACACCAGCGGTCTGCCTCCCGTCTCGCGCGCCGATGTTGCCCAGCTCATCGAGTACTGCAAGGCCCAGCAGGAAGAGGTCATGGAAGAGGCTGCCGAGCGCTCGGCGGACGCTGAGTCCGAGCGGACTGAGGACAGCCAGCGCTCGCACGGGTCGGGCCGCCGCAGCGAGGCGCGGGATGACGACGACGACGACGATGGGGGCGATGAGCGCTTCCGGCCGGTCGACGGTCGGCCAATCGACGAAGACAGCGTGGCCGGCGCCCTCGACGCTGAAGACTACGCGCTCCTGCTCAGCCTGGTGCAGCAGAAGTGGGGTGGCCTGCTGCTCGGCGGCAGCAAGGGCTTCCTTAGCTACGAGCACCTGGTCATCGATGAGGTGCAGGATCTGTCGGCCATCGAGGTCAAGGTGCTGATCGACTGTGTCGGCCGCAGCGATGCCAGTGCCGCTCCCCGTGGGGCCACCAGCGACCGTGGCTCGTCGGCGGCGCCAAGAGAGAAGAGCAAGTCGATCACCATGGCTGGCGACGTCGTGCAGCGCCTGATCTTTGACAACGGCTTTACCGGCTGGGACGACCTGCTGCGCACCGTTGGGCTTCCCGATGTGCGCGTGCAGCGCCTGCGCATCCTGTATCGCTCGACGATCGAGGTCATGGAGCTGGCCCGTGCCGTCCTGGGACCGCTGGCCACCGCCGCGACCGTCGACAGCAGCCAGCAGGCGGTGCGCCATGGCGCCAAGGTGCAGGCCTTTTCCTTCTCGGAGATCGGCGAAGCGGTGGCCTTCCTTGGCGAGTCACTGCGCTCGCTGCTCGGTCGCGAGCCCACGGCTTCGGTGGCACTGCTGGCGCGTCATGCCGGCACCGCTGACCTGTATTTCCGCGGCCTTGGCCGATCGGACGTTCCGTCGCTGCGCCGAGTTGAAAACCAGGAGTTTACCTTCACACCGGGGGTGGACATCACCGATGTCACGCAGGTCAAGGGCCTGGAGTTTGACTACGTCATCCTGCTCGATGCCACGGCGAATGCCTACCCCGACACCACCGAGGCCCGTCACCTGCTGCACATCGCCATGACGCGGGCGGCGCACCAGCTCTGGCTGCTCTCGGCTGGGCCGCCTTCGCCGCTGATCCCCGGCCACTACTTCGCTACCGCCACTCCTTGATCCGATGACTCGACGGAGTCGCGCGCGCGACCGAGCGGAGTGCGAAACGTTCGCAGTCTGCTCCCGCGATGGTCGGCGAATGATTTAGAATTCGCAGCTATGGGGACAGTCAAGTCGGGGGCATTGACGTCGGTCGCTCGCCTAAGCCTGGCCGCATCACTGTGTAGCTGTCTGCTGGGGCTCCCCGGCGCAGCGCAGGGGCAGGAGCCAGGACCGGTCAAAGAAGCCGCAAAGGATGGCGCCAGGATCTCGCTCGACTACTGCGCGCTGCCGCTGTGCCGCGACGCGGAAGCGCTGCGCGAAAAGGGCGATCGGGCCGGTGCGCTGAAGCTGTACCGCTACATCCAGGACGAGGTCGACGTCAGCGAGGCGGTGATGCGCAAGCCGCTCCTGTGGTTCGTTATCGCGGCGCTGCACGCCGAGCTGGAGCAGCCCGCTCCGGGCCTGGTGGCGCTGCACAAGTACCAGCAGTACATCGAGAGCCGGCCCGATGCTGAGCTGCCCGCTGGTCAGCGCCGCGAGGATGTCGAGCGGCTGCAGCAGTCACTCAGCCTGCTGCGGCTGCGCCAAGGCAGCACCGCCGACGCCGAGCCGGCCCCCGCCGCCCTGCAGCCAGACCCCACAGGTGGGCCGGCCGCCAAGGTCGCCGCCGAGGCCGAGCGCCACATCGAGGCGGGCCTGGCGCTGAGCCGACAGGGCCTGCAGCACAGTGCGCGCGTCGAGTTCGATCAGGCCTACGAGCTATCGCAGCGGCCCGAGCTTCTGCTGCACATCGCCGAGCTCTTGCTGGCCCGCGGTCAGCTGGCTGAGGCGTCGGCCTATCTGTCGCGCTACCTGAGCGCCGCCCCCCGCGGACCGGCGCGCAGCCAAGCCGAGGCGCTGCTGCACCGCATCGAGCGCGAGCAGGCGCTGGAGGTCGAGGTACAGCGGGCCCGCTCGCAGCCGGCCGCTCCTTCCGGGCAAAAGCCGCTGCGTCAAGCCGGCGCCGCGCTCTTGGCCGTCGGGGCCGGTGTGCTGGCGACTGGCCTGGGCCTGGGCATTGGCGCCGTGGTGACAGCGCGCAGCGTCGAATCGGGCGAGCGCTTCGACCCCAGCCTGCTCGATCGCGGGCTGGGCTTGCAGAACGCGGGGCTGACGCTCGACGTGCTGGGCCTGGCCACGCTGGGGGCGGGGGCCGTCTGTCTAGGCGTGGCGCGGCGACGCGAAGCCATAGCTCCCAGCGCGCGCGCGGCCTTACCGCGGCTGACCTTGGCCGTCCGCTAGGCCGGCGGCCCTAGTCTTGGCAGCAGAGGACGCCACCGCCCTTGCCGGCGGCGTGGCTGGCGTTGGCCAGCCCTGAGGTGCAGCTCCAGCCGTCGACGACACCGGTGCAGGGCGCAGCGACGACTAGCTCCAGACAGGCGGGGTCGGCGACGCGAGTGCCGCTGCTTATGCCGCAGCCGACCAGGGTCGCGACGGGCAGTGCGATCTTGGGATCGCAGACCAGGACTCCGCTGGCGTCGTAGCCGGACGGCACATCGGCCGCAAAGAAGCCGCCAAGGGCCGTGCTGTCACAGCGTCCCTGCGCGCGAGCGTCGGCCAGCAGGGCGCGGTCGCTGCTGCGGCACACGTGATAGCCGCTGGCGCACAGTGCGTTGGGTGTGCTGCTGGGCGCAGGAAAGCTGCCGCTGCAGGCGTAGGCATCTTTGCCCGCGCTCGTCGCCAGCAGCTTGCCGCCAGCGGTGCAGCCGCGCACGGTCGGCGTCGGCGCCGGCATGGCCATGTCGATCGCGCTCGGGGCGCTGGGATCGTCCTCACGGCTCTGGCACAGGCCGGCGATGCAGCTCATGCCCGATGGGCAGCTGTCCTCGGGACGGTCGCACTTGAACTGACCAACCGGCAGGCTGGGCTGAAAGCAGCCAGCCCCGCCACCGCAGAGGGCCAGCAGCGACAGCAAGCGAAGCAGCGAGCGAACGGCGGATCCGGCGTGCCGCATCGAAACACCTCCTGTGTGTGCGCATTAAGACCAGGGCTGGCGCGCCTTGACTAGCCACCTGCCCCCTCTTTGCATCATGCACCAGGCCGCGGCTCAGAAGGGGGAGAGCCGCGGCCTGCACAGCTGCGGACGGCAGCGCCGAGCGCTCCGGATGCGGACGCTGCAGCATGCCCCGCGGCCGTCTATGGAGTAGTCCGTGTATGGCTGCGGCCGATCCGGGTTTTCACGTGGGCGGCGGCCAGTGGTTTCTGCGCGATCTGGACGTTGCGGCAGCATTCCCAATCGTTCCCAGCCCCGGGGGGATCGTGGTACGTTGCTTCTGGGTATGGATACTTCGACGCGCGCAGGCGAAGAGATAGCAGGTGGGCGATACAAGCTGCTAAAGCCGCTGGGACGAGGCACCTTCGGCGACGTCTACCTGGCCGAGAGCAGCAAGCCCGAGACGACGCAGGATCAGCGGGAAGTGGTGGTGAAGATTCTGCACGCGCAGTGGGCGCAGGTGCCCGAGGTCGTCGAGCGCTTCCGCCGCGAAGCGCAGGTCACACAGAAGATCGATCACCCGCACGTGGCCAAGATCTTCGACTACACCGAGATGGATGACGGCGTGCCCTGCATTGTCATGGAGTACCTGCCAGGCAATGCGCTGCGCGATCAGCTAGACCATGCACGCATCGGTCAGCAGCCGGCGACCAAGATCCTCATTGATATCGCCGAGGCTCTCGCAGCCGCGCACAAGGCCGGTGTCGTGCACCGCGACCTCAAGCCGGACAACATCCAGCTTGTCGAGCGCGACGGCACCCCGTTTTACCCGGTGGTGCTCGACTTTGGCGTCGCCAAGTTCCTTGACGCGGCCGAGAAGCTGACGATGACTGGCGCGCTTCTGGGTACGCCGATCTATATGTCGCCGGAGCAGTTCCGCGGCGAGTCGAACCTGGGCCCGCCGTCCGACATCTATGCCTTCGGCGTGCTGGCCTATGAGCTGTACGCCGGGCAGCCGCCGTTTACCGGCACGACCTTCGCCGAGCTGGCGCTGGCGCATACCAACAAGCCGGCGCCGCCGCTGCCGGGGGGCAACAAGGGCTTGTCCGATCTGCTGCTGCGCTGTCTGGACAAGGACCCGAACAAGCGCCCGCGGGCCGAGGCCATTGCCCAGAGCCTGCGGGCCATCGCCGCTGGCTTGCCGCCGGGTGACAGCCTGGCCAACGAGCCGGAGATCGATCCCTTCGCCGCGACCTCGGCCGGAGCGAATGCGGCCCTCGCCGAGACCATTCGGGCGACCGTCTCGTCCTCGGCCAAGCCAGTGACCGAGACACTGCCCACCCGCTCGCAGCCGCCCGCCGGTGGATCGTCGACGCTGCTCTTGGCGGTGATCGTGTTCCTGCTGACCAGTGGCCTGGGGCTGGCGGTCTACTTCTACGTCCTGTAGATCGCGTCCCCGTTGGTGGCGAGCCAGCTAGACCTTGGCCAGCGCTGCCTAGGCGCCGCGCGCCAGCCAGGCTTCTTTGCGCAGCGCCGCGTCGAGCAGGAAGAACAGCGCGAACAGGCCATCCTCCAACGAGCACTTGCCGGCCTCGGCATCCTGCACTGCTTGGCGGAAGCGTAGGTAGCGCTCGACGGGCAGGCCGAGGACCAAGCCGCGCCAGGCCGGACCTTCATCGGGCTCGCGCGTGGCTTCGGCCGCCGTCAGGGCATAAAAGATGCTGGCCGCCCGCCGCACACCGGCGCTCCACTGGCCGGCCAGGATCTGTCGCTCGACGTCCTGAAGCTGGGCGCGCAGCGAGCCGGCCGGCACCAGGTGACTAAACCAGATGTCGCGCGAGATGCTGGAGGGAGCGCCAGCCTGTCCGGATGTCCCGTCGCTGCGCGCGCTGCGGTTAGCCAGCTGGGGATCGCGCGAGAGCGCGCTGGCCGTGGTCAGGGCCGCGCTCTCTGGCGTGTTGACGACCGGAGCCTGGCCCGCCTCTAAGATGACGCGCTGACCCGAGTGAGCGGCGCGATGTGGCACTGCCAGGACATCGAGCGGCACACTCTGCACCTCGCCGCGGGGCGGGCTGGCGGCCGCCGGACTGCTGGGTACGCCGATGCCACGGCCGGCGCTCAGCGGATCCGAGATCGTCGCCAAGGGGATGCCCTGCCGATCCAGCGTCGCTGGTTGCAGGCCGCCTAGCCCTGCTCCTAGCTGCGGACCGCTGACGCTGGCTGGCGATGGTGAGCTCTCGAGCCCCGCGTCGCCTAAGCTGCTGTCCGGGCCGCCGCTGTGGGCCGGCTGGTTCTCTGACGGGAAGCGGCGCTGCAGGTTGCTCATCGCCCGCTGTGCGTCCTGCATGGCCAGGACTCGACGGCTGGTGACGACATCGCTGGTCGAGCTGAACTCGGGCCGCTGGCTGTCGCGCGTCATCTCGGGCCGGCGCTTCAGGGCCGAGTCAAGCGCCCGGCTCGCCAGAGCGCGGAAGGACTCGAACACCCCCTGGCCGACCTGGGCAATCGTCGCAAAGCTGGGCGCCTGGTTCAGGTTGAGCCCGGCTTCCAGCTCACCCACCGACAGCGCGTCGGCCAGGTCGCGCTTGTTCCAGGCCATGACGAAGGCCAGCTGATCCGGCGACACGTTCAGATCGAACAGGCAGTTGCGCAGCTCTTCTAGGGCCTGGATGTTGTCGCGCTCGCGTCCGCGCTGGCTGTCGGCGATGAACATGATGCCGTCGGCCCCGACCAGCAGCGCTCGGCGCGTGGCCTCGTTCTGCACTGCACCGGCCGCTGTATAGATCTGGATGTGCATCGACGAGCCCAGCAAGCGGGCGGGCGGCGGCGGATAGAAGTCGAAAAAGAGCGTGCGATCGCTCCCCGTCTGCACCGTCACCAGCTGCCCACGCACGTCGGCGCGCAGCGATCGAAACAAGCCGTTTAGCGTCGACGACTTGCCCGCCCCGGCTGGGCCATACAGCACAAGCTTGAGGTGAAGCTCGCGGCTCTGAGAGTAAGACAGCGCCACAACTTAGCAATCTATCACGGGCCACGCGGGGTTTCTGACTATTTCAAGGCCTGCCGTGGCCAGGCTGCGGGTGAGCTCGGGCATGTGGTCAGCGCCCGTCTTTGGTCGCAAGCGCCGGGCGCGGCGGCTGGCCAGGCCCCAAGCCTGGATGGCAGCTGGGCGTTGACCGCGGACGGCGACGCAGGCTACAAGCGTCTATCCGCTTCGAGTCGAACGCTGTCTGGGGCCAGCAGGTGCCGGCGGCTGTGACGCGAGGGGATATCCTGCTCAGCCCTCGGAGGAAACGACGCCATGCTCGCTCCAGTTCTTGATGCAGTCCGCGATCAGCTAAGGAAGCAAGACGAGCGCAAGGCGGCCCGCCTTGGATCGCGCGTGCCCGTGGCCCACGTCGCTGCCGCGCCGGGCGTGCGAACGCTTGGCGACATGCTGCGGACGCGGGCCCTGCGCAGTGGCTCGACCGGTGCTATGTACGAGCGCAGCGTCGGTGGCGAGGGCAGGGCAGAGTGGCGGCCCATCACCTACAGCAGCTTCCTTGAGCGATCGGCAAGCGTAGCCCGCGCGCTCTTGGAGCTGGGTCTGTCGCTTGGCGACCGTGTGGCGGTGCTGGGGCCGACGCAGGCTAGCTGGCCGATCTTTGACTTCGGCGCTCAGCTGGCTGGCATGGTCAGCTGGGGCATCTATCCGCAGCAGACCGTTGAGCAGATCCGCTATCTGCTGCAGCACAGCGACACCCGCGTTGTCTTCGTCGATAGCCCTGCTGAGCTTGAGTCGGTGCTGGCCGCCGCCGAGGGACTGCCGCAGATCTTGGCCATCGTGCCGTGGACCGAGGCGCTGTTCACGCAGTTCCGCGGCAAGGACCCACGCCTGGTCTCGCCGAGCCGCTGCTTTGGGCCGCCGCTGTCGGCGACGGAGATCGATGCTCAGCTGCGGCGCATCGATCCCGATGACACGGCGATCCTGATCTACACCTCGGGGACGACGGGGCCGCCCAAAGGGGCGATGATCACGCACCGCAACATCCTGTCGCTGTTTGCTAATGCCCACCGCGTGCAGGACTTTTATGAGAGCGACTTTATGTACAGCTTCCTGCCGATGGCGCATGCCGCCGAGCGGGTGTTCGCTTGCTACGGTCGCATCAGCGCCGGCATCGCGACCTACTTCGCCAGCAGCACCGCCGCCGTGCTGAGCGAAATTCGCGAGGTTCGCCCGACGCTGTTCGGCTCGGTGCCGCGCCTCTTCGAGAAGGCCTACACCAAGGTCCACAGCGAGGTCGAGCGCCAGCCACGGCCAGTCCGCGAGCTGTTTAAGTGGGCGGTGGCGGTGGGCAAGCGGCGCAGCGAGTGCATCATCGCCGGCCGCGAGATCCCGTCGGACATCGACCTACAGTACCGCGTCGCCGAGCGGCTGGTCTTCCGCAAGCTGCGCGACGCCTTTGGCGGCCGGCTGCGCTACTGCATGGTTGGCGCCGCACCCACGCCCATGCACGTCCTCGAGTTCTTCTGGGCCGCCGGCATCCCGATCTTTGAGCTGTTCGGCATGACCGAAGCCACCGTTGTCACACACGGCAATCGCCCTGGCGGCACTCGCCTGGGGACCGTCGGCCAGCCGATCCCACCCATGCAGTGCCGAATTGCCGAGGATGGTGAGGTACTGCTGCGCGGCCCCTGGGTCTTCAAGGGCTACTTCAAAGACGAGGCCGCGACGGCCAGCGTGCTGTCCCCGCCCCGCCCAGAGGACGAGGGCAGCGGCCCGTGGCTGCACACCGGCGATATCGGCACCATGGATGCGGAAGGCTATCTGCGCATCACCGACCGCAAGAAGCACCTCATCATCACCTCGGGCGGCAAGAACCTGGCGCCAGCCAACATCGAGGCGGCGATCAAGTCCGCCGATGCGCTGATCAGCCACGTCGTGTCTTGCGGCGACAATCGGCCCTACGTCACAGCGCTAGTCGTGCCCAGCCCGCTTGAGACGCTGGAGTGGGGCGCGCAGCGGGGCCTAGTCAGCAAGGCCGACCTCGACGAGCGCACGCGCGAGCTCTTGGCCAATCCAGCGGCACGCAGCGAGGCGCTAAACCGCAATATGGCCGCAGTGGTGCAGCATCCCGAGTTTGCCCAGCGCATGGTCGAGGCCGTGCGTCGCGGCAACGAGAAGCTGGCCCACGTCGAGACGATCCGCCGCTTCATCCTGCTCGATCGCGATCTGAGCCAGGAGCATGGCGAGCTGACGCCGACCCTGAAGGTCAAGCGCCGCGAGCTGCTGCAGCGCTACGCCGACCGCTTCAACCAGCTCTACGATGACGAGACCTATGGCCACTCGGTGTAGGGCATGACCGGCAAGCCGACCCCGCACTCCGCCTCCGAGCCCCAGGTCCTGCTGAGTGCCGTGCCTGGCAACCGCCAGCGCCTCGACGGCGGGGCGATGTTTGGCAACGCGCCACGAGCGCTTTGGGCCAAGCTCTGCCCGCCGGATGAGGAGAATCGCATCTCGCTGTCCTGCCGTGCCCTGCTGGTCGAGCGCGGCAACGAGCGGATCCTGCTGGAGACCGGCATCGGCCTGTTCTTTCCACCGCCGCTGCGGCAGCGCTTCGGCGTCTTCGAGAGCGAGCATGTGCTGCTCCGCTCGCTGGCTGAGCTGGGCCTCTGCGACGCGGATATCACCGCCGTGGTGCTGTCGCATCTGCACTTCGATCACGCCGGCGGTCTGCTCGCGCCGTACGTCGAGGGAGCGCCGCCGCAGCTGCTGTTTCCGCGCGCCCGCTTCGTCGTGTCGCAGGCCGCGCTGGCGCGCGCCGAGAAGCCGCATGCCCGTGACCGCGCGTCGTTTATCCCCGAGCTGCCGGCCCTGCTGCGGTCTAGCGGTCGGCTGCACGTCATCGCCGACGGGGTTCGGCAGGATCCGACGCTGCCTGGCCTGCGCTTTCACTACAGCCATGGGCACACGCCGGGGCTGATGCTGACCGAGGTCGTCACCCCGGGCGCCGCCGATGCAGGTCCGGGCAGCGCGGGGGCTGAGCGCTCGGTTACGTTCATGGGCGACCTGATCCCGGGGACGGCCTGGGTCCATGTGCCGATGACCATGGGCTACGACCGCTATCCCGAGCTCCTTATCGACGAGAAAGCGGCCCTGCTGGCCGACCTGCGACAGCGCTGCGGGCGCTTGTTTTTCACCCACGACCTCGACGTCGCGCTGGCCAGTCTGGAGCAGCGAGCCGACGGCCGCTTTGTCGCCACCGCACCGCGCAGCGATGCTGAGCTGCGGCGTGTCCCGCTTTAGATTCGCAGTGAGCTGCGACCGCTGCCCGCTGTCAGGAATGCGTTGTAACCTGCCGCCCTCACACTGCATGATGACGGTTGGGCGCCGTAGCCTGCTTCAGTCTCCGCGCTGCCAAGCCGCCCGCTGCGAAAGGAACAGCCGTGTCTAACCCACTTTTCCGACGGAAGACGGTTCAGCAGGTGATCGGTGAGGCCGACTCCGAGGGCGGGGAGCGCCTGCGTCGCTCGCTCTCGGCGCTGGACCTGACCATGATCGGCATTGGCGCCATCATCGGCGCCGGCATCTTCGCCATCACCGGCTCGGCGGCAGCGACGAAAGCCGGCCCGGCGATCGTGCTGTCGTTTGTGCTCTCAGCGCTGGGCTGCGCCTGTGCCGGCCTCTGTTACGCCGAGATGGCAGCCATGATTCCCGTCGCTGGCAGCGCCTACACCTACGCCTTTGCCACGCTTGGCGAGCTGGTCGCTTGGCTGATCGGCTGGGCCCTGGTCTTGGAGTACGCGGTCGGCGCCATCACCGTCGCCATCTCGTGGTCGGGCTACTTCGTCGAGTTCATGCGCGGCTTTGGCGTCGAGCTGCCCAAAGCGCTGTGCAACGGCTACTTCGCTACCTGGGTCGATGCCGCTGGGGTCACGCAGCACGGCCTCATCAACCTACCTGCCGTGATCCTCGTCGCAGCCATCACCGTGCTGCTGATCGTCGGGGTCAAAGAGAGCGCCCGCGCCACCAGCATCATCGTGCTGCTCAAGGTCGCGGTCGTGCTGGCCTTCCTCGCGCTGGGCGTCGGCTATGTGAAGCCCAGCAACTGGCAGCCGTTTCTGCCCTTCGGCTGGACCGGCGTGATCGCCGGGGCCGGTGTCATCTTCTTCGCCTACATCGGCTTTGATGCCGTGACCACGATGTCCGAGGAGGCCAAGGATCCCAAGCGCGACCTGCCGCGCGGCATCTTGGCTTCGCTGGCCATCTGCACCGTGCTGTACATCCTGGTGTCGGGCGTGCTGACCGGCATCGTGCCGTACTCGCAGCTCAACGTGCCGGCACCCGTCGCGCTGGCCCTGCGCTCGGCGGGAGTAAACTGGGGCGCGTTCCTCGTCTCATTCGGCGCCCTGGCCGGCCTGGGCAGCGTCGTCCTGGTCATGATGATGGGGCAGCCGCGCGTCTTTATGGCCATGAGCCGCGATGGTCTGCTGCCGAGCGCGATCAGCAAGGTGCATCCGCGCTACCAGACACCCTATCGCTCGACGATGCTGACCGGTGCGGTGGTGGCCCTGGCATCCTCGACGCTCAATGTCGAGATCGCGGGTGAGCTGACCTCGATGGGCACGCTGTTTGCCTTCGTCGTCGTCTGCATCGGTGTCGTTGTGCTGCGCCGCTCGAACCCCGAAGCAGCGCGCCCGTTCCGCACGCCGGCGGCGTCGTTTGTCGGTCCGCTCGGCGCGGTGACCTGCCTGGTGATGATGGTCGGCCTGCCGCACGCCACGCAGCGGAACTTCCTGGTGTGGATCTGCATCGGCCTGGTCATCTACTTCACGTACAGCCGCCACCACTCGCGGCTGGGTGGCGCCAAGCGAGCCACCGGCGGCTAGCGCGAGCCCGGCATGTGCGGTGTGGTCGCCGTCATCTCTGGGCTGCCCGCCGCCCCGCGCGAGGCGCTGGCCGCGCAGATGTTGGACCGACTGCAGCACCGCGGTCCGGATGGTCACGGCCTGCTGAGCATCGGCGAGGCCTCGGGCATCACGCTCGGACATCGTCGCCTGGCGATCGTCGATCTCTCGCCGACCGGGGCGCAGCCGATGTCACGCGGCGAGCTCTCGGTCAGCTACAACGGCGAGTTCTATAACTACATCGAGAAACGCCAGGAGCTCATCGCGCAGGGCCACCGCTTTGCCGGCAGCAGTGACACTGAGGTCCTGCTGGCCCTGTGTCAGCAGCACGGCATGCCGGCCGCCTTCGAGCACATCAACGGTATGTTCGGGCTGGCCCTTTACGATGCGCGCACGCAGGCGCTGTGGCTAGCCCGCGACCGCTTCGGCGAGAAGCCGCTGTACTACCTGCTTTCGCGTGATCACTGCCTAGTCGCTTCGGAGCCCGGCGCGATCGTGGCAGCGGCCCGCCGCCTGGAGCTTGCCATCGCCGTGCAGCGCGAGGTGCTGGCCTGCTACCTCGCCGACGCGGAGCACGAGGTCAGCGATCAGACCTTCTTCGCGAGTATTCGGCGCGTCCGACCCGGGGAGTGGGTGCGAGTCTCCCGCCGCGCCGATGCCACGCTGCAGCGCGCCAGCGGCCGCTATTACCAGCTCAGCCCGGAGCGCTGCCCAGAGCAGAGCGGTGCTCCCGCCGACGCGGCACTACATCACCTGCTAGCCGACGCGGTCCGGCTGCGCCTGCGCAGCGATGTGCCGGTGGCTGCCTGTCTCTCGGGCGGGCTGGATAGCTCGACGCTGGTCGGGCTGGCGGCGAAGGGGGGCCAGCGCCTGCAGACGTTTTCGGCCGTCCACGCACCCGGCGAGCCCTGGGACGAGCGGGCCTACATCGCAGCGGTGGTCGCCCATACCGGGGTGCAAAATGCCGCGGTCGATCCCGCGGATCGCCTGCTTGGAGCCGCGGGAGCAGCCGCGTTCACCGCGTTCCTCGCCCAGCACGACGAGCCGGTCGGTGGTCCCAGCGTCTGGGCGCAGCATGCGGTGTATCGCCTGGTCGCCGAGCACGGCCAGCGCGTCGCGCTGAGCGGTCAGGGGGCCGATGAGTGCCTGGGCGGCTACGGCGGCACGCTGCCCGCTCTGCGCTCCGACCTTCTGCACCGGCGCCGCTTTGCCGAGCTAGCCAGCGAGCTAGCGTATGCCCCGTCACTGCGACGGGCAGCGCAGGGGATGCGACAGCTCTTGGCGACGGCGCTGCGCCGACAGCTAGCCCAAGAACGCCCTGATACGTACGAACACTGGCTCGATCGGCGCTGGTATGGGCAGTTCCTTAGGGCGCGTTATTTCGATCTGCCGGGCCTGGCCATCCAGTGTCCGCCGCGGCCGCCGGCGCCGCCGCAGGCCCAGGCCTTTGATGAGCGCAGCGCGCTGCACGGCTACCTCTATCGACTGCTGTGTGGCCCGTCGCTTGCGACCATCCTGCGCTACGAGGATCGCAACAGCATGGCCGCCTCGGTGGAGGCGCGGGCGCCGTTTCTGGATCCGCGCGTCGTCGAGCACTGCCTGGGCCGGCCAGCCAGCGAGCTAGCTGGGCAGGGCCTGACCAAGCTGCTGTTGCGCCGAGTGTTCGTCGCCGAGCTCCCCGAAGCGGTGCGACAGCGTCGCGACAAAGTCGGCTTCGGCACACCGCCCTGGCGCTGGCTGACCGGCCCGCTGCGCCCGCTGGTCGAGGAGACACTCTCGGAATCTAGCCTGCGCGGCCTGCCGTTCCTGCACGGCGAGCGCCTGCGGCGGGACTACTTCCATGTGCTGCAAGGGGAGGGGGGAGAGGGGGCAGACAGCGACGGTATGTGGCGAGCGCTTAACACGGTGCTGTGGCTGCGACAGCACCGGCTCTCGCTTTAGGCATCACTTCTTTTTGCGCCGCTTCTTCTTCTTCTTCTTGCTCTTCTCGTCGCCTTCGTCGTCGCTGCCCTTGCCGGCCTTGACCTCGCCGCCTTTGTCGTTGGGATCGGGCTCTTTGCCCTTGTCCGGCGGGGTCGTGGCCGCGTCGGGCTTGGGCGCTTCGGCGGCAAGGGTGACTTCTTGCTGGCAGTCGCTGCCGCCCTCGCAGGTGAGCTTGGCCTCTTGATGGCCCGCCAGGCGAACGGTCAGGTTCTGCACCGCCGCCTGCTTGGCCCGCTCACCGGTGTAAGGGGTCAGACCGAGCACGGTTCCATCGGCCAGCACGACCTCGGCACCCGCCGGGATCGAGCGGATCGACCAGTGCACCTTGGCCTCGGCGGTGCGAGCGCGAATCAGCAAGAAGACGCCAGCCCCGCCGACGAGGATCAGCAGCGCTGCGGCGATCCCGACGCGTAGCCACAGCTTGCGCCCGCTGGCCTCGACGCCGGTCCCGGTCGCGGTCGGCGGGCGGCTCATAACCGTGGCCGGGGCGCTGCCCATGACCGCGGCGGCCTCTTGGGTGTCCGCGGCTTCCAGGCTGTGGCGATTGTCGGCCTCCGGCCGAGGCGCCGGTGGCAGTCCGGTGGCCGACGGCATGCCAGAGATGCGGGCCAGGCCACTCGCAACCTCAGAGGCGGTGGGACGCTCCTCCGGCTTCTTGCGCAGCATGCGACCGACCAGGTCGTACAGCGTCACCTGCAGGCCGGGCACTAGCTCGTTTAGCGGCTTGGGCGTCGCCGACATGTGCATGAACATGACTTCGGCATCGCTGTTGGCGACAAACGGCTTCTGACCAGCCAGCATCTCGTAGAACATCACGCCCAGCGCGTAGACGTCGCTCTTGTCGATGACCGAGCGAGCGCTGCGCACCTGCTCCGGCGACATATACGAGGGCGTGCCCATGACCATGCCGGTCTGGGTTAGGCGGCCTTCTTCGCCGTCGCCCGGCTCGCGGACCCGGGCCAGGCCAAAGTCGAGGACCTTGATCCAGTCCTTCGAGCCGGTCTCGGGATCCTCGACGAGCATGATGTTGGCTGGCTTCAGATCGCGATGAATGATGCCCTTGGCGTGGGCGGCCGCGAGAGCCAGCGCGATCTGTCGGCCATAGCGAATCACCAGCTCAACCGGCAGCCTGCCCCCGGCG
Source organism: uncultured Myxococcales bacterium (assembly GCA_964628555.1). Taxonomy (GTDB): domain Bacteria; phylum Myxococcota_A; class Polyangia; order Palsa-1104; family JAEUJZ01; genus JAEUJZ01. Next base: position 8,008 of record CAZVMD010000002.1, on the reverse strand, counting down.
TGCCAGAGCCGCTCGTGCAGCGTCTCACCGTCGAGGTATTCCATGACGATGTAGGCCGCTCCGTCGTCGAGCTGACCGAATTCATAGACATCGACCAGGCAGCGGTGCTTGACGATGTTGACGGCGCGCGCCTCGTTCAAGAAGCGCTGCACAACCTGCGGATTCTCAGCGAAGTGGGGGTGCAGGACTTTGATCGCCGCGCGTCGCTGAATCTGTTCATTGACCGCCTCGTAGACGTTGCCCATGCCACCCTTGCCGAGCAGCCGCACGATCTTGTAAGCGCCTATCTTGCTCGGCACGCCGGCGTGGGTGGAGGCATGGTCTGACACGAAGCACCCTTTCTGGGGACGCTAGGGCTGCCTAGGGCGGCAGCAAAAAAGAGAGCGTAGCCGGACAATTATAGCGCCGCGGCTTTGCTTTGCGCGAGCAACAAAGCGCGCCGCTGCCTGCCGGGCATGGCCGGGCATGGGCGACAAGCTCGAGACGACCCACGCTGCAAACCTGCACCGGGCGATGGGGATCGGGGCTGCGACGGGCTGCCTGCGCTGGGCGCCTCGTCGGCCTAGGGCGCGGCTGGCACGTACTCGCCCCGAGGCGGCGGGCGTGAGCCCGCGTCACGGTGGCTGCGCTTGCGCGGATGTGCCGGCTTGGCCTCGCCGCTGGCGCTGCTCGCGGGGGGAGGCGGCCGCTCGGGAGCGCTCAGGGCTGGCTCGGCGGGGCGTGGCGCCGGGGTGGGCCGCGTGGTTCCCCCCGCGGGAGCTGGCGGTGGGCTGGCCGGGGCTGGCAGTTGCTCGACCTGGCCAGCCGGGCGCCGTATCCCTCGCCAGAGGACGGCCACTCCGCTGACGAGCAGCAGCAAGAGCACGACGAAGATCCAGCGTCGTCGGTTTGCCTCAGGGCTGGCAGCCGGTCGCTGCGGCGGACTGACCTTTGCCGTCGCTGCGTCGTCGGCCCGACGGCGGTGGCGGTGGCCTGGATCCACGCTGACCGCGCTGCGGCTCCCCGGGCTGGCCGTGACGGCGCCTTCGACGAGCGGTTCGCCGGAGCTGGACCATGGCGGCTCTAGGCGCTGTAGCCACGTCGGAGCGACCGCCAACGCGCTCGCCAGCGCCAGCGCCTGTTCGTTGACATTGGGCCAGCGCTCGCTCGGCAGCGCGGCGCAGGAGCGGGCGAACCAGGCATCGAAGGCGGCAGGCAGCGTCGAGCTGCGCTGGCTGGGGGGGACTAGCTGCGCCGCCAGGATGTTGGCGTACACGCGCATCGGCGAGGCCTCCGGCCAGTAGCTCTGACCGACGAGTAGCTCATACGCGATCAGGCCCAGTGCCCAGACATCGGTAGCCGGTCCAGTCGGTGCGCGCTGCGCGTCGATCTGCTCTGGCGCCATATAAAGCGGCGTGCCCAGCATGGCGCCGACCGCCGTCAGCCGCGGTGTGAGGCTGGGCCCGGAGGGCTGGGCCAGCGTTGGGGCTCGCTCTAGCTCAGCGACTGGCTCCGCCACTCCGGCGAGGCCGTCGGCCGAGGGGGGCGGCGCCGCTTGCACGCTGTGCACCAGCCCGAAGTCGAGCAGCTTGACCATCGGCGGAGCATCGGGGGGCTCGTGCAGGTAGATGTTTTCGGGCTTGAGGTCGCGGTGCACCAGACCCAGGTCATGAGCGCGTGCCAGGGCCTTGACGATTTGACCAATGACCCACACCACACCGTCGGAGGAGAGCGGCCCGCGGGCTCGCAGGCGCTGGTGCAGGTCTTGACCATTTAGCAGCTCCATCACGAAGAACGGAGCGCCGTTGAGCTCGGGGGCGACGTCGGCATCCAGCACGCGGACGACGTGCCCGCTGCGAATCTGCGCCGGGGCTCGCATCTCGCGCTTGAAGCGCTCGATAAACTCTGGCTCGGTCAGCTTCTCGGACAGCAGCTTCAGGGCCACGTGCTCGCCGGTGTTGACGTGCTGCGCGAGATAGACCCGACCGAAGCCGCCCTTACCGAGCAAGCGCTCGATGCGATAGCGCCCGGCAACACTGCTGGGCATTGCCTCAGCTGCGACGCCCGTGCTCGGCGATCCGGTGGGTCTGGCGGCGTCACTCCCCATGGCTAGCTGGACTCCCCCCTTGGCTTAGCGGCAGTTTACGCGGTCGATGATCCCGGCCATGTTCGGCTGTGGCTTGCACGAGCCGCCGATGCCGAGCAGCCCCGCCTCCCACTGGCAGTAGCAGATGGCCAGGCCAGAGCCGCAGTCCGGCGAGCAGCGCAGAAACTGGGGGGTTCCGGGCTGCGGACAGCTGTCGCGATCCTTGGGCTTGCAGTACTCGCTGCAGGCCGTGCTGGCGTCGTTGCTGCCAATCGCCGTCGCGATGGCGCTGCTGCAGGCCATGACATCGCAGCCGACACATAGCTTTGAGCTGTTGCTGTTGGTGTAGCAGCAGGCGGAAGTGATCTGCTCGTCGCAGTCGCGATCCCAGGACTTACTGACCGGATCCGCGGTGTTGCCAAAGTCCTGCGGTGCTGCGGCCATGGCTGGGCAGCTCAGCTGGTTGTTCTTGCATATGTACTGGGCTTCTCGACGACAGGCGCCAACCCCCTTGGCGCAGGTCAGGGCCAGCGAGGCCGGCGAGCAGGCGCACTTGCCGCCACCCATGCCGTTGATCTGCGCATTGTTGTCGTCGCAGTCGCTGCCGTTGCAGGCGCTGTCGGGATCGCCATCGCGATCGAAGTCGCGGGCCCGTAGCTCGCAGCGGCCGGTGCCGGTGTTGCACTGATAAAGCAGGCAGGTACTGGGATCGGCGTTCAGCTCACGGCAGGTGTCACTAAGCAGGGTCTGGGCGCTGACGGCGCAGTCGGCGATCTCGTACTGGCCGGCGGTGCAGGCCGACAACAGGAAGGCGGCGCCGCTGAGCAGGGTCCAGCTGAGCGGACAGGCCCCGCGATGCCGGTCGCGGGCCTGGGGAAGTGACCGGAGGCTGCTCATTTTCGGTTCTCCTGTTTGGCAATGCGCTGCGGCGGCGGCAGGCCGGACGTCGGGCGGAGCTGCAAGGAGGACGGCGGCTGGGGACGCCAGGCAGTTGTAAACGCCAGCACACCCGCCAGCAGCACCAGGCCGCCACCCACCCCGAACAGGGCGTTGGCAAGCAGCGCTTGCTGCTGGATGTCTTGTCGGGTGGCGGGGTCGCGCTGCAGCGGGTTTTGCGCTAGCTGTTCGGCCTCGGCGCTCTTGGCCCGTACCCCGACGCCAAGGCCGGCTGCCCCCAGCCCCAGCGAGGCCCCGAGCGTGGCAAAGAACAGCCACTTGGGCGTCCGCCGCCACGCGGGCAGGGCCAAGAAGTGTACTGGTAGCTGCACCACCTCACCGGCACGCAGCGACTCTTGCCAGGACAGGGCGCGATAGCCCGGTGCGGCAATATCGACGCGGTGCGCTCCGACGGGAACATACTGCGGCTTGTCGGCGAGGTCGGGTGAGACGGCGCTGTTGTCGAGGTTGATGAGCGCGCCGCTTGGCCGGTTATGGAAGACGAACTCCAGGGTCGCGGTCTCGATTTGCTGCAGCGTCAGCAAGAGCTCGGTGCGCTGTCCGGCTTCGAGGTGGACCCGTCGTTCGATGCGCTGCACCCGCGGTCCCAGGCCCAGGATCTCGTGGTCGCCGACGTCAAGCTCCAGAGGCACCCCCAGGCCGGCCGGGGGCAGCGGACTGCCGTCGACGCTGGCGTAGAACCCAGCCGGGACCTCACCGCTTATGCGAATGGTCAGGCGGGGAACGCGCGCATCGATCTCGGCCATCTTGGCCAGCGCGGCGTCGCGGGTCGCGGTATAGCGTGGGTCGGCCGTCGCACGGATGCGGTCCTCGGCTTCACGCTCTGCCCGCCGATAGGCAACGTAGGCACTGCCCAGGCGACCTAGCTCGTGCAGACAGCGGCCGATCATAAAGCGCGTGTTGGGACTGCCCTCAAGCTCCAGGCTGGCCTGGAAGGCCTGCAGCGCGGACTCGAAGCGGCGGTCGCGGAATGCGGCACTTCCTTGCTCAAAGCGGGTGAGGGCAGTGGCGGCGGGGGCCGCGTGTAGTACCGAGACCACACTGTATGCGAGGACTGCGCTCAGACAGGCTTGTCGGCTGTGCGGACCCGTCAGGTGCATGGCCATCCTCATGTCGATACAAGCAGTTCTGTCTCAGCATCGCATAAATCTGACGTTTGGTCAGATTTCAGATTGCGCCAGCCAGCAGCCCGCCACGGCCCAAAGGGCGAGCCGCTCCCGGTCGCCCGGCGCTTCTGCGCGAGTGTGATGAGGGCGGTCTGCGGGCGGGCTTGGCCGTGGCCAAGCTGCGCTGTGATCGATGGGCTGGGGGCTGGACTGAAGGGACGCGAGGCGGGAGAGATGGACCGAGCTACTTGGCCTTCTTGTCGGCTTTCTTATCAGCCTTCTTGTCGGCTTTCTTGTCAGCCTTCTTGTTAGCTGTGTCGGCTTTCTTGTCGGCCTTTTTGTCGGTCTTTTTGTCGGCCTTGTCGGCCTTTTTGTCGGTCTTGTCGGCCTTGCTCGCTGCCGCGGGCTTGGCGTCGCTGGCTGCAGGCGTCTGAGCCGGGGACGGGGCTGGCGAGACGGTCTGGGCTGGCAGCGAGCTCTGCTGCGCGGCTCCGGCTTGCGTCTGCGCCGGATCGACAATGCGGAAGTCGACGCGGCGATTGAGCGCTCGGCCCTTTTCGTTCTTGTTGTCCGCGATCGGCTTGGTGTCGCCATAGCCGTGCGACTCCAGACGCTTCTCTTCAATGCCCTCCTTGGTCACCATGTGCTTGAGCACGCTGGCGGCGCGGCGATTCGACAGGTCAAGGTTCTTGTCGGGCTTGCCCTTGTTGTCGGTGTGGCCCTCGATGGCGACGCGCTTGACCTGCGGCTGCACCTTCAGCACATCCGCCACCGCCTTTAGCACCGGGAAGCTCTTGGGCAGGATGACGTCCTTGTTGGTCGCGAAGAAGATCTGCTGCTTGATGACGATCATGCCGCCCTTGACCTCGACCAGGCCGGGGCAGCCGTTCTTCTTCGGATCGGGGGATGGCGCACCCGGCTTGTCGGGGCAGGCATCTTCGGGATCCACCACCGAGTCGCCATCGCGATCGGGCAGCGGGCAGCCGCGCTTGGCCGGGTCAGGCTTCACGCCGGCGGGCTCGCTGACGCACTGATCTTCGTAGTCGTAGACGCCGTCGCCATCCTTGTCAGTGGCCGGGCAGCCCTTGCGACCTGGATCGGCGTGATCGCCCGCCGGGGTGTCGACGCACTGATCCTCGTTGTCAAAGACGCCGTCTTCGTCTCGATCCTTGAGCGGGCAGCCCTTCTTTTCCGGATCGGGGTGCTTGCCGGCCGGCTTGTCGACGCACTGATCTTCGTAGTCCCACACGCCATCCGCATCGCTATCGGTGGCGGGACAGCCGCGCTTGCCAGGATCGGGGTTCGGGCCGGCGGCGGTCTTCGGGCACAGGTCTTCGTTGTCGAAGATGCCGTCCATGTCGGCATCGGACAGCGGGCAGCCCTTGCGCTCGGGATCCGGGCGGGCACCCGCCGCAACATCTGGACACAGGTCCTGCTCGTCGGGAACGCCGTCCTTGTCGACGTCGTGCACCGGCTTGACAAGCGGCGCGTAGGCCAGTCGCAGCAGCGCCCGCCCATCTGGCGTACCCGGCTGCCGCAGAATGCCGATGCCACCGGCCGCCCCAAGCTGCAGCACGTGCGCGATGTTGTAGTGGAAGCCGGCCAGCACTTCCAGGCTCGTGGCCTCGGGCTGGAAGGCTTGGTTGGGGATTAGTAGCGTCGCCATCACCGCTTCCGGACCGACGGCGAAGCGTCGCTCTTTGTCGGCGTAGTACAGCGATGCGCCAAGCTGAAGCTCGGAGCCGGCGGTGCCGCCGAGCAGCGAGCCGCTCGCCAGCCGAGCCTCGGGCCGATACAGGAAGCCGCCGGTCAGCGACCAGCGCAGATGGGCCCCGTAGCCAGCCAGGATCAGCTTCGGCAGGAAGCGGAACTGGTTGTCGTTGCGGAACGAGACGGCATTTAGGCTGCCGTCATTGAGCGGCGCCCAGGCCTGCGCGGCAATCGATAGCGAGATCGGGCTCTCGTCCGGCTGCCCGGCGAGGCGCAGCATCAGGCCGAAGCGCGGATCGCCAAAGCCCGGGCCGGTGGTCGGCAAGCCCGCCACGTTTGTGCCATCGCCCTGCGACAGGACAGTCACTGGAATCGATGCGCTGATCGTCAAGCGGTCGAAGAACGACGCCGCCAAGTCAACGTGCAGCGACACAAAGTGTTGCTGCAGCACGTTGCTGCGCATGATCGAGCCGTTCGCGTTCTGCGTCCCCAGCAGAAGCTGGTTGTGTGCGTAGTTCGCGGTGATGCCACCGGCGAAGCGCCGCGTCGAGGAATACCAGGGATGGTCGACCCAGAAGCTCCACTCGCCAGCAGCGGTTGGCTCATAGCGGTTCGTGTTGAAGCCGAGCGGCGTCTGCTGAGCCTGTGCGACCTGGGACGTCGCACCGACCAGCAGGAGCGCGGCCAGTGTGGATCGAAGACGGGATGGTGAGCTCACGAGGCGACTCCTTGTCGTATTCGTGTGGGGCGAAGCGACTTGCGGCATGGCGGCGAACTACGCTCCCTGTCCTTGGCCCTGGCGGCGTCCGCGGCGAGCCACAAAGAGCGCTCCCAGGCCCAGCAGAGCCGCCAGCAGACCGGCTGGCTGAGCCTGGCTGCCACGGCCATCTGCAGTTGAGCAGCCAAAGCCGCCGCCGATCAGCACCACCTTGGTGGGCGTGCCGGTGGGACCGCCATCCGGCGGACAGGCCACGCTCTGGCCATCGCAGACCTCGGCAGCGTCGGTGGCTCCGGTCGCCGGCCGGCAGACCTGCATGGCTGGCGCAACGGCATCAGCGGGGCAGGTGGGGCTGTCGCCCGTGCACTGCTCAGCGACGTCACAGGTCCCGGCCGCGGCGCGACAGGTCGTCGCAGCGCTCAGCAGCGTGCAGGTGCCATCCGAGCTGGCGCCAGCCGCCACGCTACAGGCCTGGCAGTCGCTGGTATCGCTGCCACCGCAGGCCGTATCGCAGCAGCGTCCATCGACGCAGAATCCGGTGCCACAGTCAGCCGCCGCCGTGCAGGTCTTGCCTTGGCTCGACAGCTCGACGGCTCCGACGGTGCACTTGGCGTCCAGGCGACGGATGCCGCGCTGATCAACGCCGCCGACCACGTTGCCGGTGCAGACCGCCGGATCGCCACTGTCATCGGCGATGCTGGCGGCCGCCGGAAGCAAGGTCTGCGCCGGTCCCCCGTTGTCCGCCAGGGTTCCCAGCTGCGGGTCCGTGGTGCGAGCGGTGTTGTTCAGCGTGCCACCCGCATTGAACACCGACATGATGATGTTCTCGGAGCCGGCGTTGACTGTCGCAGGTCCGTCTTCCTCAAGGTTGTACAGGTTCCTGGCCGTGCCCGGCGCATTGGCGAGGATGCTGTTGCGCAGAGTCACTGTGGCGCTCGGGGTGCCTGCTCCGAAGGTTGCGCTGTAGATGTCGCTACCATCTGCCTCGCCGCCGCTCGCGCCGGAGCCAGGCTGGACATTGTTGTTGGCCAGCGTGGCGTTGACCAGCTCGACGGTGCCGTTCAGGTTGAAGATCGCCCCACCGAAGCCGCTGCCGCCGTTGCCAACCGCATTGCCGCCGTTGAGCCCGGCGCTGCCGCCCGCCGCACTGTTGGCGGTGAGCGTCGAGTTGATAATCCGCACGCTGCCGGTGTGACTGAAGATCGCGCCGCCCGCGCCTAGGCCACCGCCGCCTGTGGCAGTGGTGTCCTTCCCGGCATTTCCGGCTCCGAAGCCACCGAAGCCGCCAGTGAGCTTGGCACCCGCCCCGCCGCCGCCGCCGAAGCCCCCGGTGGCGCCACCGTCTTCCCCGGCGCCACCGCCGCCACCGAAGCCGCCGCCGCCACCCAGGCCACCGGCGCCGCCGCCGCCGCCGCCGCCGCCCCCGCCGCGGCCCAGGACCCCGCCGCCGCC
>CAZVMD010000001.1:26475-73419 GCA_964628555.1 uncultured Myxococcales bacterium | reverse complement strand
AATCGATGCATCGGTCTGCAGAAAGTCTTGGTAGTTGCCGCTGCGGTCACCGATCCCAGATCGGCCCTTGGCACTGATCACACCGACGGTGACGGTGTGGTCCAGGCCAAACGGGTTGCCGATCGCCATCACCCACTCGCCAACCGCCAGCTTTTCCGAGTCACCAAGCGGCGCGGCCTTCAGGCTGTAGCCCTTAGCCTGCACACTAATCACGGCCAAGTCCGAGCGAGGATCCGTGCCGACAATCTTGGCGGGTAGCTCCTTGCCATCTTGGAACTGGACCTTGATCTCGTCTGCTCCCCCGACCACGTGGTTGTTGGTCAGGATGAAGCCCTTGTCGTCGATGACCACGCCAGATCCGGCCCCGCGCTGCAGCGGTGCGCCCATGTCCTCTTCGCCCTGGCCTTCGTCATCCTCTTCGGGGGAACCGAAGGGGAAGCCAAACGGGAATGGCATGTTCTGGTGGAACGGGCCACGCCGCATGACGCGAGACATCTTCTGCTTCTTCGCGATGCGGATGGCCACGACGCTGGGTGAGACCTGCTCGGCGACCTGCGCAAAGGTCCGCGAGAGCCCACGCGCATCCTCGACCTGCCCGCGGCTGGCAGCCGGTGAGGGCGCTGACGGCGGAGTGCCCGGGTTGGCCGCCGGTGCAGTCACCATCGCGACAGCAGGGCCTGCCGCAGAAGCCGCCTGATCCCAGGTCACCTTGACTCGCGTGCAGGCCAGGGTGATGAGAGCGCCCGTCGAAAACAGCGCGATGCTGCGCCAGAAGCGCGTCTCTCGGAGTTGCGTTGCCATGTCCTATTTCCTCCAAGTCCAGTGCAGAGAGCGGATCGTATCGCGAAAGCTAATGTCGGCTAGTTGAACGCACAAGCCTTGCCCTGCATTCCCTGTGCCCCAAGCCGAGTGCAAGGCCCTCAGCCCACGTTTCATTCACCCTGCCCCCCGACCCAGCGTCCGTGTGTAAAAATAGACCTGCTCGACTGGAGCCCCCCGATGCCAAATACCACGCCGTCTTCGACTAGTCCGCCAGCCGCCTCGCCAGCCGTGGCCCCACGGCGCCGCCGACTGAAGCTCTTGCTGAAAATCACCGGCGGGGTCTTGGCCACCCTCACGCTGGTCTGCCTGGTGATTGGCTTGGTCGTTGATTTTGGCGGCTTGGTCGAAAAGCAGATCCTGGCCCAGGCGCCAAAGCTACAAGCCAAGCTGGGACGCAACCTGCGCGTCGGACGAGTGCGCCTGAAGCTCCTGCCCAAGATTCGTTTGGAAGTCCGCGACGTGGCGATCGAGGCTCAGCCAGGCACCACAGGCCTGCTCGCCCAGCCGCTGCTCTCTATGGGAGCTTTGCGCGCCAATGTGGCCGTCCTGCCAAGCCTGATATCGCTCGGGCGCCGACTAGAGGTCGACCGGGTAGAAGTGTCCGATCTACGGCTGCAGGTCGTCCGTACCGCCGACGGCAAGCTGTCCTACGAGGACATCTTGGAGAAGCTCGGCGATCAGCCCGAGAGTCCGCCAATGAGCCAGGACGAGATCGATCGGCTGGCGGGAATCCTCTTGTCGCAGGCGGCCCTGGTCGATGCCGCGGTTTACTTTTACGACCTCTCGACACCGTACGGTGCAGCCGCGCCGATCAAGATTGAAGGCATTCAGTTTGGGCTGCGCGACGCCCGCCTGTTTGCCCCGTTTTCACTGTCGCTGGACATGGCCATCCTGGCCGCACAGCGGAACTTTCATCTTGGCCTAACCGTCGGGCCACTGCCGCGCGACCTGCAGGTCAGCCAGCCGCTGTCTCTGCTGCGCAAGGCAGAGCTCGAGATCCTGCCGATCGAGTTCGAGCCGCTCCTGCGCTTCCTGCCCCCCTCCCCGGGGATCGGCCTCTCGCGGGCCAAGCTGGAAGCGAAGCTCAACCTGGAAACACCTATCGAGTCTGGCCAGCTCAAGCTGAGCGCCCTTGTTGCTGCCCGGGGCGTGGTCCTAGAGCAGGGCGCAAGCTCTGGTTATCCGCTGGCGCAGCGGCGGGGGCAGCCAGTGGACATCAAGCTGGAAACGCAGCTTGGGGCAGCGCTGCTCAGCGGCGACGTCAAGCTCGACAAGCTGGAGCTAGCCATCAACGACATGACGGTCAGCTCGCAGGCCGATCTGCGCAGCCTATGGACCAGCCCCGCGGTGCACATGCTTAAGATCGGCTCACGCGGCCTGCTGCTTGAGAGGCTGCTGTCGGCGCTACCAGCCGCAACGATCCCTAAGGGCACCGATGTGCGGGGCCCGCTCGATATTCGCGGCTCCGCTTCTGGATCGCCGAACGCGGCCCAGATCGACGTGGCCTTCGACCTCACTGCGGCGTCTGTGTTTCTGCCTGCGCTCGCCAAGCCAGCCGGCACTCCTCTAGCGCTGGAATTCAAGGGGCAGGTCCAAGGCGCCGACCGCGGCATTCTTATCGATCGTCTGGGCCTGACGCTGGGGCCCATGGCCTTGTTGGCGCGCGGTCAGGTGCGCTCTGGTGATGACTTGGATCTGAAAGTCGACACGGGAATGGTCGATCTCGATCGCCTGCTTCGACTCCTGCCCAGCGTCGAAAAATCGGTCCCGAAGGGCAGCCGCATCGATGGCGATCTGCGGGTCACCAGCAGCATCAAGAAGCAGCGCGAACAGCTCGACGTGCATGCGCAGGTGGCCATGAAAAATGCCCTGATCGATCAGGGCGAGCTTGACCTGCGTGGCGGGGCGACGCTGCTCGCTGAGCTGCGCTCGACGCCCAGCAGCGCGGCGATCAGCGCGGATCTCGATCTGACCCCGGCCCAGCTCAAGCTGCCCGACGCGATCGACAAAGATCGCGGAGTGCCGATGCGCCTGCGCGCGCAAGTCGAACGGACCGGACGGGTGGTTAGTGTGCGCCTAGCTGAGCTGACGCTGCCGGGCGGCACGGTGCGGGTCAACGGCAAGGCCGATCTGGGCAACAACAATCTCGACGTCAAAGTCCCTCTGGTCGATCTGGACTTGGCCAAGCTGGCGAGCGTCCTGCCGGCTCTCAACCGCGGCAGCCTCGGCGGCCTGATGGACAGCAAGCTGCGTATCGCTCTTAGCGTCGACGGCAACCCGAACAAGCTCAGCAGCGTCCGCTCGCGGCTCGACGAGTTTACGATGAGCGTCGCTGGTGGGACGATCAAGGGCACAGGCGAGATCGTCGGCCTGAACCAGCCACGCAAGATCGCCTTCAACTTCAACGCCGATCGGCTCGATCTCGACCGCATCCTCGGCGACAAGAAGAGCGAGAGCGACGCCGACAGCGACAGCAAGTCCAGCGGCTCAAGCGGCCAGACGCCCCGCTGGATTAAGCAGCTAGATCTTAACGGGCGCTTGCAGATCGACAGCGGCCGCTACAAAGGCGCCGCGGTACGTGACTTCCTCCTTGAGGTCACGATGGTCGACGGCAAGCTGGTGCTAAAGTCACTGCGCGGTCAGGCCCTGGGCGGCAATGTCAGCGCCAGCGGCTCGACGATCGACTTTGGGCCAAGCCGGCCGCGATTCAACCTGCGGGCCAAGCTCGACCGCATCGACATCGGCGACGTAATCGCCCTGCGCGGGGGGGAGACCGGCAAAAAGATCTCCGGGCGCGGCACGATGGATCTTAGCGCCGACGGCAGTGGGCTCTCTTGGGCCGATATCGCGCCTCGCATCACCGGTCAGCTGGGACTCGGCTTGACTGACGGGCACTTTGTCGGTGCCGGGCTCAGCCCGCAGGTCGTAAACCCGCTCTTGAACCAGATGAACAAGCAGTTCGGCCAGAGTGGCGGAAATCGCGACATGACGATTCGTAACCTGCAGGCGCAGTTCCGAATCGAGGGAGGCAAGCTGCACACCAACACGCCGCTGCGCATCGCCACCGAGGAGGGCGCGCTGGCTCTGACCGGCAGCATCGGGCTCGACAAGTCGATCAACATGGCCGGGACCTTGGACCTGACGCCAAAGACCATCGCAGCAGCGACGGGAGGCAAGGTCGTTCCCGACAGCGCCATTCCAGTCGGCTTGCGGCTGGGCGGCTCTATGACGAACCCCCAGCTGCAGATCACCGACATCGGCCGCACCGTCGCTGCCCTGCTGCAGGCCGTCGCGCGAGGACGCGGTGCCGAGCTGTTGAAGAACCGTGGCGGCGCTCTGCCCGCCCTTGGCGGGGGCGGAGCGGCACCGCCGCAGCTACCGATCAACCTGCCAAATCTGGGACAGCCGCAGCCGGCTGGACAGCCGACGCCGCAGCCGACCCCGAATCGACTGCAGGACGGCCTGCGCGGCCTCTTTGGGCGCTAGCGCCCGCTCACCTCACTGCCCCCCTTCCTGCCGCCGTCCGCACCTGCCTCCAGCCGCCGAGAAACGAGCAGAAAAATTCACAGCCGAAAGGCTGCGTGCTACTCGTCAAAGTCTACGCATGTCGCGTCGTCGTCATTCCGCATCGACTACGCTGCGTATTCTGTCAGACCTCCGCCTTTTGCCAGGTTCACGGCGCCATGCTCGCAAGCGCGCCAGCGGTTCGTCCTACCGCGTCGGCATGGGGGCAGGCTCGCGACGAATGCGCAGCAGCGTCCCATTTTGGCGCCGCTACCGCACTCCGGTGGCTCTCGGTGGAGTATTGGCCGTGCTGGCGGCGATCAATCTGTACGTCCTTTACTACCGCACCAATACCTCGGTGCCGGCGCTAATCGATCTGGCCAATACGGGCCGACGAGCCGCGCTAAGTCCACGCCTGCAAGGCCCGGCCGGGACACCGCCGGTGCCAGCCCGCCAGGTACGTCGCGGTCGGAACCTCCCCAGCCTGCCCGACTATCCGCGAGTCAGCGAAGTCCGCCTCAAGGGCCACGAGCAGCTCGCCGCAGTTCTTCGCACCCAAGGTGTGTCGGGGGTCACCGCCGATGAGCTGCTGGCGACGCTGCGCCCCCTGCTCGATCCTGGGGGCCTTGGACCAAAGCAGTCGCTGACGTTTTATTACGATAGCGAGGACGGGCTGGCCGCCGTCGATTACCGTCTAACGGAAAGCTCCGGCTACCACCTGGAGCGGGTCGCAACAGGTAGCACCGAGCGCTTTGTGACCTATCGCCTCGATCAGGCCATGGAGCGCACGCCGCAGCTTGTGTGGCTAGAACTTGCACGTGACGGAGATCTGGCCGGCGCCGTCGCGCAGGCTGGTGAACACCCGGCCTTGGCCAGCCGCTTGGCCGAGGTCTTTGCCTGCGATCAAGCTCTCGGCATCGAGGGACGGGCCGGCGACCGGCTCCGCGTGCTGATCGAAAAGATCCGCATTGGCTCCACGTTCTATCGCTATGGACGCCTGCTGGCCGCCGAGTATCAGCCGCGCTCTCGAGGCCGGGGTGATTCGGCCAGGCCGACAAGCCTGCGGGCGTTTCTAGGCCCTCAGGCCTACGCCGCGCTGGACAACGCCGGTGCTGCGCCCGGGGCCGCCTTGCACTATTTCACCGAGTCGGGCGAGAGCCTGGGCCGGGTCCTCTGTCGCGCCCCGCTCCAGTTGACACGACCCCTTGAGCCGACCGCAAGCAGCGCCCGGCAGGCTCTGCCAAAGGCCGCGCTGCATGCCGAGCGAACCAAGCTAGCGGCCGACTACCCAGCGCCCGTCGGAACCCCCGTGCTTGCCGCGGCTCCCGGCCGAGTCGTGTTTCACGGCCAGCGCAGCCCAGGTGGGCTGACCTTGGTCCTGGCACACGCAAGCGGCCTAGAGTCGTCCTATCAACACCTGGGTCGCTTCGCCAAGAACGTGAAGCTGGGCCAGAGCGTGCGCTTGCGCCAAGTCATCGGCTACGTCGGTCAGACCGGCCCGTATCCGGCCGCGGCACTGGCGATGACGCCGCACCTTCACTTCTCGCTACGGCTGGCCGGCAAGCCAGTGGATCCGTTCCGCTATCGCCCTGCGCGCCTGCCGCCATTGGCCGCCGCCCAGCGCAGTGACTTCAACGAGCTCGTGGCTGACTGGCTTGAGCGCCTATCGCAGACCGAAAATGCTGGCGATGCCGTAGCTGAAAATCGCGATCGGCTGGCGATCCCCTGATCGCCGCACGATTGTGCAGATAGGCGCGCAACTGCCACGCAGCAGTCGCCGATGACCTCCCACACGCTGCTCTTCCACTGGAGGTCACATGTTCCCCGGCTCGACACCCTTTAAGTCCGCCACTCTCCTTACACAGCCAGTCCCCCCCTTGCTTCTGCCGCGACAGCTGGCCGTGCCAATGCTCATGGTGTTGCTGGGCACGCTGCTCGCACTGCTGCCGCGTCCGCTGCGGGCCGACCCGAGCGGCTCGTCGCTGGCTGAGCTATCTCGACTGCAGCGGCAGGCGCTGCGCCAAAACGGCCTGGATCGCCAGCGCCTGCGCGAGCTGGCTGTGCGACTGCGTCTCTCAGCGCTGTTGCCACAGCTTCGCGCCACCTGGGGCCGTGGCACACAGTGGGCCTACTCCACCCGCACCGACACGTTGAGCGAGCTCCTGCCCGACGGCGACCGATCCAGCTATTCCGTCTCGCTCGCCTGGGATCTCAGCCGCCTACTCTTTGCTCCGCCCGAGCTCATCCTCGGTCGTGAAGCGACACGGCTGTCCTCCCAGCGTACCCAGCTCCTGCTCCGCGTCGCCGAGGCCTACCTGCAGCGCTGCCAGGCTGGCCCCACAACCGGGGGCTCCCCCAGCTCCACGGGGCCCCGGCCTGGACAGAGCATGGCCCTCGATATCCTGCTGTCCGCGCTACTGGGCGATGAGGCTCGCCCGCTGCGCCTTACCCACTGCCCGCGCGAAGCCATTGACCCGGCGACGTTGACCGGCGCCCTGTCCCGCCCAGCTGACCCTCCCGAAGGCAGACCGGCCGAAGAGGTCTCGCTTCCCGAGTCAGAAGAGCGCTAGCCGGAGCCTGCCGATGTGGGCCAAGCGGCGACCGCCCAGCGGCTACTTCAGCTTCAGCTTCACCGGCGACAGCGTGATGCGCACCGTCCGCTTGCCGTGCTCGGCCTTGATCTCGCGAACCCGTACGGTCTTGCTGACGTAGCCGGGCGCAGCGACGGTGCATGAGGCGCCTTCACTGACCCCGACCTGACAGCTGCCGCGGCAGCTAGTTCGGCTGCGCCTGCAGGTCACGCTGGCTGGCGCCGCCTTCGGCTCAATACTGAACCGCACGACGGTCGAGCGTGGGCTCTTGGGCTTGTCGCCCGGTTTTCCCGTCTCGGGCTTGGTGGTCTCCCCTGACGGATCTGGTTCTTCAGGCACATCGGTCGCAGCGGTGCCATCCCCCCCGTCTGCGGTAGCCTCTTCCCCCCCGGAGTCATCGCCCAGATCGACCACCTCCGGCGTCGCAAGATCCCGCACCAGCGCCGTCGCCAGGTCAGCTGGACGGGGAGGCGGTAGAGCCGGCCCAGGCGGGCGCAGATCGGCTAGCCTGACCGGCACTGGAACAGGCCCCGGCACCGTCGTCGGACGAGTCAGCAGCACAAAGGCCAAGACCAGGAGCGCACTGATGCCACCACCAATGCCCCCCCAGTACAGCCAGGGCCGGTCGAGGGCTGGGTGGGAACGAGTGGCAAGCGCCTCATTGGCCCCACTCGTTTTTGGCGACAGCAGCATTTCCTCGGCGAGCAGCGCCTGTTCAAGCGCTGCCATACTGGCGAAGCGCTCGCTGGGCTTCTTCGCCATGCACTTGAGCACCACGGCCTCTAGAGACGAAGGAATATTCATCTCGGGTCGTAGCTTCCGCGGCGCTTTAGGGGACTTATAGACGTGCTTATAAATTAGCGTCGCGGTCGACTCGCCTTCGAACGGAAGTTGCGCTGTTAGCAGCTCATAGAGGATGCAGCCGAGCGAATACTGATCGCTGCGTGCGTCGGTATCTTGACCGGTTACCTGCTCCGGCGAGATGTACTCGGCGGTTCCGACCACCGTGCCGTCCTGGGTCAGCCGCTGACCGGCTTCGATCTTGGCCAGACCAAAGTCGACGATCTTGACGACGTCCTTTTTGCCCTCTCTCTCGACGAGAAAGATGTTGTCAGGCTTGAGGTCGCGATGGATGACGCCCTTTTCGTGGACGGCCTGTAGCCCGCGGGCGATCTGCGCCCCAACTCGGCAGACCCGCACCGGCTCAGTCGGACCGCGATTGACCAGATCCGTCAGCGTCTCGCCGTCGAGATACTCCATGACCAGGTAGGCATGGCCTGAGATAACACCGAAGTCGCTGATGCCGACGACGTTGTTGTGGTTTACCGAGGACGCGCTCTGAGCCTCTTGCACGAAGCGCTTCCATGCACCTTCGTCGTGCGCCTTGCGCAGCACTTTGACGGCGACGGACTTGTTCAGCACCACATGGCGAGCGCGGTACACGACACCCATGCCGCCTTCGCCCAAGCGCTTCTCGACCAGGTAGCGGTTGTCGATGGTCTTGCCGATCAGCGCTTCATCGCCGAAGAAGCTATCTTTCTTTTCGCTGCTCAGAGCCGCCCTCCCAGCAGCATGCCGATCCCAGGCGGCAAGCTCGGCGCAAGGCCAGCGCGTCCGTCGGTTGGCGCGGCTTTCGGCCCAAGCAGCGTGCGTCCAGAGCGTTGGCGCTGCCAGTCGAAGAGGATCAGTGCGGTCGTGCCAACGGCAAAGACGGCCGTGAGACCCAGCAGCACGCGCGCGGCGAGAGCGTGGTTGTGCTGGTTGCTGATCTGCTCGTTCAGCGCGACGAGGTCAGCTGCATTCATCACCGTGCAGAGCCGATCCGGACAGCGGCTGCTCAGCGACTGGGCATCACTGAGCGCCAAGCCTCCAACCACGGTGCTCGACAGCAGCAGCGCCGAGGTCAGCCCGACCGCGCCCCAAGTCAGCGGATGCGGAAAATAGCCAGCGGAAGCGACCGTTGCAGACTCGGCCCCAGGAACAGTCAGCTCTTCGCCGGTACGGGCCTCAAATTTGTACTCGCTGCGGCCTCGCTCACTGACTAGCAGCATGCGGTGAGACCCCGGGTTGACCGGTACTCGCTCGGCGCGCTGCACCGACTCTAGCTCTTCACCGTCGAGCGAAACCTTGGTGCCGGCAGGGACGACGACTCGCAAGTAGGCAAGCTGTGCGCGCAGCAGCCCCTCCAGCTTCTCGGCATCTGCTAGCTGCTGCCCCGGCTCCATATCCGACGGAGTCATCTCGCGCCGGTAGCGAGCCAGCGCCTTTAAGCCAGCGATCGGCTCCACAGACAGGTAGTAGAGGTCGGCGAGAGGCCACAGCAGCGTCGGGGTTGGCAGGGCAGCGTAGGCTTCCTGGGTTTTCGCCAGAGCCTGCTTGAACTTGCCCGCCTTCTTGAGCTCCTGGCCTTCCCGGAACAAGGCCAGCGCCTGCGCTTCACCGCCTCGCCCCTTACCAGACTCAGCCAGAGCATGCGGCGGCGCAACGGCGACGGAGATTCCGAGGCCGATGAGCACCGCAAGGAGGGCGCAGCGCATGCGTGGGGGGCAGAGCATAGACAGTGGGCCTTCTGCCTCAGCAGGTCGTCGTACATGTTACCGCAGCTACGAGGTTTTATTGCGATCTATTCCCCCCGCTGCGCCGACTTGGCGAAGCCGGGCGCGCCGACCCCGCCCAGTCCGCGCTACAGCGAGGCGTTGAGCAGCACGCCGATGCGCGTCCCATTGCGCAGCACCACGTCCGGTCGTCCGTCTCCGCTGACATCACCGACTGCAAAACAGCCGTCGCAGGTCGTCAAGCCTATGGGGTACTGATAGGACGTACTTATCGGCACATCGACGGCATCGCGCTCACCGCGGCTCACCACAAGCTTGACCTCAGCTGGGTTGCTGAGCGTCACCAAAAAGTCACTGCGGCCATCCTTGACAAAGTCAGCGACGCCCAAGCCAAGGTTGGCAGCGCGCGCCGAGGTTCCGACGTTGTTGTAGCTAACCAGCCGATTGAACGTCCCACCGGTGGCGGCTTCGAACACCTGCACAGACTGCCCTCCCACCAGCGCCCAAAGATCCGGCGTGCCATTGCCGTTGACATCGCCAATCGCCACGGCAGGAGCACGCATGCTAAGCGGCAAGCTGACGACGTAGCTACGCGGTCCCTCCGCCGGGCTGATGAGGATCCGCAGGTCGCTATCGGTCCCGACGACAATGTCTGGCCGGCCGTCCGCATCAAGCTGCGCGACTGCCAAGCTGCGGGGAATGGGAAGATTCCCCCCCATGCCAGCCGTCTGCTCGTAGCCAAGCACATAGGGCGCATCGAAGCCGCCCTGTCCACCCTTGTTCTTCAGCACATGAATCTCGTTCGGCCCCTCGCAGGCGACTACTGCATCGGACAAGCGGTCGCCGTTCATGTCGGACAGTGCGACCGCCCGCGGACGACAGCTAACGGAAATCGCCGGCCCAGCGGCCTGCAGCGCTCCATCGCCCAAGTTCCAGAACACGCTGATGGTGTTGAGGTTGTCGTTGGCAACCAGGACATCGACTCGGTCGTCCCCGCTCAAATCGCCAAGCACCACCAGGCGAGAATTCGCCCCTTGGTCAAGCGGATAGGCCACCCCGGTCGCGAAGCTACCGTCCCCTTTGCTGATCAGGACATTGAGCTCGTTTTGGCTGTTGGCGACGACAACGTCGGCGTCTCGGTCGCCATCCAGATCGCCGAGCCCCATGGCCACAGCAGTGCGATTGTTGGCCAGAGTGGTATCGGCTCGCTCGAGAAAACCGGCGGAGTGAAAGTCGTCTCCACAGCCGTTCTCCACGGCGACAACACAGAACAACGCAAGCAGTCCGAGCCGGTGGCGCATCGCGTACTCCCCCCTGTGTGATGCCTGGCCCCAAGCATTCCCGCGCAAGTCACGGAGGGGCGGAGCCAGTCCCCGAACGGCTTATTGTATCGCTAAGCTCGACGCCGAGCCGCTTAGGACTGCGGCGGCAGGTAGAGCACGAGCATGGTATAGGCGAGCGCAGCCTTCTCGGCCTCGCGGCCAGCGATGGCAACCTCGATCTCCTCGGTCACCAACACGCCACGGGCTTTGGCTTCGACGGCGACAATGCGGGCCCGGGCGCGGACACGGCTGCCGCTCGTCACCGGGGTCAGAAAGCGCAGGCGATCAGCTCCATAGTTGAGCGCGCTGCCGTGCCCCACGATTCGCAGGTCCGATCGCAGCCGCAGAGTCGGCAGCAAGCTCAAGATCAGAAAGCCATGCGCAATCGTCGCCTGAAGCGGACTCTCACGCTGCGCGCGATCGACATCGACATGAATCCACTGCTGATCACCGGTGATATCGGCAAAGCGCTGAATCATCTCTTGCGTGACCAGGAGCGCGTCACCGTATGGGCTGAAGGGCTCACCGACTCGGGCTCTTAGGGTCTCGATGTCGTCGAAGCGAATCTCGTGCGGCATGTGTGGGTCCCAGCGCTTGAGCGCGGCAGGGCGGACAGGGTCGGTTACGGACAGGCGTCGATAGCAAACGACTCTTCGATGTGTTCGCCGCCGGGGAAACCAAGCTTGAACTCGCCGGTGACACGCTTGTACTGCTGCAGCTCGGCGATGCGGAGGACGCCAGAAGCGGGCCAGGCTTCGATGGGGTTCTGGTTCTTGCCGACGGCATAGCGCGCCAGCACGCCATAGCGCATATCGACTGTCGGTCCGCGATCCGTCGGGTCGAGCGTTACGTCGTCACCCATCATCACCGAATCCAGCGCCATCACCAGCGCGTAGTGCTCCTCGCTGTGCGGCAAGACCGGCAGGCCCGCCAGCGGCGGCTTGGTCCGGCTGTACATCGCTAGCTTTCGGCAGGCCTCATCCTGCGGCATAGTGTCGCGCACGATGGCGACCGCATAGTCCGACGGGAAATAGGCGTAGGTGCTCTGGAACTTGATGGTGCGTCCGCCGAAGGGCAGCGCGCCGTCCGCCCCCTTGATGTCCGCCGATCCCTGCCCACAGCCTGCACCGAGGAAGGCATGCATAAGAGCGAGAATGCCGAGGGCAGTATGCCGAGCGAGGCGGTGTATCGACGTTTGCATGTTCGCGGCTTCCTTCCGATGCACAGCGCCACCGCCGGACTGCCAGCGGCGGCGGCAGAGTGGTGGGCTACTCATTGCTGACGGAGACCAGAGGCTGCCCGCCCTCGACGGTCTGCCCCTCGCGAACGCTGATCGCCGTAACCTTACCGGCCAGCGTCGGCCGAAGCTCGTTCTCCATCTTCATGGCTTCAATCACCAGCAAGCCCTGGCCGGCCTTGACGACGTCCCCCACCTTGCAGAGCACCTTGACCACCTTGCCTGGCATGGCCGCCCGGAGCTCACCGCTGCCGGCGGCCCCTGCCCCGCCCTGCCCCCGCAGTGCTAGCTCGCGGCTGTCCACCGCACGTGCCGACAGGCTCTCGCCACCCGTCACGCTGATCTTAAACTCGGGAGCAACCCCGTCGACGTCGACCACTCGCTGTCCACCCCCCTCGTCGATCAGGGTCCACGAAACGGTGTTGCCGCGTACTTCTGCGCGGCGAGCATCGACCACCAGCTGACGATCCCCGATTCGCAGACGGAAGCGCGAGCTCGCCAGCTCACCGGCCTCAGGCGCAAGGGCCTCAACTTGCACGGTGCAGTCCCGGGCCGCTTTCGCTTGACCTGGGCTCGTCGCGATCTGGATCTGATATTCGTCGGTCATGCTCGCTACCTGCCTTACGAGTGGGTGCCAAACTGGCGCCTACTCGTCCTCCTCGTCTTCAAAGTCGTCGTCGTCGTCATCTTCGAAGTCGTCAAGGTCGTCATCGTCCTCGTCATCATCGAGATCGTCGTCGTCCTCTTCGTCGTCGTCTTCTTCGTCGTAGTCGAAGTCTTCGTCTTCATCGTCGAAGTCTTCGTCTTCATCGAGGTCCTCGTCGTCAAAGTCCTCATCGTCGAAGTCTTCGTCTTCGACGTCCTCGTCTTCGTCGTCGGCTGGCGCGAGCCACAGCGGCTCTTCCGTCGCCATCCGCCACGTGGGGACCTTGTCGATCTCGGTGCTCACCATCGATTCTCCTCCCAGCTCCTGTTCGGTCTCGGTGTCGTAAAATTTACTCTTTGGCTTCGAGCGTGCATACCGCCTGCGAGCGCTTGATTCGCAGCACCGCACACTCGAAGACGCGGAATGGATGGTTCATCTGCTCTGCCCCTAGGTAGGCCACGCGGAAGTCTTGAGCGACGGCTAGGTCGAAGTTCTGGGGCCCGGTGGACAGCACCACAGCGGTGTTCTTCGAAAGTACGCTCGAGCGGAACACGCCATCCGTGCAGACCTCACGGATATGGTTCAGCTCGGACACCCCCGTGTTCTCGACGAAGCGCGCCAGCTTGGCGTGTAGGTGGGGGCTGGTCACCAGGCAATACGGGCCGTAAAAGCCACTCTCGACTAGGCGCTCGATCGCAGCGGATACGGAGGCGATGGCGGCCCCGACTCGCGTCCAGTCGCCAAGCGGCAGCACATGTCGGCCAGGCACGGTGGCAAGCCCAGGCAGACCTAGCTCGGCGACGCCGTTGAACACCATGTCGTCTTCCCGGTCGCTGACAAAGCTCGCCGCTCCGGCCGCGGCCGACATGTCAAGCGGCGTGCCGAACTGCTCCGCCGTCTGAACATCGCGCCAGTACAGCGAAAAGTCCTTGTACAGGATCGGGATGGTCAACATCTGTCGCCCCGCCGCGCGCACCGGCGGCTTGGGCTCCTCGCCCAGGACACCGATGGCCGCCCGCTCGGTGCCGGCAAAGACATCATTGGCGACGGACTGAACTCCCGAGCCCAGCGGCCCATAGAGGTCCAGGAAGCGCCGCCCCACCAGGCGACGGCGGGCGACCTCCACCACCGCCATGTTCAGTTCACGCCAGCGCTCGGCGGACAGCGGCATGTGCTCGTGAGTCAAGAAGTTGCTCGAATCGGGCATGTTTTCCTCGGATTCAGCGATGGGTAGCAAAGGGTTAACCCGGGCCTGCGACAGGGCCAAGCGCGGGCGCTAGCCTACAACAGGGCTGCTCGGTTGCTGCCTACTGCGACCCGGCCGGGTCAGAGCTCGGCAGCTTCTTTAGCCCGCCGACCGACCACGCTCCGTCGGGAAACAGCGGCGGCGGTGGCGGGCGCGGATCGCTGCGCAGGATCTCAGGTGTCGGCGCAGTGTGGCCAGGTTCCGCGGCACTGATCAGCGCCTTGTCCCCCAGTCCGGCCACCGCAGCTGCCGTCTCTTGCGAGGGCGCCGCAGCGACTAGCGACATGCCAGCCAGCTGTGCGCGACCGTCCGCCGCACGCTGCCGCTGACGCTCATCGCGCTCCATGATCAGCTCATACATCTCGGCCACGTGCTCCCGCTCTTCGTCGGTGACGTGTTCGATGATCTGGCGCAGGGTGGGGTCGGAAATGCGCGATAGCATGCGCTCATAGGCGTTAATCGTCTCGAGCTCTCGCTGAAGGATCTCGCGCAGGACAACTAGGTCCTCGGACATGCGCAAGGTGTTATCCGCTTCGATGCCCCGCTGTCAATTGAGAGCACACGCTCTCCATCGCCAACTAAGCCACCCAGACCTCCCGCAGCAGGGTCGCGAGCTCGCTGGGGCGCTCCAGCCAGACGGTATGCCCTGCGCCTGGCACCACCTGCAGCGGTGCCCGTAGGCACTCCGAAAGCTCGCGCTGGGTCGCGGCCGACATCAAGATGTCGAGCTCGCTTCCAATCACCAGGCAGCGCGGCAGCCCCCCCAGGTTTGTCGCTGAATACAGCGCTGACAGCCCGGGAATCGCATCGTGGGCCAGCATGGCATCCAGCTGCAGTAACGGCACCTGGCCCTCCTGCTCGGCCGCCGCCGAGTGCGAGCGCGGATCGCTGGCCAGCATCTCGAGCAGGGCAACGGCACTCGGGCGCTCCAGAAACTCCGCCGAGAACAGAAGTGGCGCCAGGACCCGCCAGACGTCCAGCCGCGACACCCCAGAGCGAAAGAGCGCTCGTAGCCCCAGCAGGATGCTCCGCTGGCGTGGGCTCAGGCGACCCGCGCTGCAGACGAAGGTACTGGTCGCGAACTGCTGCGGCGCAACCAGCAGCGCCTGCTGTGCCCACATCCCGCCCATAGAAAACCCCAGCAGATCAACCGGCCCCGAGGACACCGCCTGCAGCAGAGCCAACAGGCGCTGTACTTGGCGCGGCCAGGCGTACTCGCTGGCTTCGCTGGGTGCCTGCGAGCGCCCCGAGCCAACTGGGTCCACCAACAGACAGCGGCGGCCAAGCTCACGCGCCAGTCGCTTGAGCTGCCGCCCATCGCTTAGGAAGCCCGGCAGCGCCACCAGCAAGCGCGGCTCGCCCGGCCGGCCATGCTCTCCCGCCGAGCTCCGAGCACGGAGGATCTCAAAATACAGGCCGTCAATTTCACCACTTTGCTCAAGCTCGCGTCGGTAGTCAGTCATAGCTGTGCAGGCTGGCATTTCAGCGAAAGGTGGCTGCGCGCGCAATCGTTCTGAGCCGCCCTGGCATTTGGCGCCGCTGCACGAACGTGCGAACCTAGGTCCACGATGCGCGTGCCTCGCCTGAATGTGCTGCTGCTCGTGTGCTTGGCGATCGGCCTCTCTGCTGGCTGGGGCTGTGGGCGCAGCAATATCAAGAGCAGTCTCGATCGCTTGAGCCGCAGCGACGCTGACCTTGTGGCCCTCTTGCCGCGTGGGCTCGATGCCGTGCTCGATATCGATGTCAGCGGTCCGACAGGGCTCCGTCAGCTGGCGAGCCTCGACGAGGTCGTCGGCCTGCTGCCAGCCGGCGCGATGTCGGCATTGGAACAGCTCTGCGATCATCCCACGCTCCAGCTGGAAGCGGTTGCGGTCGGGCTCTCGGGCTTGGGTACGATCGCTCCGGAGATCGCCATCGTGGTGCGCGGCGACCTGATCAAAGAGCGCATCTTTGCCGCCGTACAGCGACGGGCCGGCCAAGCCACTGCCGTCGAGTACCATGGGGTCCCGCTGATTGAAGCAGCCCCGCCTACCAGTGACGCAACCACCGCGACCAGCCCGAACCTGCCGGCCTTCGACCCCGCCCACAGCGCCGCCGCGGCGATGCTGACGCCGCGGACTGTCGTCTTCGGTAGCCGCCTGTCGACCCGGCAGGTCGTGGACATCTTTCGCGGCGAGGAAGAGGGAGCGCGCAGCCACGCCGAGCTGATGAATGCGCTGGCACGGGCCCCTCGGGCCAGAACAGGTCGTCCCGCCCTGCTCGTCGCGTCCTTGATGCCTAGCGCCATGCGCGATCAGCTGCGCAGCCTGGGCCTCCCTGAGTTCGCGGAAAACGCCGACTTTGTCAGCGCGGCGCTGGCGGTAGGCGATGGGCTGGATCTGGGCGTGGTGGTGGGCTATCGCAGCCTTCCAGCCGCCACCGAAGCTGTGCGCTCGCTGCAGCAGCGGACGCAGGAGCTCCGTCGGCGCCCAGCTCTCGTTTTCATCGGACTCGCCAACTTTCTGGAGCCGCTTCAGCTGGTCGCGGCACCACGCAATGCCCGGCGCAACCAGCCCGAGCTGCACGTGGCCTATCGCCTGCCCGGCGACGAGCTTACGCAGCTACTGTCGCGTATGGCTCGCCTAAAGCAGCTCGATCCTGGGCGCTTGTCCTCGCCAGCGGGGGATGGGGCGACGGCCGATCGCTAGGACGCCAGCCTGGCAGATGGGCTCACTGCCGTCCCTGCGCTGGTGAAGAAATCGCCGCGCGACCCGTCGGATCGGTTACATTGTCCGATGTACTAGAGGAGACTGTGCCCATGAGACGTCTGAGTGCCACCCTTGTGAGCATTGCTGGTCTAGCCGGTTGCTACACCGAAACCTATGTGGAGCCCACTCCGGTCTATGAGACCAGCGTCGTCGAGGTGCCCTATGGGCCGCCGCCGCCGGTGACGGTCAGCATGGCGCCGCCTCCGCCGCGCTACGAGTCAGTCCTCGGCTGCGGCTACGGCTCGACGTGGGTCCCTGGTCGATGGGATTGGAACGGTCGCTGGTATTGGGGACGTGGGTACTGTGCCCCAGCGCGCAGCGGCTACGTCTACGTCGCGCCGCGCTACGTCGGAAACACGTATTACCGCGGACACTGGTCCACCTCGGGCGGAACCTACGTAGTGCCTCCCTCCTCGGGAACCTATGTCGCTCCGTCGCAGCCCACGTACATATCCCCTGGCCCGACGGTCTATCAGCCGCCGCCGCCGCGTCCGGCCTACGTCGCACCGCCAGTGGCTCCGGCCCCGCCGGCCTACGTTGCCCCGGGCCCGACAGTCTATCAGCCAGCGCCACCGCCGCGTCCGGCCTACGTTGCCCCGGCGCCGGTAGCCCCGGCCCCGCCGGCCTACGTCGCGCCGGGTCCGGTCGTGCATCAGCCCGCGCCGCCGCCTCGCCCAGTCTATGGAGCCCCGGCTCCCGCCTATGGTGCGCCGAGCTACTCTGCGCCGGCTCCGATGATGCAGCCGCCGCCGGCACCTCGCCCGGCCTATGGCGCTCAGCCGGCTCCAGCCTATGGCGCTCAGCCGGCTCCAGCCTATGGCGCTCAGCCGGCTCCAGCCTATCGGCCAGCTCCCCCGGCCTATGGCGCACAACCGGCCCCAGCCTATCGCCCGGCCCCTCCGGCGGCTCAGCCGACGCCTCCGGGTCCTCCGGCCTATCGGCCTGCCCCCGCCGCGCCTGGATACGGTGGCGGCCCAGCGGCTCCAGCGTACCGCCCCGCCCCGAGCGCACCGGCCGGCGGCCAAGGAGCGCCAGCCTACCGCCCTGCTCCGGCCATGTCGCCGGGAGGCCAGCCCGGTGGGGGCTCCCACACTGGAGCACCGCCGCCTCGCCCAGCCGGCGCGCCTGGCTACCGACCGTAGCTCGCTTGCACGTTCGCGGCTAACGAACCAGGCGCCGCGACTGCCCCCCGGCAAATCCTCTCGCGCGATCGCCCCAGCCAAGCACCAAGCCCCTCAAATGTGGCCAGCTGCGCGGCCCTTCAAACCCCACCATCGCCCACTCTTGCTCGGCTCGACCCGGCGCCGGTCACCTCAGCGCGAAGGCTCAGCTCAGCTGGATGAGGGAGCGATCGCGGCTAGGACAGCTGGGCCACGACGAGCGTAATGTCATCCTTGCGTGGGCAGTTGCCATAGAACTGCGCAGCGGTAGCCATCAGCGAGTCGCGCATCTGCGCCGGCCCCTGATCGCCCGCCGCGCGGATCGCGCTGCGTAGCCGCTTCTCGCCATACTCTTCGCCGGTGGGGCTCTCGCACTCGATTAGGCCGTCGGTGTAGAACACCAGTCGGTCGCCGCTGCGCAGGGCCTGCGAGGCCTCAGCGAACGTCGAGTCGGGCACATCGCCCAGGCGATTTCCGCGCGACATGAGGACGGTAATCTCGCTCTCGCCTTCACGCAGCGTGCTGGGGTGGCGATACAGATAGGGAAAGTTGTGCCCAGCGTTCGCGTAGGTGATGGAGCGCGCCCGGGTATCGATCACACAAGCGAAGCAGGTCATCACGAAGCGACGACGGGCACTTTCGTAGATCGCACGGTTCATCAGCTCGAGAATTCGCGCAGCGGTCAAGCGGGGGCCTTCTAGCGCCCGCCCGACATCGCAGGCTGCCTTGGCGGCTGCGGTGATCATCGCTGCTGGAACCCCGTGCCCGGTGACATCGCCGATGATGACGAGGATGCGTCCATCAACGATGTCATGCACCGCCCACCAGTCCCCACCGCACTGCGTGGCCGGCTGGAAGTGCCCTGCAACCCGCAGCGGTCCACGCTCAAGAAGTTCAGCCGGGGGAACGAGGGTCTCTTGAATGGTCCGCGCCAGCTCCAGTTCTTTCTCGAGCACAGCCTTGGCCTTGGTCTCATCGAGGAGCGCCTGCAGTCGATCGGCCATGTAGTTGAAGTTGTCAGCGAGCAGGCCGATCTCGTCTTTGGAATCGACGGCCACGCGGGCGTCCATCTGACCACCGGCGATCTGCGACGCCCCGAGCGCCAGCAGCTTGATCGGCCGCGCAATCCGTAACCCTTGGAACACGGCCAGACCCGCACCGACCAGCAGAAAGACCAGGCCCAGGAGGCCGATCTGCACGCCATAGGCCTGTGCGTCGCTGTTCTTCTTGACCTCGATCTCGTCGAGCTGACGCTGCAGCGAAGCCATGCTGTAGGTGACTACGAGCGTGCCGAACTTCTTGCCCGAGGCAACAACGGGGCGAGCAAAGACTTTGCGCCGCTCTTTCTCCTTGCTGCCCCGCGCCTCGGCCTCGATTTCCTTGGTGACCGGCTTCGAGATCTTCGCCATCTCAGGGCCGAGCAGAGGATCAACCTCCGCCACCGGCTGTCCCTCTTTGAACCGCGAGTCACTGTGCGCGGCGATAAGACCGTTGTCGGTGATGACGTAGAGCGCAACGATGTCGCGGTCGATCTTGGCCGCCTGCGGCACAAAGTTCTGCAGGCTGCTGTAGTCCGTCTGCATCAGCGCCGTGCGAGCGCTCTCAGCGACAGTCAGCGTCTGCGTCTCGGCCCGCGTCTCCAGCGCCGAGTTGTAAGCCGCCGACAGACGCTCCGCCGCTTCGTCGAACGTTCGTCGGCTGTAGTAGATGCTTGTGGCTCCAAGTAGCCCGACGATGAGCAGGATGAGAATCAGACTCGTCAGAATCATCTTAAGGCTGATTGAAAGTCGGGAGCCCATTCATTCAAAGTCTACGCAGGCTTGTTCTCCCGGTCAATCGCCGCTAGGATGACCCTATGCACCCAGCTCTGGAGCGCTTCATCCAGCAGTTTAAGGCGCAGTCCGATGTAATCATCGACAGCTGGTTCATCTGCGACGCTGAGCGCAACATCGTCGAGTACAATCGCGCGTTCTTCGCCATGTTTCCCCGCTCGGAAGCCCGCAGCCTCAAGAGCCGCAAGTGCCACGAGGTACTGCGGCTGGGCATCTGCCAAGGGTCGTGCATTGCCCAGCAGTGCTGGCGAGACCAGCGGCATGTTCGACTCGACGAGATCGACGGCAAGCCGATCGGCCAGGCCGACGATGCCCCGCCGCGCCGCTACGTGCTGTCAGCCATCCCGATCCTAGACGACAATGGTCAGCCGGTCGGCGCGCTAGAGATCCAGCGCGATGTGACCGACGAAGCGCAGGTCCAGGACAAGTACCGCAAGATGCTCGACAACGAGGCTCGTGAGCGCGAGCGCCTGGCGATCCAGATTCGGACTCGAACCCGCGAGCTCGTCGAGACCAACCAGCTCCTCTTGAAGGTCCAGAAGGAGCTGATGAGCCACAAAAAGGGCATGGCGCTGTAGCTGCAAGCGCAATATCCAGCCAGGGGGGCGCATGGGGACACAGCGCAGCATGGGAGTGATGCTGCCCGCAACGCCACGCGGGCGGCGCGAGCAGAGCGGCGGCGAGCCGGTCAGGCAAGGCGCACAGCCTGCGGCCAGGGGGCGGCTCTACGGGCCCTTGGCTCTCGCGATAGCGCTGGGCACGGGCTGTCCGACTGGGGTGGTCACCCCAACTCCTGGCCCGAGCCTGACCCCGGCAAAAGAGGATACCGTCCGCGATCTGGTGTTGGGGATGCAGGCCATGTTGCAGCCCAGTCCCCCGGCTCCAGCGGATGAGGCTAGCAAGGCGAGCGGCAGCGTCACCAGCAACCTCGCGGCGCTGCAGGGCCTGATCGGGACGACCTATCGGGTGCTGGCTGCCCGGCCCCTGCGTGGCCATCGCGATGCCATCAACACCGCTGTGTTTTCACCCGATGGTCAGACGGTGCTAACCGCTAGCGCAGACGTTACGGCTCGCCTCTTCGATGCCACCACCGGTAGCGAGAGGATCCGTCTCAGTGGCCACGCCGGCAGCGTCAACTGTGCGGTCTTCTCTCCAGACGGCAAGCGGATGGTCACGGGCAGCGCCGATCACACGCTACGCTTGTGGACGGCGGAAGGCGGACGCCCCCTGCAGGTGCTAAGTGGGCACACGGGCAGTGTCAACGCTGTGGCCTTCTCTCCAGATGGCACCCGGTTGCTAAGCGGCAGCGCCGACCAGACGGCGCGCATCTGGAGCAGCAGCAGCCCAGGTGAGCCCTTGGCCGTGACGCTAACCCTCAAGGGGCACACCGGCGGCATCAATGGCGCGGCGTTTTCCCCCGATGGCCTGCGCGTGGCAACGGCAGGAGACGACAAGACAGCGCGCATCAGCGACGCGGAGAGTGGCCGAGTGCTAGTCACGCTAAATGGTCACACCGCAGTGGTAAACGCTGTGGCGTTTTCTCCCAACGGCAAGCTCGTTGTGACGGCCAGCGCGGATCAAAACGCCATGGTCTGGGACAGCGCCGATGGGCACGAAGTGGCCACTCTTAAGGGGCACAGCGCTTGGGTATATGCGGCTAGCTTCTCGCCGGACGGGAAGTATGTGCTGACGGCCAGCGAGGACGGCACAGCCCGGCTGTGGGATGTCGGCAGTAGCAAAGAGATCGCCCGCTATGCCGGGCATGGGGCTGGCATTCTGGCGGCGGCCTTCTCCCCGGACGGTTCCACCCTGGTCACGGCCGGGCTGGATGCAGCGGCGAGGGTGCGGTACACGCAGCGCGGCAATGCCCTGACTCTGTTCTCGGGACATGAAAACAGCGTCTTTGCTGTCGCCTTTTCGGCCGACGGTAGTCGCATCGGCACAGCCAGCCTCGATGAGCGCGCAGCGATATGGGATACCACCAGCGGCAGCCGGCTGACGGTTCTCAGCGGGCACGGGGCCGGGGTAAACGCGATCGCGTTTTCGCCCAATAGCACGCAGGTCGCAACCGGTAGCGACGACAAGACGGCGCGACTCTGGGACGCCGGTACTGGGCAGCTGCTGGCGACGCTGCCGCATGCTGGCTGGGTCAACGCCGTCGCCTTTACTGCCGATGGCAAGCGTCTGCTTACAGGCAGCGGTGACTACTCGGCGCGGATCTGGGATCTCAGCCGGACCCCGCCAGCGCCGCTGCTGGTCTTCAAAGGGCACAAGGGCAACATTCGCGATGCGACGTTTTCCAAGGACGAGCGCTATGTCGCCACGGCAAGTGACGACGGCACGGCACGAATCTGGGACGTGCAGACCGGTCAGGTGCTGCAGGTTGTAAGTGGCCATGCCGATCGCGTGCGCGCCGTCTCGTTTTCTCCCGACGGACGTCTGCTAGCCACCAGCTCCGACGACAAGACGGCCCGGATCTGGGCATGGGACGCACAAGGAGTGCGCCTGCTGTCGGTGCTGCGTGGGCACACTGCGCGGGTGCGTTCGGCGGTCTTTGCCCCATCGGGCGAGTACCTGGCGACCGCCTGCGAAGATGGCACAACCCGACTGTGGGCAACCGGCGCCGGCAAAGAGCTGATGGTCCTGCGCGGCCACGATGCTGGCGTATGGGACGTCGCCTTCTCACGCGATGGCAAGTGGCTGGCGACCGCCGGTGAGGACTATACCGCAGTGCTCCATCCAGCGACGGCAGATGGCTTCCGCGGCTTTGCTTGCCGCGTCCTCCGAAATCTCGGCCCCAGCCGCGAGATGACGGCAGCGCAGCAGATTGAGCTCCTGCGCTCCTGCTCGCCGTAGCTCCTGGCTCGACGGGCTTGGCCTAGTTGCACACGTCGTCGGTGCCCAGCGGGCGCGAGCTACAGCCGCTGCCGCAGCGCACCATGGTCGGCGTGCTGCCATCGCAGCGATACAGGCTGCCGCCGTTGCAGGTCCAGTACTGCTTGCCCATATAGGACGAGCTAGCGCACGACCAGCCACTCGCCGACGCAATGCACAGGTCATCCTGGCCCACTGAAGCGGGGAAGCAGCCCAGCCCGCAGGCCTCACTGCGCGGCACTCCCGCGTCGCACTTCCAGCGGGCGTTGCCGTCACAGGTCCAGACCTGCTTGCCCATGTAGTCGGACTTGCTGCAGTCCCAGCTCGGGCCGGGGCCGCCCCCGGTGTTCGCTTTGGCATGGGCCCAGCCGGTTGGTACCCAGCTCGACCAGCGCGCGCCGATCCGGCTGCCGTCATAGCTAAGGGTGGCCTTGCCGTTGCCGCTCACGTTCTGCTCGATGATATCGACAGCGCCAGGCCGCACGCCGACCACCAGTGCGACGTGCCCATAGGTGCTGTTCTCCCAGATCACCATGTCGCCGGGGACCGGCGGGTGAGCACGATCGCCATTGCTATAGACGTCGACGCTGGCACGCGGAGCATTGCGCAGCAGATCCTTGGCATTGCCGTACCAGCGCAGACCCCACTTGCGCATGAAGTGCCGCATGACCAGCTCTACGCACTGGTACTGGTAGCCCGAAGCAACTACGCCGCCACACGAGGTGCCCGTGCCGGTATAGGGCCCGTTCGAGTAGGCGGTGGTGCCGTCGAAGCTGGCCAGAGCGGTGTGGCAGGCTGGCATCGCCGCGGCTTGCAGAGCCGAGGGGTTAACTTCCTCCAGCGACTCAAGCTCGGGACCGCCACAGCTTGGCAGGCTGGAAAGACCTAGGCCGGCGGCGACAAGCGCCCAGGAATTCCGTTTCAGGCGAGAGAAGGTAGGCATGTGCAGCGCTGATTGCAGCGCCCATGCCAAGGCTAGCTCCGAGGAGAA
The DNA here is from genome assembly GCA_964628555.1 of uncultured Myxococcales bacterium. GTDB lineage: Bacteria > Myxococcota_A > Polyangia > Palsa-1104 > JAEUJZ01 > JAEUJZ01. The sequence goes on along the minus strand of CAZVMD010000001.1, from coordinate 49,892 downwards.
CTCACCAGGCGAGGCGTGCGCTCATGGGGCCTGCCCTCCCAGTCTGCTGGCTACAGCAAGCAGCAAGGGCCCGCCGCAGCCACCGGGAGAGGCCGTGCTAAGGTGCCGGCCATGCTGGAACCCTCGGCGGCCAGTGGTCCCCTGGTTTTCGAATCGGTCAGCACCGGCTGGCCCAGCCGCTTTCGTCGCGAGCTGTTCGAGCCCATCCTGCACGGACTCGCGCAGACGCTGCAGTGCAACAGCGCCAACCTGGCCGTGATCGATGAGGATCAGCAGTCGCTGGTGATCGCTCTCGGCTGCACTGCACGCGGCATTCCCGACCTGCCCGGGGTTGAGCACGCGCTCGGGTTTACCGTCAGCGGCCTCAAGGTCCCGCTGTCGCTCAGCCGAAGCCACATCGTGCGGGCCCTGCGCGAGGAGAGGCTGTTCTGCACCACCGAGATCAACGAGATCGCCGGTCACGCCTTGGCCAACGAGGTGGTGCAGGCGGTGACCGCCATCATTGGCCCCCGCTCGTTCGCCGTGGTGCCGGTGCTCGGCCGCACCAGCGCGCTCGGAGTGCTCCTCGTCGATCGGCTCGGGGATGGCGGCTTCACAGCGCAGGAGCGCGAGGTCCTGCTGACGTACGCCGAGCGCCTGGGTACCGAGCTTGAGTCCGAGTCCCTGCAGGGCACAGCGCAGCGACTCGAACGCCTCGGCCAGTTTACGCTGCCACCGCCATCGGTCCTGTTTGCAACGAGCGATAGCGAGCGTCGGGAGCTGGTCTGCGTCGGCGGTACCCGGCACGGCCAGCCGCTGCATCAGGTGCTGGGTCTGGCTAGCTCCGAGGCGATCCTCGATCCCCGAGAGGATGTGCTTTCTCGCCTGCTAAGCGGCGAGAGCATCACCCTCACACTGGCGGCGGCGGTTCCAAGCGTGATCGCCGAGCTTACCCTCGCTGTGCCGCTGCGCGTCACCCTGCGACAGGTGCCGGGCATAAGTCCAAGTCCGCCACGGCTACCCAGCGCGGTGCCAGGACTGATCTGTGTGGCCGTTGAGGATCTGACCTGGACCCAGGATCTGCGACGCGAGCTGGTGCTGGCCAAGGAGCGGCTGGCCAAGGTCATGGGGGCCATCGGCGACGCCATCCTGACGCTCGACAAGACCGGGCTGGTGCAGCAAGCAAACGAGGCGACCAAGACGGTGCTCGGTGTGGCGCCCAGCGACCTGTATCACACGGAGGGGCTGGATCTCGCCGCCACCCCGCGGGCCCGCGCGCAGCTGGTCGCCATGACGGAGCAGCTGCAGCACCGTGGCTTTGCCGAGGTTGAGCTGCGGCTGCTGCGGCGGCGGGGCCGGGCGAGCAGTCCTGCGGCGCAGGCAACGCCTCCCCCGACCGAGCGACCGCAGCGCTTCCTGGCCCGCATGTCGGCGCTGCACCTGTGTGATGAGACCGGAGCCTCGGCGGGCGCGGTCTGGCGCATCCAGGATCTGACCGAGCTGCGACGCGATGCCGCCGAGCGACATCGCCTCCGGCTCCGCCTCGTGCAGTCCGAGCGACTCTCTGCTCTAGGAGAGATGGCAGCGCGAATTGCCCACGAGGTACGCAATCCCATGGTCTCGATCGGCGCCGCTGCCCAAGTGGTGGCGGAGGAGCTGCCCGATAGCAGCCCGGTGCGAGCCGAGGCGCAAGCGATCTGCAGCGAGGTCCGTCGTCTCGATCACATCCTCAGCAATGTCCTGCGCTTCGCCCGCCCGCCGCGCGCCGCGGCGCAGCGTACCGATGTCGTTGAAGTCCTGCGGCAGGTGCTGGATCTCCTTCGCGGCAAAGCCAGCGGACTCTCGATCCAGCTCGATCCTGGCCTAGGCACCGGCAGCCTGTTCGCGCTGATCGATCCGGATCAGCTAAAGCAGGTGCTGTGGAACCTGCTGCTCAACGCCTGCGACGCAGCGCGCACGCCAGCTAGCGCGACACGCCCGCATGCGGCCACTCCTCCCCCCCTGACCAGCCGGTCTCCGAGTGCTGAGCCTGCCGGGGTCGTGGAGTGCGCGGTCCGTCGGCGCCGCCCCTGGCCAGCCCGCGATGCCCGCCACGTCCCACGCCCGGAGGCCGCCGGCAGCGTCCTCATCACGATCGCCGACTCGGGCCCGGGGATTCCACCAGCGGTGCGGCGGAGGGTCTTCGACCCCTTCTTTTCGACCAAGTCACGCGGGACCGGCCTGGGACTACCGATCAGCAAGCAGATCATCGAGTCTGCCGGCGGCCGCATCCGCCTGCTCAATCGCCCAGGCGGTGGCACTCGGGTGATCGTTGAGCTGAACGCCGCTCCCTAGGGGCAGTGCTCGGTTTCGATCAGGGCCTGGGCGCTGCGCGTGACGTCGGCGGCTGGCCGATTCGAGAGCAGCTTGCGGGCCGTCTGACAGGCTTCCTTGGCATGGCCCAGTCGCGACAACAGCTGCGCCAGCGCCAGCTCGCTCTGCGCCTGCTCGACAGGCGATCCCGCGAGCTGCCGCGCTGCATAGAGGTGCCCGAGAGCCCGCAGGCGGTTGTCCTGCGCTTCGTAGGCCAGGCTGAGCAGCCGCTGCACTTCCGGCGAGTTGTGGCTCTCGCGCTGGGCGCGCAGGATGCGTAAGGCTTCATCCATCTGGGCCGGCAAGATCGGTCGCTGCGCCAAAAGATCGCGGGCCCGCGCCAGCGGGTCGCTGCTCGTCGGCACCGACGTCGCTCCTGACCACAGGCGCCGCCCAAGACCCGCTCGGGCCAGTAGCCCCACCATCGCAACGATCGCGATCACAGCAACGGCCAAGATCCAGTACGGACGACGGGGAACTAGCAGTTCGTTCTCCGCCTCGACGGCATCGCTAGAGGAAGAGGAAGCCGGACTACCACTGCTTGCGGTTTCCCGTTCGCGGTTGCCACGCGGCGGGCGTGCCTCACTGACGGAGCTTGAGGCAGGCGACCCAGCCGCGGCTTTCGCCCTGCCCGTCACGCTGGCCGCTGCCAGCGCGGTCCGAGGAGCAACGGCTGCGTCGACCGAGCCCGGCTCAGGAGCAGCGGCCAGGTCAGCCTCGGCGGTCTGCGCGGTCTCAGCTGCCGCTGGCCTCATCAGCGCTGGCAGACGGCCGCTTGAGGCAGGTGGCTCAACCGCCGCGAACGCAGCGGACAGCGAGGTCGGCCCACTGCGCGACGGTCCGCCATCCGCTGCCTGCAGGTCGGTGGCGGGAGGTGGGATGGAGGCGGGGGGCGCGGCCTGGCCGACCTCACGACTCAGGGGGCGCCCAGTTTGGCTGGCGGCAGGCAAGCGTTGCACTGTCCGCGCCACACCCCCGGCCGGCAGTCCGACGGCGCTCCCCGATGCTGCGGCGCTTGCCGCTGCCAGGGCCTCACCGCTGCGCGCCACGGCGATCTCCCCGCTGCGCAGGTTCTCATCCGGATGCAGGGCGAGCAGCTGATCCAGGGTCTCGGCGATCTCGTCGGCGGTATCGGGACGGCTGTCCGGCTCTTTCGCCAGGCAGCGCAGCACCAGCGACTCCAGCTCGTTCGGCACGCTGAGGCTGCCGTTCTGGCTGCGCAGCGGCGGTGGGGGCTCGTTGACCGTCTTGGCAATCAACGCCAGGAACGTGGGCGCTGAAAACGGCAGCTTGCCGCACAGCATCTGGTACAGCACAACGCCCAGCCCATACAGGTCCGTGCGCGGATCGAGCGACCGCCCCTCAGCCTGTTCTGGCGACATGTACTCGGGGGTGCCGAAGACGACACCGGTGCGCGTCAGCGACTGCACCGCCAGATCCGGCTCGCCGCCGTCGGTCTGCGCGTCGCCGCGCGGCGAGTGCGAGATCAGCTTGGCGAGGCCGAAGTCCAGCACCTTAACGAGCTGACGGCTCTTGCCCCGACGCACCAGCACGATGTTCTCTGGCTTCAGATCGCGATGGATCACCCCCTGCTCATGGGCATGCGACAGCCCCAGCGCGACGTCGCGGGCGATAGCCGCCGCCCGTCGCCACGGTAGAGGTCCCCGTCGCAAGACCTCGGCCAGGTTCTCGCCGTCGAGCAGCTCCATAATCAGAAACAGCAGGCCATCGTCGGTCTGGCCGAAGTCACTGACCCGGATGATGTGCTCGTGGTCCAGTCGGGAGGCCGAGCGGGCCTCGCGATGAAAGCGAGCCACCGCCTCGGTATCGCTGGCTAGCTCTTGCCGCAGAACCTTCACCGCGACCGGCTTGTCCATCAGGATGTGATGCGCGCGATACACCGCTCCCATACCGCCGCGGCCGATCACCTCGATCAGTCGATAGCGGCCGGACAGCACCCGCCCCGACAGCGGATCTTCGGGCAGCGAGGCGCGCAGCGGCGTGCCGTCGCGCGGACAGAACTGCTCGCCGCCCGAAAAGCTGGACTTGCAGGTCGGGCAGATATGGACCGCGCTCAGAATCGCATACCTCGCTTGGCGCGAAACATGAACCAGTCATAGGCCAGATAGGCAGAGGGAACGAGCGCCAACACACCGACCGCCGGCGCGATCATCACAGCCGCTAGCCCCGAGGCAGCCAGGGCCGCCCCCGCCATCGCTCCTTTTTTCCGGGCGGTCTCTTCATCGCGCTCACGCAGGGTGGTCATCGCCGCTCCTCCTCGCTCGATTGGCTGGCACGGACACTGCAGCCCGTGGCGCACAGCGCCACCTTGCACCTGGCATGCAGACGTCCTCCCACCGTAAAAGGTTGCGCCGAGGGTGTCAATCACGGCCGGCGACGCAAACCATGCGTTTGTGCGCCCCTGCATGCGACTGTCGCCGCGCTCATTCGTACCCAGCGACCGGCTTTGCCTGCACGCCTGGCCCGCTTCGTTTTAGACTGCCGGGCAGAGCGCCTCCAGCCGCATCTTGGGCTGTGGCTCAGCCTCGCTGGATGCGCCACCTACCCTCGGGTCGGAACCTCTTAACCATGGACAAAGCAACCCTCCTCTCCTGTCTGCTTATCTTCTCGGCCCGAGTCTGTGACGTATCGCTGGGTACGCTGCGAGTGCTCATGGTCACTCAGGGGCGACGCTCGGTGGCCGCCTGCCTGGGCTTCGTCGAGGTCTTGATCTGGGTGGCTGCCGTTTCCCGCGTGATCGGCAACCTGGGCAAGCCGGCCTTCGCGATCGCCTACGCAGCTGGCTATGCCTGCGGCAACTTCACCGGCCTGACCATCGAGCGCTGGTTCGCCTTCGGCCGCCAGGTGGTGCGTGTCTTTTCTCGACGCGGGCCGACGCTGGCCGAGCATCTGCGCACCCTGGGATTTCTGGTCACGCTGTTTGAGGGCGTGGGGCGCGATGGCCCGGTCCACCTCCTCCTGCTTGAGACCGAGCGCCGGGAAGTGCCCCGCCTGGTCTCAGCCGCCCGCGATCTCGATCCGCTCTGCTACTACGTCATCGACGACATCCGCGTCGCCTCCTCGGCAACCAACCAGGCCCGCAGTCGCTGGTCTCTGCGCAATCGCAAGTAAGCTGGCGCGCTGGCGACGGCGCCGCGCATGTTGTGCATTGCAGAATGAGCCCACTCGGATTAAGAACCCCCAGCACTCTTACGTTTGCTTAACCGCCTTCCCCATGGCCTGACCCGCCCGTCGATGCGGGTCCGCGGAGCTTCGCTTGAGGTCTAGACGTCAAGTCCACACACTCCTCTGCTTCCTCGCGTTGAGCGCCGGCCTCGTGGCCGCAGCCAGTGGTCCAAAGTCCGGCTACGCCCAGTCAGCGCAGCGCAGCCTACCGCCCAGCCTCATCGATCCCAGCGAACACCCCAGCGCCAAGCCGACTGGCCCGGTGCACAAGTACACCCTGCCCGAGCTGTGGGCGCGGGCCGAGCGCATCCACCCTACCCTGCGCTCGAGCCGCGAGGGCATCCAGATTGCCCGTCACACTCTCGAAGAGCAGAAGTGGCTAGCCCTGCCCAGCGGCGAGATGTCGCTGTTTTTGACCTGGTCCCCCGAGATCCGCTGCAAGGACACGCTGACCCTGATCGATGACCAGAACAAGCGGACCGAGTATCGCTTTGCAGAGGGCACGTCGCCGTGCCTGGAGACCAACGTCAGCCAGAACCTGCTGCAGGATGACTTCCGCAAGTACCTGCCAATCTATGGCGTGCTAGCCCGCCTAAGCGTGACCTTCACGCAGCCGCTCTTCACCTTCGGCAAGCTGACCACGGCGCGCGCGCTCGGCCGCGTCGGCGTCAACGTCGCCGAAGCACAGTTTGACGGCGCCCGCGGTGATGTCGCGGTGAATATCATCCGCGCCTACTTCGGCCTAAAAGCCGCGCGGGCCGCGCAGGATACGGTGAAGGAAGGCCACGATCAGCTCGTCCAATGGATCAAGCAGGTCGACAAAGAGATCGAGTCGGGCAAGGGCGCCTACACCGAGATCGACCTCATGCGCCTCAAGGTCACCGAGTCACAGATGCAGTTCAACCTCGTCGATGCCGAGCGGATCATCAACAGCGCCCTCGCCGCCGTGCGCTATCTGGCCCAGGACGAGAACGCGGACGTCGACGACAGTGACCTCGCGCAATACGAGCCCGAGGAGCGTGACCTGCAGTATTTTCTCGACTCGGCTGTGGCCCGCCGCCCTGAGCTGCGTCAGCTGAACTCGCTCGGCGAGAGCCTCCGCCTGTACCGGCGCCTGCGTATTGCCGAGCTGCTGCCGGACTTCGGCATCGTTGCTTCGATTGGCTACAACGTCGCTACCGCGGTGCAGGATCCGACGGCGGCCTTCATGAATCGCCTCAATGGCCTCGGAGCCGGCATTGGCCTGGGCATGCGCCTGGGCCTGGACTTCGGTCCCAAGACAGCGCGCCTGCTGCGGGCAACGGCTGAGCTGCGCCAGTATGAGGCGCGGCGACAAGAAGCCCTCAGCGGTGGCGCACTCGAGATCGAGCGCACCTACAACGACTTTATCGAGGCGATGAAGCGCTATCGCGCCGCCGAGGCCGCCGAGCGCCGCGCCCGTGGCTGGCTGCAAGGCATCCAGCAGAACATCGACGTCGGTACTGCCGAGTCACGCGACATGACCGACGCCCTGCGCACCTACTTCGAACAGCACGTCAATGTGCTGCGCGCGCTTAACGACGCAAACGTCCAAGCTGCCGTTCTCCGGCGGCTGTGTGGACTGGAGGTCATCTCGAAATGAGTCCCCTGCCTAGCCTACGTCCCCATCCCTCGCGCCTGCGCGGCGTGCTGTTCACGCTCGCCGGCGCGATGCTGCTTAGCGTCTGCCCGCCGGAACCCAAGGCGCAGGCCGCCGCCGCCACCTCAACGACCATGGGCCTCGGTCCCCGCGCCACGCTGCAGAAGCTCAACGGCGATGTCGACAAGCTGCTGCGGGCCAAGACGGTGCCGGGATCCGATGAGGAACAGCGGGTAAAAAACGACATCAAACAGCGCGCCTCTGAGCTGCTCGACTACAGCGAGCTGTGCAGGCGGGCCCTCGGCGAGCACTGGGGCAAGATGCCCGAGAAGCAGCGCACTGAGTTCGTCGCGACCCTGCGCGATCTGATCGAGCGCAACTATGTGAAGCAGCTGCGCACGAACCTCGACTACGAGGTCAAGTACGGCGACGAAGAGGTCAGCAAAGCCGAGACAAGCAACGAAGCCAAGGTTCTGACGACGCTGAAGCTGCAGACCAAGGGCAAGTCCACGACGGCGACCATCGAGTACCGCCTGATCCAGCACGACAAGCAGTGGATGGTGTACGACGTCATCACTGACGAGCTCTCGCTGGTTCGCAACTACCGCTCGACCTTCCTGCGCATCATCAACAGCTCGGGCTACGACGGGCTGCTGACCAAGATGAAGAACAAGCTCAACGAAGAGCGCGCCCGCGACACCAAGGACGAGCAGGAGCGAGCCGCCAAGAAGGCCGCGCCGGCCGCCGCCCCTGCCCCCTCACCAAAGAACTAGCAGCACCAGCAGGATCAGCAGCACGGCACAGCCCAAGAGCAGCCACGAGGTCAGAGACAAGCGCAGCGGACGTCCCGCGTTGAGCGGGACATTGGCAGTGCTGCTGTCGCTCTTCTCTTTCGCCGAGGTAGGCATCGACGTCGAGGCGGGGCTGGGCGATCCAACTGCTCCTGGGGGCGTCGGCGTCGGGCTGGGTCCGGGGAATGACCCCGACGATGGCGTGCTCGATCGTGTGGGAGCAACCGGCGGAATCCCCGAGCGCGGTGAGGGAGCGATAGCGACAGCGGCTGAGCGCGGCGACCCCGGTGGAGTCTGCTCACGCGGATGCTGAGCCAGCCCATCGCTGCGCTGCGGCGCCCGCGGTGGATTGCTGGGCACACCCAGACGGCCCGAGATCTCGGGGCCCATCAGCGCGGCGAACTCGGGCACGTCACGCAGCCGACTGCGCACCTCGCCGGCGTGCGCTGGTCGACGCTGCGGATCGCGCTGCAGCAGATCCGCATGGAGAGTCGACAGCTGGACCGAGAGCTCGCGGCCAATCGACAAGGGAGGTACATCGGCGGTCAGGCGCTTGTGCAAGAGCACCGTCGGTGTCTCGCGATCTTCATAGCGAGCGGCAAACGGCAGGAGGCCAGTGACCAGCTCATGCAAGAGCAGGCCGAGCGAGTAGACATCCATGCGCGGATCGCCCGGCGCGCCGCCGAAGCGCTCCGGCGCCATGTACAGCGCCGTGCCCAGGTTGGTGTTGGCGTCGGTCTTGACCAGGCCGCTCTTGCCGTCGGGGCCCTGCAGAATCTTGGCAATGCCGAAGTCGACGACCTTGGCCTGCTCCCCTTCGTCTTCGTCCTCGCAGAGCAGGACATTGTCCGGCTTCAGATCGCGGTGGACGATGCCCAAGCGATGCGCGTGCGACAGCGCCGCGACGATCTGACAAAACAGCCGCAGCGCGCGCAGCGGATCAAGCGTGTAGCGACTACCGCGCGCATCCTTGACCCACGACGCCTCGATCAGCGAGGCCAGCGAGCCACCCGCGATGTACTCCATGGCGATGTAGAACAGCCCATCGCTGGTGCTACCGCTGGTATAGGTAATCGCCAGGTTACGGTGCTGCAGGCGGGCCGTCGCTCGGGCCTCCTGCAGGAAGCGCTGCACAACCTGCGGATCATCGGTCAGCCCCGAGCGCAGGACCTTTAGCGCCACCGTCCGTTCCATGCCGATCTGGATCGCGCGGTACACCGTACCCATCCCACCACTGCCTACCCGGGCGACGATGGCAAAGTCGGCAATCCGCCGCCCCAGGAGCGGATCGTTCTCCGCCGCCTTTAGATCGGCATAGGTGACCAGATAAGCGCCATCCCGAGGGCAAAACTGCTCAGCGATCAGCTCAGCGCGATAGTCGCAGACCGGACAGACGCGGGCCCGCGGGTCGATCCCCGAGTCGCCTCCAGCCCCACGGCCAGCGCTGAGATCATCTGCGGGCACAGTGACTTAACTATAACCCTCGGGGGCAAGCGCATTCAATCGCGGCGCGGCTGCCTGACGCAAAGCTTGCGACTTTCCGCCGATCAGGGCTGCCCGGCCAGCCTGACCCGCGGTCTGTCGCCATGCGGTGCGATATCATGACCAGGACATGCCACGTTCACCGATCACGTCGCTGGGTATCGTCCGAGTCTGTGGTCTCCTGACCTTGGTCAGTCTTCTGGCCGGCTCCAGTGCGCTGGCCAAGAGCAAAGCCAAAGCCAAGGCCGAGCCAGTCGCGGAGGCACCAGCCGCGCCGGCGGAGCAAAAGTCGGGCGCCGCAGCTAGCGCCCCCACCGAGGCTAGCGCCAGCCCGGGTGCAGCCGCCACCCCAGTGGCCGGCACCAGCGCAGCCGGCGATCCAGCCAAAGCTGATCCCCCGCGCAAGCTGAGCAAGGCGGAGGTTGAGGAAGCCAAGACGCAGGCCTCTGCCGCCTTTCAGTCCGGCAAGTATTCCGAGGCGGCCGAGATCCTACTGCGCGTTTACGACTCCGAGCCGCAGCCGCTGTTCTTGTTCAACGCCGGGCAGGCCTATCGCAAAGGCGACAAGCCCAAGGAAGCCAAGGCCGCCTACGAGCAGTTCCTGCAGGTCGCCCCCTCGCACAAGCTGGCGCCTGAGGTGCAGGGCTATGTTCGCGACATGGATGCCCTGCTGGCGTCGAAGAAGCAGGCCCAAGAGATCTCGCTGGAGCTCGACAAGGAGAAAGCCGAGTCGCGCTTTGTGAAGCAGGCCCTCGAGCGCGAGCGCTCCCCGATCTACAAGAAGCCGCTGTTCTGGGTGGCGCTCGCCGGCGGCCTGGTGGCTGTGGTGACCATCGGCTTGGGGGTCTTTGCCGTCCAAGTGCAAGGCTACAGCGATCTCGGCAACCGCAAGGTGAAGTAATGTCTAGAAAATCGATAGATTGGCTGGCTCTGTTGAAAAGGTCCATAAGAACGGACTCCCGGCTGCTGCCGCTGGCGCTGGCTGCCTTGTCGGCTTGCGGCCTCCCTGACTATCGCGTCGAGGTCAGCCAGGTTCCCAGGGGGACGGTCACCCTGGAAGCGCTGGTGTTCCCCGAGCCCATGGGCTCAGCCAGCTCCCCGACGGCACCAAAGACCGTCGATCCCTTCCCAGTCACCACCATCCCCAGCACCAACCGCCTCAGCTTCACGCTCGACTTCGTCGACGACCTCGACAAGAAGCCGACAGTGGTCAGCGTCGCCGCCAGGGATGCCTCGGGCTGCATCATCGGTGTCGGCAGTGCCCGCGCCGAGCCGCCCGACAGCAGCTTGAAAGTAACGCCCGTGCTGCTGGATCTAGTTGAGCTTGAGCCTCCGGTGACCAGCGATCGCTGCCGCCCGAAAGCCGGCGAAGCGACGCTGCTTTCGGTAATGCGACGCAACATCGGCGCGTACATGGGGACCGAGTATCAGCTGCAACTCTACGGCTGGAACCTGCACGGCATGCATGCCCCAGTCGTCACCAGCTCGGCCCCAGTCTTGTTTGGCGGGATGTTTGCCCCCCTGCCGAGCTCGCCGATGTGCTCGACCGGCACCTGCTCCATGCCCTTTGCCGGCAGCATGAACTGCGCCAGCAACTGTCAGCTCGCCGCCGATGCGGTGCCACTGGGCTCGGCCCTAATTACGCTGACGCTGCGCCCAGCCAGCTACACACTGCCGCTCGTGCCGCGGCAAGAAGCCGTCATCCCCTTCCTGGCGGCGTTTCCACTTACCGTCAAGCTCGACCCGAACGCCAGCGGGAACCAGGCCTACACAGAAGGGCAGATGTCGTATTAGCGCTGTTGCCCGGCCAGCCGCTGAGTATGCTGCCGCGGTGAAGATTCTTCTGACCAATGATGACGGCATTCGCGCCGACGGACTCTCGGTCCTGGCCTCACGCTTGGCCGACTTGGGAACGGTCTACGTCGTGGCCCCGGATCGCGAGCGCAGCTGCAGCGGCCATGCCTTCACCATGCATGAGCCGCTGCGCGTCGACCGCGTTGCCCCGCACTGGTTCGCGGCGAGCGGCACGCCGGCTGACTGCATCTATCTCGGTGTCTTTGAGCTGTGCCCGCAGCCCGACCTTGTGGTGTCGGGCATCAACCATGGCTATAACCTCGGCGCCGACGTCTTTTACTCCGGCACCGTCGCGGGAGCCGTGGAAGCAGCGCTGCATGGGATCCCAGCGATCGCTGTCTCGATGGGCTATGCGCCGGGCGCAGACTTCGGACCGGCGGCTGCGCTAATCCACGCGCTCGTCGCCACGCTGCCGCAACAGCGCTTCCCCGCCGGCACGGTACTAAACGTCAACCTCCCCGGCCCAGCGCACCGACGGACCGATGTACCAGCCGAGCAGTTTATGTGGACTCGTCTGGGCGAGCGCGAATATCACCAGCGAGTCGAGAGCCGCACCGATCCGCGCGGCCACTCGTACTACTGGATCGGCGGTCCGCCCGCCAGCAACAACGATCCACCGGGCACCGACGCCTATGCCGTACATCGCGGCCTGGCTTCGATCACGCCGCTGACCCTGGATCTGACGCACCACGCGGCGCTCAGCGACCTTTCGACCTGGCACCTGCCCGGCTACCAAGCGATCTCGTAGCCGCTGCCCAGCGACGTCCCCGCAGCCGGCCTAGACGGCGTAGAAATCGCGATACCACTCGACGAAGCGCGCCACTCCCGCCGCGATCGCGGTCTGCGGTCGAAAGTCGATGGCCGCAGCCAGATCCGAGCTATCCGACAGCGTGTCGAGGACATCACCGGGCTCAGCCGGGCAGAGCTGCTTCTGTGCCTCCCGCCCCAACGCGCCCTCCAGCACTCGAATGAATTCGAGCAGCGCCACGGGCTGACTGTTGCCCACGTTGTAGATGCGATACGGCGCTGGGCTGGACGCAGGATCCGGCGCGTCGCCGCGCCAGTCGGGGTTCGGACGGGCCGGTCGATGCGTGATGCGGAATACCGCCTCGGCGACATCCTCGACGAAGGTGAAGTCGCGGCTGTGCTGGCCGTGGTTGTAAAGCTCGATTGGCTCGCCGGCCAGGATGCGGCGCGTGAACTTAAACGGCGCCATGTCCGGTCGTCCCCACGGCCCGTAGACGGTAAAGAAGCGCAGGCCGGTCAGCGCGATGCCGTACAGGTGGCTGTAGGCATGCGCCATGGCCTCGTTGGCCTTCTTCGTCGCGGCGTACAGCGACAGCGGGTGCTCGGCGCCCTGATGCTCGGACAGCGGCATCCGCGAGTTGCCGCCGTACACCGAGCTTGTCGAGGCAAACACGACATGGCGCAGCAGCGAAGCACTGGCCAGCTTGCGCGCCACCTCCAGCACATGAAAGAAGCCCAGGATGTTGGCGTCGATATAGCTGCGCGGCGCTTCGCGGCTGTAGCGCACCCCGGGCTGCGCCGCCAAGTGAACGATATAGGCAGGCGGGCGGCCATCGACCAGCCGCAGCAGGCCGTCGAGATCGGTCAGATCACCGCGGACAAAGCGGAAGCCGGGCCGATCGCGAAGCTGGGCCAGCCGCGCCTCTTTGAGTGCCGGGTCGTAGTACGGACTTAGGCAGTCAAGGCCGATCACCTGCCGCCCAGCGTCGAGAAAACGCCGAGCCACGTGAAAGCCGATGAAGCCAGCTGCGCCGGTCAGCAGGACCGGTCGCGCCAAGTCTTCGTCGCTGGCAGCGACATCCCAGGCCACAGTCGGCCTACGCCATCAGGCCCAGATGCTGGCGGATCGTGAAGTACTCTTCGGTGGTGGTGAAGTGGATGGTCTCGAGCAGACGCTGCTTCGGCAGAAGCGGCGAAGCGCCGGGCGGCTCGGTGGCCAAGAGCAGCGCCACCGTCTCAAGATCCCCGCACAGGATCAGGCCTGCCCGCACCGCGGTCAGATCAGAGTAGGCCAGCCAGCTACTGGCCGCTGCGTCGCCCTGCACCCCGGCATCGCGCAGGCTCAGGCCGACCTTGCGCACCTGCTCCAAGATCGGTGGCGTCAGGGCTCGTCGCAGGCCATCGGCCGTCGCGCGCAGGCGCTCGGGCGGCAGCGGCGCCGACTCATCGCCGCACAGCACAATCGCCGCATCCAGCATCAAGCCCAGCTGGCTCGGCGAGCTGTAAAGCAGGCGCAGGCTGCGATCGGTGCGCAGGAAGGCGGCCAGCCGAGCCGCCTCGTAGGTGACTTCGCGCTCCGGCCGCCGCGGGCTCAGCATCGGCGCGCCGAGCTCGACGCAGATCACCGGCGGCGCAGCCGAGCCATCGCTGGCCACGCTGACCCGGTAGGGCTGCTCGAACAGCGTCGGGTCGTCGGGACGGGCAAAGAACTCAGGCAGCGGCGCATCCAGCGCCTCGAAGGCATAGCGCAGCGCCTTGTTGCAGAAGCTGCCGCTGGCCGACAGGTCCAGGCGCTCCTTGCGGTTGAGGCCCAGCTCGGCCCAGCTCTTGGCTTTGCCGCGCAGCGCCGCTTCGCGCAGAAGCTGGAACAGGCTGCCCAGGCGAGCATCTTCCTCACCGTGGCAGAGCAGGCGCCACAGCTCCTTCGACAGCGGTCGCGCCGCTGGCCGCAGCGCTCGCCCGCGCAGCTCGTTGACCATCGCTTCGTCGCTGGGATCGCCCTTGCCAAGGATCTGCAGGGCGTAGGCAACAGCAGCCGACTTCTCGCGCTGCATGCTGCGCGCATACAGGTCCTTGAGCGCGCGATAGCTGTCGAGGTCGGTGCGGTTCAGGAGCAGCAGGCGGTGATACTCGAGGATCGCTTTGTCGATATGCTCGCCGCCCAGCTCGGCATAGATCGCCGCCATCTGGCGACGGCGATCGAGGTTCTTGTCGTCGAGCGCGACCGTCACTTCATAGGCCGCAGCGCCGGTCGGCAGATCACCCAGACGCTGGATGCACAGCATCGATAGCGCCGTCCACAGACGCAGCCGCTCGGCGCGCAGCTTCGGCGTATCGGCGGCATCGGGACCCAGCGCCTTGATCTTGCGCTGATACACGCGCACCAGCTCACGCGGGTCGTCGACCGTCAGCGCGATGTTCTCCATCGCCTCTCGGGCCCGATCCAGCGTCGGATCGTCGTCGAGCGCGCCGTACAGATGATTGAGCGCCCGCCGCCCATCGCCAAGCTCATCGCGCGCGATCAGCGCCGCGGTCATGCGATAGCGCGCCCGTCGCTTCTCGCTCTTCTCTAGGCCGATCAGGGTGTCCAGAACCTCGGCAGCGTCGGACCAGCGCGACTCCTGGCTGAACACATCGAGGAGCTTGTGCAGCAGCGGCTGCGACTCCGGGCGCAGCTGCAGGCCCTCGCGGAAGGCCGCGATCGCCTCGTCGGGCTTGCCCAGCTGCTTGGCCAGGAACTCGCCCATCTCGCCGAGGATGCGCACCCGCTCGTCGGTGTAGCCGCCGGTCGCGCCGGTCGCCGCCTGGCTGAGCAGCACCTTGAGCAGGGCCTGCCGCAGATCGACATGCTCGACGGGATCGAGACCTGGTAGCTGGATGATGGCCCGCAGGGCGGCGGCGTTGTGCGGATCCAGGCGCAGGGCTTCGCGCAGGGCTTCGCGCGCCGCTTCCTCGTGCTGCAGCTTGATCTCGCACTCGCCGAGGATGGCCAACAGCTGCACGCGCTCGCCGACCGGCAGCGCCTCGCGATGGGTGTCGAGGGCGCGCTGGCACAGCTTCTGCGCATCGACAAACTGCCCGGTCGCGACCAAAAGCGGAATCACACCGCGCAGCGCCGCCAGATCGGTGACGTCGAGGTTAAGCGCCGCCTGATACGCCTTGATGGCGCGCTCGCGCTGCTGCGACAGCGTCGCGGCATGGCCCAGCCGACACAGACGACTGACCTGCAGCGCCTTGTCGGCCTCCTTGCGCGTGAGGATCTCAAGCAGCGGCAGCGCGTCTTCATAGCGCTCCTCGTGCCAGAACAGATCGCTCATGCCAGCGACGGCGTCGGTGTGCTCGGGATCGGTCTTGAGCACCTGCTCGTACAGGGTGCGGGCCTGGCTTAGATCGTCGGCCTGTTGGCAGAGCCGGGCCGAATCGACCAGGAAGCGCGCCTTGTCGAGGCGGTTCTGGGTTGCCTGCGACGCCTCGCCGAACAGCTTGGCCGCGCGCAGGAAGTCGCCCTGGCTGCGATACACCTCGGCCAAGGCGGTGAGCGCCGGCACGTAGCCCGGATCCACCTCGATGGCGCGGACGTAGTTGTCTTCGGTTCGCTTCAGATCCAGCTGATGCCGCTCGCACAGCTGAGCGGCGCGGTGGAAGTAGCTGGCCTTCTGCGTCTTGTCGTCGGTCAGGCGGGCTCGCTTCTCCAGCGCCCGCACCGCTTCTAGCTGCTCGCCGGTAAGCTGCTGCAGCCGGCCCAGCGCATCGAGTGCGCCCAGATGATCAGGCTGGAGCTCCAGGATGCGCAGCCAGGCCTTGACCGCCTGCGGGGCCTGGGCCCGCAGCACCTCGGCGTCACCAGCCGGCAGATCCTGCTCATAGACCCGAGCCAGCGCGGCCAGCAGCTCCACCTTGCCACCCTCGCTGCGCTCGATATGGCGCTCGAAGGTGCTGATCAGGGCTGGCCAGTTCTTGTCCTTGGCGTACAGCCGCTCCAGGCCGCGGTAAGCGTCCTCGGCTGCGGTGTCGATCTTGAGGATCTTCTCTAGGCACTCAGCAGCCTGCGCCGCATGCCCAGGTAGATCCTCGTATTCAGCATAGAGGCGTCGGTACAAAGACAGACGCTCTTTCTCGGAAGGTACGTTGTCGGCAAGGGCAGAGACCACCTGCAGGTACTGGTCGGAGGCCCCACCGTCGTGCGCGTGCAGCTTTTCGAGCGCGCGCAGCGTCTCGACATCACTCGGAGCCAGCTTGCGCAGGGCCTCCCAGCGCGCCACGGCAGCCTTGCGATCGTTCTGATGCTCGGTGCAGAGCCGGGCAGCCTCGCGGCGGCACTCCAGCGCGGCGGCGGCATCGGCCTCGCTGCCGCTTCCTTCCAGCGCCTGGCACTTGTCATCCAGCACCGCGATCAGGTCGGTCCAGCTGGAGTGGCGACGCAGCGAGTGCTCAAGCGCGCTTAGCACATCGCGGCTATCGGGGGCCGCCGCACGCGCCTTCTTGAAGGCGGCAATCGCCGAAATCCCGTCGGAGAGCCGTGTCTCATAGAGCTCGCCCTGCTCCAGGTAGAGGTCGATCTGGCGATCTTTTTCGCCGCCACCTGCCGCCAGCTCGGCGGCCAGCAGGCCCAGCGCTTCGGCGAGATCCTTCCAGCGCTCGGCGCGACGATTTAGCTCGACGCGCAGCTCCAGCAGGCGGCGCCGCAGACCCGCGTCGCTGACCTCTAGCTTCTGCGCTTCGGCCAGAGAGGCCAGCGCATAGTCGACGTGGTTGAGCTTGTCGCCGTACAGCCGGGCGATGCGCAGCCAGAGCTCAGGCTGCGCCGCGGTCGGTAGCTGCGGCATTAGCTCGCGCAGCGCCGACAGCAGATCGACCCAGCCACCGCTGATCCCAGCCAGCCGTTCCAGATCATCTAGATGTCCAAGCTCGGGGACCTCGCGGAACGAAGCCAGCGCTGACTGGAAGGCCTCGGCCATCTGGCCTTTTTTGTGCTCGAAGATCTCGGCGACGCGGCGCAGGCAGCGGGCTCGACCCGCCGCGCTGGTCTCGACCTCGGTGCGGCCCAGCCACAGCTCGATAAGCCGATCGGCCTCGCCCCGCTCGTCGAGCCGGCGCTCCAGGGCGGCCAGGGCATCGACGGCATCGGTGCGGTTCGGCTCCTGCTGCAGCACGCGCAGCCAGCCTTCCAGGTCGTCTTCGTCGGGCAGGAACTCGCCGGTGTGGCCGCCGAGCGCCTCGGACAGGGCACGCAGCAGCGACAGCTCCTCGGGGAACTGCTCGGTCGGCAGAGCGCGGATGCCGTAGGAGGCTTCGATCTCCTCCTGCACGACGCGCGGCACGCCGGTAAACAGCGCAAAGTGAGCCGGCTCCTGACCCGCGGTGACCACCGGCGCCTTGGCACCGACTAGGACGCGATCGACGACGATGCCAAAGTCTGGGTCAGCGGGGTCAAAGCCAATGAACAGGAAGCTGCGCTTGGCGTACAGATCACCGATCAGCGCCCGGAAGGCGTCGTCCGCGAGCACGCGACGCAGATCGGCCTCGGAAAACAGCACGTTCTGCGGATCGTCGGCCCCACCCAGCAGGCGCAGCACGTAGCGACCGCGACCGTCTCGCCGCACCTCTTCGGCCTGGTCGGCGCGATAGATGCGAATGTCCGGCTGGCTGGCCTGGCAGGCTCGCAGCAGCGCATCGTCAATACCAGTGGTCAGCAGGGCGCGAAACGGCAGCTTGCCCGCTCGCTCGACGGCCTCGGGCAGTGAGCCAGGTGGCGGCACCGCTTGCGCCAGGGCTTCGCCGAAGTGATCCCCCAGGCGCCGACGCACAAAGCCGCAGACCGACAGCGGATACCCTCCGACGAGACCCCGCGCTTCCTGCACCGCGGCCTCATTGCCCGGGTGCTTGCCCAGCGCGTCGAGCAGCGCTTCGACTCGGCCACGCCAGGTGGGCCGACCATGGCCCAGGGCCGCGCCAGCTACCAAGACCACGCGACCGGCCCGCAATCGCTCGATCAAGATCTGTAGATAGTCAGAGCGAGCCTGCGTGCCCTCTCCGCTGGAGGTGTCGACTGCCGAGACAGCCGGGGTTTGGTGGACTGCGACTGCGCCCCGGTCGGCTCGGCCTGCATCGGCATCGCCGAGGGATCCAGCTCCAGAGTCGCGTTGAGAAGCGTGCTTTCTAGCCATCCCGCGCGGGTTATCACAGAACGTTCTGACCCAGCAATCCTTTTTGGCGGCGCGCGGCCCGGTCTGGGGTGGCGCGGCGGCATGCGTGATCCGGCCGCAGAGACCGTCTGCCCAGCGCCGGACCGGAAGCGGACTGTGATAGGTTGCGGCGCGTGACTGTGCAGCCGAAACGGCAACTCGAAATGGTGACCTCAGATTCTCATTCGCAGCCCACAAGCGGTGCGGCAGCGACGGGGCTTGCAGGCTCCCTGCCGCGCGTCGTGCTGCGGCGGGGGCGCGCCAACCCCGTCTGGCGTGGCCATCCCTGGGTCTATTCCGGCGCCGTCGAGCGCATCGAAGATGCGGTCTCCAGTGAGCCGGGCGAGCTGGCCGAAGTGCTGGACACCGACGGTCGCTTGATTGGCTGTGGCTTTTTGAACCCGCGCTCGCAGATCGCGGTGCGGATGCTGACCCGGGGGCCGCTGGAGACTGCGCTCTCGCCGGCCATCCTGCCCGGAGGCTTAGAGGAGCGCAGCAGCGATGAGCTTGCCGCGATCCACGATCGGCCCGGCGGGCTTTGGGCCAGCCGCGAAGGCTTGCTGCAGACCCTGATCGAAGACCGGCTGCGCAGTGCGCTGCGACGACGGGCACGAGTGGGACTGCCAAGCCCCGACACCACTGCCTTCCGCTTGGTCAACTCCGAGGGCGATGGCCTGCCCGGGCTGATCGTCGACATCTATGGGGACACCGCCGCGGTGCAGTTTTCGGCCATGGGCATGAAGCGCTGCCAGGACGCGGTCGTCACTGCGCTGCGCAAGCTCAGCCCAGGAGGCGACGCGCCGGCTGGACCGCACCTGGCACTTGCCGCTATCGCCGAGGTCGGAGCCGGCAGCTTCTCGCAGGTCGAGGGCTTTGCCTCGCAGACGCGCATCCTGTGGGGAGCCGCCGATCGCCTGCGCGGCCTCGCCTGTCGCGAAAACGGCATCGAGCTGCGCGTCGATCTGGAGCAGACGCAGAAGACCGGCCTGTTCCTCGATCAGCGGCAGAACCGGGCCCGCCTGGGTCAGCTCTGCCGCGGCGCGCAGGTCTTAGATATGTACAGCCATGTCGGGGGCTTCGCGCTCAACGCGCTGCGCCACGGGGCGGCCGCCGCCACCTGCGTCGATGCCTCGGCGCGAGCGCTGCAGCGAGCCGCTGAGCACGCCGCCCACAATGGCCTTGGCCCGCTGACCACCGTCGAGTCCGATGCCTTCCGCTTCCTCGAAGCCCAGACGCCGCAGCAGTTCGATGTCGTGGTCCTCGACCCGCCGAAGTTCGCCCGCAGTCAGCGCGATCTGCCGGCCGCTCTTAAGGGCTATCAGCGCCTCAACACGCTCGGTCTGAACGCGGTGCGGCCGGGCGGCCTGGTGGCTAGCTGCTCGTGCTCACAGCTTGTCGATGAGCAGAGCTTCGAGCGGATGCTGGCGGCGGCGGCGCACGACGCGGGGCGACGCATCAATGTGCTGGAGATCGCCTCGCAAGGCCCCGATCACCCGCTGCCCCCCGCCTTCCCCGAGGGACGCTATCTGAAGTTTTACCTGCTAGCGGTGGACTAACCGCGCGGTCATGCTGCCTGCCCTCCTCTCGCTGGCTGCGCTGCTTCTGGCCATTGGGCTCAGCGTCTTTTCGCAGCTTAACGTCGGGCTCCTGGGGCTGGGCTTCGCCTATCTATTGGGCGCGCTGCTGCTGGGTGTGCCGACCAAGGACATCAGCGCCAGCTTTCCCAATGGTCTGCTGCTGACGCTGCTGGGGCTGACGTTCCTGTTCGGTCACGCCCGCGTCAATGGCACCCTCGATCGACTGGCCGGCTGGGCGGTGCAGCTGACCGGTGGGCGCATCGGCCTGATGCCGATCAGCTTCTTCCTGCTGGCGGTGTTTCTGGGCACGCTCGGAGCCGGCAACATCGGCTCGGTCGCGCTGCTGGCCCCGATTGCCATGGAGGTCGCGGCCGAGCTGGGCATCCCGCCGTTCCTGATGGCCCTGATGGTGGCCTGCGGCGGCAACGCCACGGCCTTTTCGCCCGTCGCTCCGACCGGAGTTATCGCCGCCAGCTTCATGGCCCGCATCGGCCTGTCGGGCTATGCCTGGCACTCGTATGCGCAGTGCCTGCTGGCCCACGTCGTAGTGGGCTTTGGCGGCTACTTTCTGTTCGGCGGCTTCCGCCTGCTGCGCGATCCGCCCAGCCCGACGCAGCGCGAGCGCCTCAGCAGCCTGCTTGCGCGACGTCAGCGGCCGCTGGAATACCGGCATGTGGCGACGCTGCTCATCCTCGCCGGCATGCTGCTTATCATTGCTCGCTTCCGCCTGGAAGTCGGGCCGGTGGCGCTTGGCGCGGCGCTCTTGCTTAGCCTGCTGCGACTTGGCGATGAGCGGCAGGCGCTGGCCACCATCCCCTGGGAGACGATGCTAGTGGTCTGCGGCATGACGGTACTGATGGGCATCCTCGAGCGCACCGGCGGCATCGAGCTGTGTACCCGCCTGCTGGGCCGGCTGTCGACACCGCGCACTGCTCCGGGCGTCATCGGTCTGCTCACCGGTGCCCTGTCGGCCTACAGCTCCTCGTCGGGAGTGGTGCTGCCGGCCTTCCTGCCCACCATCCCCGGGCTAATCCAGAAGATCGGCGGCGGCAGTGCGCTGGCCCTGGCTGACAGCGTAAATATCGGTGCTCATCTGGTCGATGTCTCGCCGCTTTCGACGCTGGGCTCGCTGTGTGTGGCGGCCTGTGCCAGCCAAGATCGCGATCGTCTGTATCGCCAGCTCCTTGTCTGGGGCATGGCGATGATCCTCGTTTCCGGGGTGTACTGCTTCGTGCTGTTTAGCCTGCTGCGCTGAGCGTGCGCTCCGCTTATCCCCCGTCGCCAAGACCCACTCCTCCTCATGATTGCATTTAGCAACGTCACCAAGCAGTACGGCGGACAGGTGCTGTTCGTCGACGCCGCCTTCCAGATCAACCCGGGCGAAAAGATCGGCCTGGTCGGCCCCAACGGCGCCGGCAAGACGACGATCTTTCGCCTGATCATCGGCCAAGAGACGGCGGATGAAGGCAGCATCGAGCGCCCGCGCCGTCTGAGCATCGGCTACTTCAACCAAGACATCTCGGAGCTGCGGGGCCGCAGCGTGCTCGTCGAGACCATCGCCGGAGCAGGCGAGGTCGCGACCCTGGGCGAAGAGCTCAAGGCCCTGGAAGCGGCGATGGCCGAGGGCGGCGACGATCTCGACGCGACGATCGCCCGCTATGGCGAGGTGCAGGCTCGCTTTCAGGAGCTCGGCGGCTACGACGTCGAAGCCCGGGCCCAGACCATCCTCGCCGGGCTCGGGCTCTCGCCGGAGCAGGTCGACGGCGATGTCGGCAACCTGTCCGGCGGCTGGAAGATGCGCGTGGCGCTGGCCCGCATCCTGCTTTTGCAGCCCGATGTGCTGCTGCTCGACGAACCAACCAACTACTTGGACATCGAGTCGATCCTCTGGCTTGAGGCCTTCCTGCGCGGCTATCCCGGCACCGTGATCATGACCAGCCACGATCGCGAGGTCATGAACCGCGTGGTCAGCAAGATCATCGAGATCGACGGCGGCCAGGTGCGTACCTACTCCGGCAACTACGACTTCTATGAGCAGGCGCGCAAGCTCGATGCCGCGCGCCGTGAGGCGGAATACCAGCGGCAGCAGGCGATGCTGGCCAAAGAGCTGCGCTTCATCGAGCGCTTCCGCGCGCAGGCGGCCAAGGCGGCGCAGGTGCAGAGCCGGGTCAAGAAGCTCGACAAGATCGAGCGCCTGGCCGAGCCGCGTCGCATCGTCGAGCGCGACTTCGAGTTTCGTCGCCCACCGCGCTCTGGCGACGATGTGGTGCGCGTGCAGGGCCTGCGCAAAGCCTATGGCGAGCGCGTGATCCACGCGGGCCTGGATCTGCTGGTGCGGCGCGGCGAGCGCTGGGCGGTGATGGGCGAAAACGGGGCCGGCAAGACCACGCTGCTCAAGATGATCGCCGGTGTCCTGTCACCCGATCGCGGCGAGGTCAGCGTTGGCGCCTCGGTCACCCTCGGCTACTTCGCGCAGCATCAGATGGAGCAGCTCGACAGCGATGGCACCGTGCTGTCCGAGCTGAGCGCGCATGCACCGACGGCTGGCATTGGCGTGCTGCGCAACCTGGCCGGCGGCTTTGGCTTCCACGGCGACGACGTCGAAAAGCCGGTGCGGGTGCTGTCGGGCGGCGAGCGAGCGCGGCTGGTGCTAGCCAAGCTCCTTTACGATGCCCCCAACCTGCTGGTGCTCGACGAGCCGACCAACCACCTGGACATCGCCACCAAGCGCGCGCTGGTTCGCGCCCTGGCCCCGTATGAAGGCACGCTGATCTTCGTCTCGCACGATCGCGCCTTCCTGCGCGCTATCGCCACCCGCGTGCTGGAGCTGTCAGCCGCCGGACCGCGCATCTATCACGGCAGCTACGGCGAGTACGTCCAGACCACCGGCCGCGAAGCCCCCGGCCTGCGAGCGGCGTAAGCGCATGGCCTCGCTTCAGAATCGCAGCCGCGCGCGACTCGTCGGCGCTGCTCTGTGTGCTCTGCTCAGCTTGCAGCCGCTCGCGGCAAGCGCCGCCGGCTGGGGTCCCTGGCAGGGTCGAGCCGCCCTCGGTGGCGAGCTCTCGGCCACCTCGTTTGGCATCTTCGATCTCGGCCTGCGCAAGGGTCCGCTGTCGATCGAGATCCTCACCGACACGCTGGACATTCACTTCTCGCCGAGCCTGCGCCGGGGCCGCGCCTGGGTCGGCCTGCGGGTCGAGACCTTCGCCGCCGGGCTGATGATCTCGCCGTGGACTGCCGGCGCCCCCGATCCCAGCCGGGCGTGGAACGCTGGCTACTCTGGCCTCGATGGCGGCTGGCAGCACTACCTGCCCGCTGGCTTCTACGCCGGACTGCAGGGCAGTGCGCGGCTGTATCTGCTCTGGGCGCGAGAAAACACGACGGTGCCGCCGCCGGGCCTGGTGCCAGTGTTTTCGGCCGAGGCGGTGGTCGGTCACTACACCCCGACGAGCCATGTGCAGATTCGGGCCGGTGGCGATGCCGAGCTGGATCGCCTGGCGCCGCACGTCTTCGCCGAAGCGAGCCTCCGTCCCGACTGGGCGATCGCCCCGCGCATCGAGCTTCGCGCCGGCTGGGCGATGAACCAGGACGCCATCCTGCGCACTCGCCTGGGCGGCTTAAACCCCTATGTCGTGCCGCTGGCCGG
>CAZVMD010000001.1:0-26375 GCA_964628555.1 uncultured Myxococcales bacterium | reverse complement strand
TTCTTTCGCCTGTGACCGGACGTAGGCGCAGACGCTACAGGCGGCCGGCGGGCCCACATCCAGCCTCGGCGTCCCAGGGCACGCAGCGCCGCAGCCTGGCCCCCGCGTGAGATACTCAGCCGATGCCTGCCGCCTGGGGATCCGGCCCGCGCTCCATGCTGCGCGGCAGCCTGCTCATCGGCCTCTTTTTGGCCAGTGGCTGCTTCGCTCCCGTCGCTAAGCGCTGTCCCGACTGCACCGAGCTATCGCTGCCCGCCCTGCGCCGCCTGCCTCCCAGCACCGAGCGCCTGTTTATCCTCATCCCCGGCCTGCTGGGCTACGGCTGGGAGTGGAACCCGGCGCAGATTGCGCTGTCTCGCCATCCCGAGGTCGCGGTGGTCGTGTACTCGTGGCAGCCCTGGCTCAGCGTGACCCGCTCGGGCGAGCAGCTAGCGCAGGTCTTGCGCCGGGTCGATCGACTGCTGCCGCCGCAGGTGCGCGATGTGACGGTCATCGCCCACTCTGCCGCTGGCATGATCGCCGTCGAGGCGGCGGGCCAGGTCAGCCATCGCGGCCGGCCGCTGCAGCGCCCTCTGCGCATCGTCGCGGTCGGCGCGCCGCTGGCAGGCATGGGGCTTTATCCCGACCCACCGGACCTGCGCAACACGCCGCTGCCGATGGTGCTGGGCGGCCGATTCACCCACTGGCCCAGCCCGGCTCCCGGTGTTCGCATCGCCGTCTTTCCAACCGGCCCCGATGACCCCGTGATGCGCCCAATCGGCGCCCACGATCCGGCCGATGCGCGCGTCCTGCCGCCGGGTACTCGCGTGCAGCGCCTGCCTGCCGACCTGGGCCACAACAGTGCCCTCGGCTGGCTGTGCGAGCTGGTGCTGGCCGAGGACGCGGCCGGCTCTGCCAGTCCGCCCCTGCGGCCCGGCCCGCTTTAAGAAAAGCCGCAGCCCACACGACTGCGGGCTAGTTGTCCGACCCTGAGCACCGCGACGCCCTGCCGCGCTGCGGTCCCCCCCCCTCAGACATGGGGGCCAGATGGCGTCAAGCGACAATTCAGTGACGCTGCGGCTTCCCGGTTTCGGGCAGCAGTCTCAACGTGTTACATTTTCGCGGGGACGGCAGTGGGCTGGGCACGCTTCGGCCGTCCTGCAAGCAGAGTGCGAAAGTCGGCGGGGGATGCGATTGCGCAGGCAGAAACTGCGGCTGGTGGGGAGGCGAATGCGGGCGTGGCACGGTGCGGTGCTGGCGACGCTCGCCATCGGTCTACCTGCCCCTCGCCACGTCGCTGCCAGTGCCCCGGCCAGTGTCGCGCCGGCAGTCAGCGAGCTGCCTGAGCTGAGCGTGGATGAAGCCATCCTGCGCGCGCTGCGCGACAACCCACAGCTGCGCCTGTTCCGCGCCGAGCGCGCCGTGGCCGCCGGGCAGATCGTGACCGCGACCGCGCTCAACAATCCCAGCGTGGCCGTCGATGTCCTGCACGTGCAGGCCCCCGACAAGGTCGGCGTCGAGTTCAACCTGCGCTGGACACCGCCGCAGCCCGTCGAGTGGCTGGCCAAGCGCTCGCAGGCGCAGGCCCGCCAAGCCGAAGTGAACTATCAAGTCGCCGAGCAGGAGTGGGCCACTGCCACCGAGGTCCGCATCGCTCACGCCACCGTGCTGGAGCTGCAGGATCAGCGAAGGATGATGGAAGCAGGACTGCAGCTGCGACAGCGCGTGCTGAGCGCGGTGCAGAAGCGAGTCACGCGGGGCGCCTCTACGCGCTTGGAGCAGAACCTAATTGAGCTCGCGCTCATGTATGCCCAGCGCGAGCTCGATGAGCTCGACGTGCGCAGCGTGCAGGCCCAGAGCGCGCTGGCGGCGCTGCTTGGTGTGGTCTCGCCCAGGCCGATCGTCCTTGCGGGCGGCCTGCTGGCGATGCCGCTGAGCAGCACGGCGCTCAATCCCGAGGCGCTGGCGCAGCAGGCCCTGGCGGCCCGCCCAGCATTGCAGGCCGCACACGAGCGCATCAACCAGCGCCTGGCCGCGATTCGCGTCGAGAAGTCGCGCCGCTATCCCTGGCTCGGGCTGCGCGCGACCTATCGCGAAAACAACCTCTCGACCTATCCGCACGATCTGCAGCTGGGACTCGACTTGTCGCTGCCCGTGCTCAACACCAACGCTGGCCCGATCCAAGTCGCACAGGCCGAGCTGGTCCGCGAACAGGCGAGTGTGCAGTCGCTGGTGCAAGACATCACGCTGCGCGTCTATGCCACCTGCGCCGAGCTGAACCTGCGCCGCAGCATCCTCCTACGCTTCGCCAAGGACGTGCTGCCCAGCCTGCAGGAGCATGAGCGCCTGCTGTCGGTCGCAGCCCGCGGTGCCGAGATCGACCTGGTGGCATTGCTCAGCGGGGAAGAGGCTGTGCTGCGCCGTCGTCGCGATCACAGCGATGCTCGTCTGGCCTATCAGCGCGCGCTCCTACTGCTGCAGGCTGCGGTCGGGGTGTCGTTGGCGGAGGGCGGGCGATGAAAGACTTCGAGACCTCCTTCGAGCGCTTTGAGTTCAAGTACTGGCTCAGCAAGGATCAGGTCCGCTATCTCTTGCGCCAGGCGACTCCCTTCCTGCGCCCCGATGAGCGAGCGCCCGATGGACAGCGCAACACCTCGCTGTATCTCGACTCGCCGCAGCTCGACTTCGCGCGGCAGCACATCGAGCGCGTTCCGGATCGCCTCAAGCTGCGCATCCGCGTCTATGGCGAGCCGGCTCGCGAGCCCGCTTTCGTCGAGATCAAGCGCAAGGCCAAGGCCGTGACGCTGAAGCAGCGGGCCATCGTCGCGCTCGCCGTGCTGGCGCCACTGCTGCGCGGCGAAGACATGAACCTGCCCAGCCTAAATGCGGAGCAGCGGGCCACGCTGGCGCAGTTTCAGTACCTGATGCTCTCGCACCACGCGACGCCGCAGCTGTTGGTCACGGCCCATCGCCGCGCCTATGCATCGGTGTTCAGCGACGAAAACCTGCGGCTGACGCTCGACAGCGACATCTGCTATCAGCCAGCCCGCGGTCCCAAGCTCTTCGGCAGCCGAGAGGCCTGGATCAACCTCTGCGGTATCAGCACCTACGCCGCGCAAGCCGACACGCTGATGGAGATCAAGTTCCGCGGACGAGCCCCGGCCTGGCTGCGCGAGCTGGTGCGCCACATGGATCTGCGCCGCACGCGCTTTTCGAAATACATCGCCGCCGTTCAACACGAGGCGCTGGGGCCGGAAGGGGCGATGCTCCTCAGCCGCACGCCTGCCCCGCTGTGGTTTCGCGAGTCTGGCGAAAAGAAAGGGGCACGCTAGGTGGATACGCGACTCGGCTGGGAGCTGACGCTCGCCGCGCTGCTCTTGGCATTTGCTCTGTCGATGATCGTCTCGTGGGTCTACAGCGCGACCTATCGCGGGCTGTCATACGTCCGCAGCTTCGCCGTGATGCTGGCCGTGGCCGGCGTGGTCTCGGCGCTGGTCATGCTGGCGATCGGCGATGAGATCGCGCGCGGCCTGGGCCTAGTCGGGGCCATCGCGGTGATTCGCTTCCGCACCTCGCTAAAAGATACGCGCGACTTGATGTTCGCTTTCGCCACTCTGGCCATCGGCATCGCCTGCGGCACGCTGGCCTTTCCGGTCGCGATCTTGGGCACGGCGATCTTCTGCGCTGCCGTGACCTATCTATCGCTGTCGGGCTTCGGCTCGCGGCTGCCGTATAACGCCATCCTGCGGCTGCAGGTACCCGGCGACAGCGAGGCCAGTCAAGCGGTGCAGCAGGTGCTCAAGCAGCACGCGCCCGGCTTTCTGTTAATCAACCTGCGCGACCTTGGCGAGCACGCGCAGGAGCACGCCTATCAGCTGCGCCTAAGCGGCCAGCGCGAGCGCGAGCAGATCCTGCAAGCGCTGTCGAGCATCGCCGGTGTGCGCGCCACGACCTTGCTTCTGCAAGACAGCGCGGTGGAGCCCTAGGTGAGCCTGCGACTGCACTGGCCCAAGCTCGTCTCGGCCCTGCTGATCGTCGGCGCCCTGACCGGCTTTTGGCTGCTGTCGAACGGCATGAACAGCGGCGCCGCGTCGATCACCGGCTATGCCGACGAGCGCGTCCACCAGATCGGTGCGCTGCAGAACGGACGCCTCAAGGCGCTGCGCGTCAGTTTGGGCCAGAGCGTGCGGGCCGGCGACATCATCGCCGAGCTGGATCCGCGCCCCTTCGAGCTGGAGCGCGATCGCCTGCAGGCTCAGCTCAAGCAAGCCGAAGCCCAGCTGTCGGCGCAGCTTGACATCGAGCGCACCAGCCTGATGCGCACGCAGCTGCAGGCGGTGCGCATGCACGTCGGAGAAGAGCGCACGCGAGCCGAGCTCCGCGAGCTTGGCAAGCAAGTCAACCGCTTGGAGTCTCTGCGCGCCGAGCAGCTCGTGCGGGCCAGCGATGTCGAGGCAGCTCGCCAGCGGCAGCGCGCCCTGGCCGCTGATCTGGCGACGCGGCCGACTGGCACAACGAAGAACCTGGCGCAGATGGGCCTGCGACCACGCCCCGCTGCAGAGCAAGAGCTGCGCCTGCAAGAGCGACTGGCCCCCTTCCGCGCCGCGCTTACCGTGCAGCAGGCCGCGCTGCGCGAGATCGAGCACACGCTGCACGAGCTTGTCCTGCGCGCTCCCGTCGATGGTCAGGTCAGTGCGATCCTGCAGCAGCCCGGCGATGTGCTGCGCGCGGGCATGCCGGTGGTGATGCTCTCGGCCCCGCGGCCTGGCTACGTCGTCGGCTATGTGCCCGAGCGACAGAGCCGCCGCGTCAGTGTCGGCCTGCGCGTCCGGCTGCGCCGCTTCGGTGTGATAAGCGGTGGCTTGGCCGGTCAGATCGTCGAGCTTGGCCCCGGTCTGGAGCCGGCGCCGCCGCGCATCAGCGCCAAGCTGTCCCTGCCGCTTTATGTCCGTCGCATCGTCATCCGCGTGGACGATGCAGCGCCGCTGCTGCCCGGCGAGGCATTCCACATCGCCCTGCGCTAGCCCGTAGCGGCAGGGGGAAGGCAAGTGATCTCCAACGCTTGGCCAGCGACGAAAACCGCTGCTGGGAACGCGCGCTTGCAGGCTCGATTCACCCCACCCTGCGTGAGATACTCAAAGCTACTGTCCGCCTACCCATTACGACGAGGCAGCCCTATGGCTAAGCATTCTTTCTGCACGATTTTGTCGGGCCTCTTCCTGGCCTGCTGCATCAGCGCAGCCGGCGGCTGCGGGGCCGGTGATATCGGATCCTCAAGCGGCGACCCCAACGTCCGCATCTCCGAGGTCATGTACCACCCGGTCGATGAGAACGCGCCGCAGGACAATCATGAATACGTCGAGCTCTTCAATCGCGGCTCGGCAGACTCTGACCTGTCTGGCTGGAAGCTGACTGGCGATATTCAGTACACGTTTCCGCCGGGAACCACGCTACCGGCGGGGGGGTACCTGGTCATCGCCAAGAACCGCACGGCGCTCCTCACCATCAGCAACTATCAGATTAATCCCAGCCTGGTCGTGGGCGACTACAGCGGCGAGCTAGACAACGGCGGCGGCACGGTGACGCTGCAGAGCGCAAACGGCGTCACCGCCGACTCGCTCACGTATGACGATGGCTTTCCCTGGCCGATTGGCGCCGACGCGCTGGGTGCCGACGATGACTGGCTGGGACTCTTGCCGACCCCGATCAGCAAGGCCGCCTATCAGTACCGCGGCCGCTCGCTGGAGCGGGTCTCGTTCGATGTGCCGGCGAGCGAGATCTCAAACTGGGTCCCCTCCCCGCTCGATGGGCCCAGCCCAGGACGAGCCAACAGCCTGGGCGGCGCCCCTCCGACCATCGTGCAGAGCAAGCTTACCCGCTGGTCGGGCACCGACACGCTGATTCGCGCCGCGGATACCGTCAAGCTCAGCTTCGGCTTCTCGACCCTGGGCAGCTTCCAGAACCCGCAGCTTGAGTACTTCGTCGATGACGTGCAGGTGACCGGTGAGCCGACGACGATTGTGCCCCTCAGCTTGGTTGATGGCGCCTACGAAGCCACGCTGCCGCCGCAGGCCAGCAACTCGATCGTGCGCTATCGCGTCCTCGCCGACCTGGGCCGCGGCGCCGAGGTGCTGTCGCCGCGACCGTCAGATCCCTTCCAGTGGTGGGCGTACTTCGTCACGCCGCCGATCAACACCACCGCGCCGCTTTATCAGGTGTTCATCCACAAGGCGCAGTGGACCAAGATGTGGGACAACATCGCCGCGGCCAACCTCCCCAGTCCCGGCCCCGACGATCGACGCGTCGCACCAGGCGGCAACGCGGCCGGTCGCTGCCTGCCGCGCGACACCTGGGATGCCGAAGTGCCGGCGACCTTCATCTATAACGGCATCGTTTACGACACCTTCGTGCGCTATCAGGGCAGCCGCTGGAATCGCGTCAACGGCATCGCCCTGACCGCCAGCCGCACCAGCATCAGCCCACTCCCCGATCGCCCGACCAACCCGACCGTCTACAGCTGGAAGATCGACTTCCCCGACTACGCGCTGTTCGAGAGCAAGCGGGCCAAGGTCGTCCTCAACAAGCTCAACCAGGCCTGCCCCGGCCTCGACGACGCCCTCGGCGAGCGCCTGTACGGCGACCCCTCCATCAACATCCCCGTGCAGCGCACCCGCTTCGCCCGCTTCCACGTCAACGGCGGCTACTACCACTACATGATGGACATCGAGCACATCGATGGCGACTTGATGAAGCGCTATCTGCCGCCGGGTGAGGGCATGGGGGATCTGTTCAAGTCGGATGGCAACGCCTTTACCGCCACGGTGGAGGGGCCGTGGGGCGTAGGCGATGACAAGCCGCTGGCGACGAACCCGGCCTGCCCGATGTGGACGCTGGATCAGCGCTACGAATACACGTATCAGCGCCTGACGAATAAGTGGGAACGACCGGACCTGCTGCGCGCCTGGATGGAACAGCTGTGGACGCTGCGGGCGCAGGGCACGGCCTCAGGCGACTACAGCGCGGTGCGGGCGTTCATCCAGACCACGTTCGACTATCAGAAGCTGCTCGACTACATCGTCATCCGCAACTGGGCCCAGACCTGGGATGACGTGGTCCATAACCACTTCTTTTATCGCCGCGCCACCGACGGCAAGTGGATCATCATCCCGCAGGACAAGGACATGGAGTTTGGTGAGTTCGGCGGCTGGCTGACCGGCAAGTCGTTCTTCATCGGTGAAGAGAACAACATGGACAATCGCCTGGGCTGGAGTGGGCTCAAGGATGCCTTCATCAAGGCCTTCCGCCCCGAGCTTCTGGCCCGCGCGCAGCAGCTAGCGAGCACTGGCGTCCTGGCCGCTAGCACGTACGCCGCCAAGGTCAACGAAGCGGCCAGCACGTTCAGCTTGGCCGACTATCAAGCCTCGCCCGCGGCGGGAAATGGCGGCTTCTGCGACTTCAACAGCGAGCTTTCCAACCTGCGAAACTTCGGCGCCTGTCGCAACTTCGACATTGCCGATGGCATCGATCCGGCCAGCTGTCCCGTCGCCAGCTGCGGCCTGCGAGGCGACTACTACCAGAGCAGCACGACGGACACGACGCGCTCGTTTGCGACGGCGACGCTCCGCGGCACGCGCACCGATGCCCGGGTGTGGTTTGACTTCGGCACTGGCGCCCCGGCTGGCGGCGTTCCGGCCGACAACTTCCAGGTGCGCTGGAGCGGCCGCGTCGTGCCGCGCGCCACCGAAGCGGTGACGTTTTACACCCAGACCGACGATGGCGTGCGCCTGTACATCAACGGCGCGCTGGTCATCGATCGCTGGATGATTCAGGGCCTGACCGAGTACAGCGCCACGGTCAACCTGACGGCCGGAGTGCCAGTCACGATCACCATGGAGTACTTCGACGCCACCGGCAATGCGAATGCGCGCCTGCTCTGGTCGAGCCCCTCTTTGTGCAAGCAGTTCATCCCGACCGTCCGACTGCGCCCGATGTAAGCAGCGGTCGGCCGCCCTGGCTTACCTTTCGAATAGGGGGAACTTTGAAGATGACCGAACGATCTCGATCCCGATACCCGTCGCTGCCGAGCGGCCTCCCCGGTCGCCTCCTCATGCTGGGCGTAGCCGCGCTCTGCGCCTGCTCGGGCGGCGGGACCACGAACAACAACATGGTGGACATGGGGCTGGCCTACGAATACAAGCCAGCGACGATAAACCAGATCAACCTCGATCCCGGCAACGGCCCCTACGGCAACGCCCAGCGCGTAGTGCTGGAGCGCGTGGTTGCGGTGAGCAAGGTCGACAAGTATGTGAACTCGGCCAACCAGCAGTGTCGCTACCAGATCTGGGTGCAGGACCCGCAGTGCACAACCGCGCCCTGCGGCATCGTGGTCAAGGCGATCGGCCCGATGGCTCCCAGCCCCAACTCAAGCGGCAAGGACTGCCCCTCGGCAGCCACCAGCGGCACGCTGCTCAACGCCGTGGACCGCGGCGACAACGTGCGTATCCGCGGCAAGATCGTGTTCGAAGTCGACAGCGTGGCGCCGATGACGGTCGTCGAGCATCAGCTCTTCGTTGAGACCATCGACATCCTGTCGCCCGACGCAACGATTACCCCGATCGTGCTGAGCGACAGCGCCATGTACAGCCAGTTCGTCACCCACCTCGGCCAGACCTGGAACAAGTACGAGGGCATGCTGGTGACGCTAGCTCCGTCGGTGGGCACGCTGCAGGTGACGGCCTTTGATGGCAGCGGCTTCAAGACCAACCCGGGTGGCAGCACCTGGGGCGATACCTTTGACGGTGACTACTATCCCAGCGGCGCTACCACCTTCCCGACGGTAGGCTCGATGTGGAAGTCGATCACCGCAGTGGTGTCGACTCGCCATGGCGGCGAGCTGATGCCGACCCGCAACAAAGACTTCGTCCCCTAAATGCAGTCGCTGCGCCAGCTGCGGCAGCCGCCGCGCCTGGACCGCCACCGCGTCCAGCCGCTGGTCCTCGCTCTCGACTCGCTCTTGCTGCCGACGCTCGGCGAGCTAGCCGAAGCCGAGGCCGGCTCGCTGCCGCGCTGGCTCGACACACTAGCGCTCCGCGATCTGCCCGCTATCGAGCAGGCGGTGCGGCGCCAGATCCGCTGGGGCTGGCAGTGCGACGAGTCGGCCCTCGCAACGAGCCGAGCTCGCCGCGATCTGGCATCGCAGGCCAGGACCGTCAGCCGGCTCCCCAGCGATGCGCTGCTGACGGGCTTGGCCAGCTTTCACGGCAGCGGCTTCGTCCGCGAGGCTGCCCTGCACCGTCTGCTCGATAACCGCTGCGGCTGCGAGGTGCCGCTGCTGCTCTTGCGCTGCAACGACTGGGTGCCGGCAGTGGCCAGGCTGGCCCAGGACGGCCTGCGACAGCGGCTGCAGCCGGAGTACGCAGTGCATTTTCTACACAGCTATGCGCTCATCGAGCAGCTGCAGCGAGCGCGGCGCAACAGCCTGTCGAAGCTGGTGTCCGAGCTGCGCAGCCTGCTGCTGCAACCAGCCAGCTGGCCCCTGTTGCGTCAGGCTGGCGAGCACAAAGACAAGCACGTGCGCCGCGCCGCTTGCCTGCTCTTGGCCGAGGCGGTCATGGCGCAGCCAGCGCCGCTTTACGAGCGCGACCTGCGCGATCACCTGCTGCAGGTTATGCGCAGTCCCGATCTGTGGCTGCGACTCTGGGCCGCTCGCACGGCGCGGACCCGCCTCTACGGCAAGGCCCTCGCCGACGTGCTGGCGCCAGCCCAGCGCGATCGCAGCGCCCCGGTGCGACGCGAGGCGGTGCTGGCCTTCCTGGATGACTTTCCCGAGCTGCGGCGCGGCCTCTTGGATCCCTGCGCAGGCCTGCGCGCGATGGTGCGCTTCTATCTGCGCAAGAAGGCCAACCTCGACCTGGCTGCCGTCTATCGCCATGAGCTGGACGAGGCCTGGCAGGCGGACTGCGAGCAGCCCTCAGCGATGACGGTGCGGCGCATCTGCATCGCGCTGGATGGCCTAGGCGAAACCGGGGCTAGCGAGCCGTCGCCCTCTGTGGCAGCGCCACCGGCCGTGACGGCGCGCGACTTGCCGCATGGTCCGCCCGCGGCCGAGATCCTCTTTTACGATCGGCGACCGCGCATCCGGCGGGCCGCACTGCGCCTGCTCCTGCGCTTGGATCGCAGCTCCGGCCAGGAGACCGCGCTCGCTGCTCTGCGCACCGCTCTTGGCGATAGCGCGCCCGGCGTCGTGCGCTGTGCGGTTGAAGTCCTGCGCAGCGAAGCAGGCAGCCCGGCTCTTACCCGCCTGGGCGCCGAAGCGATCTGGCAGGCTTTCGAGAGTCGCCCTGAGCCTGGCTCACGTCGTCGGCTCCTGCGCGTGCTGAGCCAGTTTGGACGCTGGACACGGCTCGGCTATCTGCTGCGGGCTTGTCAGGATCCCGATGCCCAAGTCGCGCTGCTGGCGCGCACGGCTGCCGAGAGCGCTCTGGCGGGTCAGGTCTATACCGGCCCGACGAGCAGCGAGCGATCCCGCATCGAAGAGACGCTGCCCGCGCTGCAGCGCGATAGCGAGACGCGCAGCCTAAGCTCTCGGGTACGCAGCGCGCTTGCCATGTTTGGCTAGGCTTTCGCGGCGCCAGCTGCCGCCCAGACAACCAGCTCGTAGCGACCTAGGCCACCGACGGAGATCGGCCGGCGATGAGCAGCGACACCTGTGCCAAGGCAGCAGCGTGCAGCCAGCCGTTGGACGCCACCAGACCATCGCGGTGTCCAAGCTCACCGTCGTAGCGCAGCGGCCGACCGTACAGATCCGTGAGGCGACCACCCGCCTCGTGCAGGATGATCTCGGGCGCGGCTGTGTCCCAGAGCTTGGTCTTGCTCGCCGGGTTGACGTAGAGGTCCCGCTCGCCAGCCCCCAGCAGGGCCAGCTTGATGCCGACGCTGCCAATCTGCAGCTCATCGCGAATGCCAGCCCGCTGGCGCAGATCGGCGACCACCGGCTCGCGCACACTGGCCGACGACACCATGCGCGCCAGAGCTAGCTCGGACACCGTCGAGACCCGCAGGCGCTGCGGCGCTCCGCCGGCCAGCGACTGAAAGGCCCCGCGCCCGCACACCGCCCACCACAGCGCATCTTCGCTGGGCTGATACACCGCCCCCAGCCGCGGCACCCCGTCCTGCAGCAGGCCGATCATGACCGAATAGCCCGGCCGGCCGGCGATGAAGTCTTTGGTGCCATCGATCGGATCGATGAGCCAGGTGCGATGAGCGCTGAAGCGCGCGCCATCATCGGGAATCTCTTCGCTCAAGATGGCATCGTCTGGGAACAGCTGTCGCAGCTCGGCGATGCAGAAGTCGCTGACAGCGCGGTCGGCGGCGGTCACCGGCTCATCGGCATCCTTGAAGTCGATCTGCACCGCTTTGCCATCGCCATGCCAGGCGACAAAGTACGCTTGGGCAAGCTGGCCGGCCCGCCGCACCAGGCTGCATGCAGCCTGGATCTCACGCTCTGTTTCGTCGTCGCTCACGCGCGGCACTTTAACGGCAAGCCGACGAGGCACCAAGCGCTTTATGGGACCGCCGATCCACGCCCAGCCCGGCGCAGATCCTGCGCTGGTGCACGGCAGCATCGCGGTCCCGGCGATGGAATGTGGGCTTTGCGCTCCCGAGCAGCTTGATATAGTCGCGCCGATGACTCGTTCCCCTTCTAACGCAGACGGCAACGCAGACGGCAGAAGCGACGGAGCACACGCTCTTTCGGCTGCCCTGCCGCGGCCCCGTCCGGTGGCGCAGCTTGAGATCATGCGCTCGGAGACGTTTCCCTTTGCCGAGCGCTTCGCCCACGATGTCTCGCCGCTGGGCTCCGTCGCCTATTTTGAGGGGGGCGAGTCGCGCGACCTGCCCGACATCGTCCTTTTGCACGCGCTGGGCATGAACTACACCGAGTGGGAAGCGGTGGCGCCGCTCCTCGCGCAGCACACCCGCGTCGTGGGCTTGGACATGCTCGGCTGTGGCCACAGCGCCCAGCCCACCCGCCCCTATGGCCTGCACGAGATCACGCAAGCCACCTGGGCCCTGCTGCGTAAGCTGGAGCTGCGGCAGCCCGTGCTGATGGGCCACTCCTTCGGCGGGCGGGTGGCGATGGAGCTTGCCCTGCGCGAGCCGCGTCACTTTTCCGGGCTAATGCTGCTTAACAGCGCCGGCTTCATCCGCTATCCCGCGCTGTACGAGCGGCTCGGGCGCGTGCTGCTTACGCCCCGGCTGGTGGGGACGCTGCTCTTGGGGGCGGGGCCGCTCCTGGCGCGACGGATCTTTGCCAGCGCGACTCCCAACAGTGAGCGCTTCCTGGCCCAGGTCCTCGGCCGCTGGGAGTCCGCCTATGCCTATCGCTTCGCTCAGCACGCCTGTCCGATGCTGGCCGATCTCGTCTCGGATGTGCTGGATCGCCTGACCGAGCTAAACTTGCCGATCTCGGTCCTGTGGGGCGATGAAGATGTCCTGCTTCCCTACCGCCAGGTCGAGCCCGCCCTGCGTCGCCTGCGCGATGTGCAGATCGATGTCCTGTCGCGCTGCGGCCACATGCCAAACCTAGAGCGACCTGAGGCCGTCTGCGAAGCCACGCTGCGCCTGTTGCGGCGCGCCACCGTCGCCCATCCCCCGCGCTAGCCGTAACCGCGCATTCTTGCGCAGTGACCACAGCGCCTAGCCCCTGTCCCCCACAAAGGAGTCCCATGCGTTCGCACCTGCCATCTGTTGGGCTGACCTCGCTCTTCCTTGCCCTTGTGGCTCCGGCCACGGCGGTCGCGCAAGAGTCGACGTCGGCCCCTACGCCAGCCCCGATGACTGTGGCTGCGCCGGCAACCGCGACGGACACAGCCGCCGGCGGTCAGAAGCCGGCGGGCTTCGTGCTGGGAATTGCGCTCGGCACCGGCCCCGAGCTGCTCAGCGGCATGACGACGGTGCCAGTCACCTCGCAGGCCCTGCGCGGCGGGCTGCTTGTCGGCTACAAGTTCGGCCGCGTCATGGCGCATCTTGGCCTTGAATACGTGGGCGTCGATCAGATCACTGGCTCGGGAAGCCGCTACGGCGCAGTGACGTTTTGGCTCGGCGTGACCGGAGCACTGTGGCGCTCGGCCGACCAACGAGTCGAGCTCATCGGCTCGGTGCGCCTGGGACCTGGCGTCAGCTTCTCGACCGGCACCGGCTCGAACAACCCGACAGCGCTCGTCGGCTATGAGCTGACGCCCGGCTTGCGCTACTACCTGCATCCCAGCGTGGCCATACAGGCCCAGGCGGGCCTCGGCGGACAGTACTTCGTGACGACCGGAGCGGGCTCAAACAGCATCGGTGTCCACTCGCTGGCGGCCTCGCTAGGCACGATCCTCGTGCTCTAGTCACTTCTGACCCTGCAGAGACCCGCTGGTCGCTCCGACCTGGCCAGCGCTCGCCTGCCCAGCCTGTGTTAGCTTGGCGCGGTGTTGCCGTCACCGATGCCACGCCCTCGCCGCTGTTGTGCCGCTGTCGCGCTGATCCTGGGCGGACTGCTCTGTCTGTCGGGCGGGCCGGCCAGCGGCCATCAGCAGTTTGCTCCCTCGACGGTAAACCGCTACGGCAAGCTGATCTTGTCAGGGCAGCATGGGCTGCGCCTGCTGCATACGCTGATGGTCGGGGCGACTCCGGCCGCCGAGCTGCGCCGGGAAAACGATCGCAACCACAACGGGCGCCTCGACCCCAGCGAGCAGAGCCAGCTGTGCGCCGAGCTGGGTCGCCGCATGCGCGAGGGCCTCTCGCTCTCGCTTGATGGTCGAGCGCTGCTGGTGGTCTTTGATGCGCCGCAGTGCACCTTCAGCGGAACCGCTGACAAGCCCAGCGACAGCCTCGGCGAGCTGCCGTTTTCGGTCGAGCTGGCCGCGAGCCTCAAGCTCAGCCTCGACCGGCAGGAGCACACGCTGCGCTACGAAGATCGCATCGCTGCCGGACCGATCGGCGAGGTCGAGCTCCGCGTCGAAGAGGGCCCGGACGTCGCGCTGCTGGCCAGCTTTCAGGGAGCGCCACCGCCGAGCCCAGCGCCGCAGAATACGACCGTGCAGCGCCAGTTTCAGACGCTAGGGCCACCAAGATCGTCGATGTCTGATCGATCGATCTCGCTGCGCTTTGCCGTCCGCGACACGCTAGCGCTGGCTGTTGCCGCTCCGGCCCGACGCTGGCTGTCCGTCTTTCTAGCGATCCTACTCGCCGCGGCCCTGCTGTCGGCGGCACGCCGCCTGCTGCGACCTGCGCAGTAGCAGAGCAGCTAGGAAGGCTCGCCGAGGTTGCGTAGCTCATCGGCCACGGTCTCACCCGGTGAGGCCTCGCCCGCGACACAGACCAGGTTGCGTCCCGCCCGCTTAGCGCGGAACAGCGCCGCATCGGCCGCCGCGATCAAGCCAGAGGCCGTCTTGCCGTCCGCCGGACAGCTCGCCACGCCGACCGAGATCGTCAGCCGGCCGCCCGGGATGTCGCGCGTTGCCGGGAAGGGCTCGCTCTGCACTCGCAGCCGCAGCCGCTCAGCCAGCCGGCGGGCCACGCGATGGTCGGCATTGATAAGCAGCAGCGCGAACTCTTCCCCGCCATAGCGGGCGACGACGTCGTTGACCCGACGGTGCTCGGCAATCAGGCGAGCCACTCGCCGCAGCACCTCATCGCCGGTCTGGTGTCCGAAGCGATTGTTGTACTGGCGGAAGTGATCGACATCGATCATCAGCATGCCCAGCGGGATGCTGGTGCGCAGCGAGCGCTCGACCTCCAGCACCAGATGGTCCTGCAGATAGCGGTGGTTATAAAGGCCCGTCAGTCCGTCGGTGACAGCCAGCTCAGCCAGCCTTCGGTTGGCGTCTTCTAGGGCCTGCGTGCGGTCGCGGATGCGCAGCTCCATCTGCTGCTGCAGCGCGTCCAGATCGCGCCGCTTCTGCTGCAGCGAGTCGAGCAGCGACTCGTTCTGCCGCCGCAGCCGCACCGCCTGCAGGATCAGATCGACCGTCAGATGAAGCTGCGCCGCCTGCAGCGGCTTGTGTACATAAAGCACGATGCCGGCCTGCGCCATCTGCGTCTCGCTGGGCGGCACCGAACCAGAGGCCAGCAGCAGCACCCCTTGGGTCTGCGGCTGTAGCTGCCGCAGCCGATCCATGATCGCCAGCCCCGAGTGTCCGCCGACCGACTCGCCAACCAAGGCCAGCGAGAGCCGATCGCCCTCGGCCGCAAAGGCCGTGACGCGGGCCAGCGCTTCCTCGCAGCTCTGGGCCTGTTCCAGGATGCAGAAGTCGGCTGCACGAGAGGCGAGCTGCCAGCGCACAGACTGCAGCATCGTCTCGTCCTCGTCGACGCACAGGATATGGTCACGCACCGTCCACCCTGACACTTCTGCTACTGAGGCAGGCTTTATAGCACAAGCAAGCGGCAGTCTGGTTCCCCATGTCATGCCGGCCAGCTTGGCGGGTTGGTCTGACAAGCCAGCCGGGTCGGCCTGCGTTTCTGGCCTTGACGGGGGTGGTGATTTTGTAGTTTTCTGCGCTCGTCGATGGTAGAGGGCGCACTTGGCCTGCCGCCATCGCGTCGAGGGTCGCGAGAACAGCCGGTTACCGCCGGCGAAGCGCATGCTGCTACAGCTAGGCAAAACGACCGGCCAGACGGGACAGCCACAGCCGCTGTCGGGCAGCGCTTTCCCGGCGCAGCCTATGCCTGCCCCCGAGCAGTTCCTGCCGACCACGCTGCAGGAAGCGCAGGCCCGCGGCTGGAGCGAGCTCGATATCGTCATCGTCACCGGCGATGCCTACGTCGACCATCCGGCCTTCGGCCCGGTGCTGATCGCCCGCGTGCTGGCCGGTCAGGGTTTTCGCGTCGGCATCTTGGCGCAGCCGGACTGGCGCAACGTCGAGGATTTTCGTCGCCTGGGGCGGCCGCGGCTGTTCTTTGGTGTCTCGGCCGGCAACCTCGACTCGATGCTGAACCGGCTGACCGCCCAGAAGAAAAATCGCAGCGAGGATCCCTACACCCCCGGCGGACGTCTCGGGGCCCGCCCCGACCGCGCCACCATCGTCTATGCCAACCGCTGCCGCGAGGCCTTCCCCGAGGTGCCGATTGTCCTCGGCGGCATCGAGGCCTCGCTGCGCCGCATCGCGCACTACGACTACTGGTCCGATACCGTGCGGCGACCGATCCTCGTCGATGCCAAGGCCGATCTGCTGGTCTTCGGGATGGGTGAGCGGCCGATCTGCGAGATCGCCCAGCGCTTGCGGGCCGGCGAGCCTATCGCCCGCATCCGCGACGTGCGCGGCACCGCCTACATCACCTCGCAGGCTGAGGGTGAGGCCGTCTGCGAGCAGCCCTCACGCTATGTCAGCGATGGCCGGCCGGTGGTGCTGCCCGCCTTCGAAGAAGTCGCCGACAAGTCCCCGGCGGCCCTGGCCCGCTATGCCCAGATGGCGCGGCTGTTTCACCACGAGACCAATCCCCTGAACGCCCGGCCACTGTTGCAGCCGGTCGGCAACCGCGCGGTGTTCTTCAACCCGCCTTCCCTGCCGCTCGGCACGGCGGATATGGATGCGCTGTACGATCTGCCGTTTACTCGCCGGCCCCATCCCGGCTATCGCGAGCCAGTCCCGGCCTACGAGACGGTCAAGCACTCGCTGGTGCTGATGCGCGGCTGCTTTGGCGGCTGCACCTTCTGCTCGATCACCGAACACGAGGGGCGGACCATCCAGAGCCGCAGCGCCGACAGCGTGCTGCGTGAGCTGCGCAGTCTGCGCCGCATGGACGACTTCCGCGGTGTGGTCAGCGACCTCGGCGGCCCGACGGCCAACATGTACCGGATGCGTTGCGCGGACGAGCAGGTCGAGTCCAAGTGTCGCCGCATGTCCTGCGTCCATCCCGAGATCTGCCCCCACCTGGTCACCGACCACCAGCCGCTGATTGACCTCATGCGCCAGGTCCGCAGCGAGCCCGGCATCCGCAAGGTCGTCGTCGCAAGCGGTGTGCGCTACGACCTGGCCCAGCGCTCGCCCGAGTACATCCGCGAGCTTGCTGAGCATCACGTCGGCGCTCAGCTCTCCGTCGCCCCCGAGCACGTCAGCGGCGAGGTGCTGCGCCTGATGAAGAAGCCCGGCGAAGGCAGCTATGAGCGCTTCGCCAGCCAGTTCCGCTGCGCATCACAAGCCGCCGGCAAAGAGCAGTCCCTGATCCCCTACTTCATCTCCGGCCACCCCGGCAGCCGCCTCGAAGACATGATCGACCTGGCGCTGTACCTCAAGCAAAACGGCCTCCGCCCGC
Source organism: uncultured Myxococcales bacterium (assembly GCA_964628555.1). GTDB lineage: Bacteria > Myxococcota_A > Polyangia > Palsa-1104 > JAEUJZ01 > JAEUJZ01. The sequence continues at coordinate 9,098 of CAZVMD010000001.1, read as the reverse complement.
GCCAGGTGCAGGACTTTATCCCGACCCCGATGTCGCTGGCCGCGACGATGTATCACACCGGCCTAAACCCGCTGTCGAAGGACGCCGCCGAGCCGGTCTACGTCGCCCGCGGGCTGCGCGAAAAGCGCATGCAGAAGGCGCTGCTCTTGTACTGGGATCCCGCCCAGCACGAGCTTGCCCGCGAGGCTCTCCTCCGCGCCGGCCGCCCCGACCTCATCGGCCACAGCGAGGGCTGCTTGGTGCCGCCGGGCCCGACGAGCGGATCGCCGCTGTACATCGATCAAGCACAGGCTCCCTCGGGGCCGCAGCCCCTGTCGCCCGACTTGCGTGGCCCCTCAGCGCGCTTTCGGCCACGCGGCCGGGGCTTGCCCGTGCAGCCGCAGCGCCACTAAATCGCGCCGCTCACGCCGTCTCCTGCCTCGGGCCAGCTGCCGCGCCGCGCCGCGAGAAAGCAGCTTCTTTCCGCGACGAAAGTCCTTATACTGAGCCCACTTCACAATTCCCCCAGGTCTTGCTTGCCACGACGGGAGGTCGAATGGGCGCCATCTCTCTGAAAGTGAACGGAAAGCCGGTGACGGCTGAAGTGAAGCCGCGCACGCTGCTAGTTGAGCTACTGCGTGAACAGCTTCAGCTAACCGGTACGCACGTCGGCTGTGACACCAGCCAGTGCGGCTCTTGCACCGTGATGGTCAGCGGCCGCTCGGTCAAGAGCTGCACCATGCTAGCCGTCGAGGCGGATGGCGCCGAAGTAACGACCATCGAAGGTCTGGCCCAGGGCGGCAAGCTGCATCCGATGCAGGAAGCCTTCCAGAGCTGTCACGGCCTGCAGTGCGGCTTCTGCACTCCCGGCATGATCATGAGCGCCGTCGACTGCCTGCAGCAGAACCCGCAGGCCGATGAGCATCAGGTCCGCGAGTGGCTGGAGGGCAACATCTGCCGCTGCACCGGCTACCACAACATCGTCAAGGCCGTGCTGACCTGTCGCGACCGCATGGCCGATAGCAAGCGGGAGGGCCGGCCATGAGCACCACCACGACGACGCAAGGCCCAATCGGCGCTGCACTGCCGCGCCGTGAGGATCGCCGCTTCATCACCGGCCAGGGCCGCTACACCGACGACATCACCCTGCCTGGCATGACGCATGCCGCGATCCTGCGCTCGCCGCACGCGCATGCCCGCATTCTGTCGATCAACACCGCAGCCGCCCTGGCGGCACCGGGCGTGCTGGCTGTATTTACCGGCCAGGATGTCGCGGCTGACAAGGTCGGTGGCCTGCCCTGTGGCTGGCTGGTGAAGAACAAGAACGGCACGCCGATGGTCGAGCCGCCACACCCAATCCTGGTTGCCGATCGCGTGCGTCACGTCGGCGATCAGGTGGCGATGGTCGTCGCTGAGACGCGAGCCCAGGCGCGCGCCGCGCTTGCCCTCATCGAGGTCGACTACGAGCCGCTGCCGACCGTCGCCTCGCTCGCTGCCGCTCTCGCCGAGGGCGCGCCGCAGGTCTGGGACCAGGCGCCTGGCAACGTCTGCTACGACTGGGAGCTTGGCGATCGCGCAGCGACGGAAAATGCGCTCAAGGGAGCCGACAAGATCGTCGAGATCGACGTCTACCACAACCGCCTGGTGGCCAACGCCATCGAGCCGCGCTCGACGATTGGGCAGTACGAAGCCGGGACTGATAGCTACACGCTGTACACCTCCAGCCAGAACCCGCACCTGATTCGCCTGCTGCTGGGGGCCTTTGTGCTGGGCCTGCCCGAGCACCGGCTGCGCGTCGTGGCGCCGGATGTCGGCGGCGGCTTCGGCTCGAAGATCTTCCACTACGCCGAAGAGGCGCTGGTGGTCTGGGCGGCACGCAAGGTCGGTCGGCCGATCAAGTGGACGGCCGAGCGGTCTGAGTCGTTCATGAGCGACGCGCACGGTCGTGACGTGCGCATGCGAGCCCGCCTCGGCGTCAGCAAGGACGGCCGCTTCCTGGGCCTGCACGTGATGAGCGAGGCCAACCTCGGCGCCTATCTTTCGACCTTTGCCTCGTCGGTGCCGACCTATCTTTCGGCGACGCTCTTGGCGGGCTGTTACACCACCCCGGCCATCTATGCCGAGGTCAAGTCGGTGTTCACCAACACCGTGCCGGTCGACGCCTATCGCGGTGCCGGTCGCCCCGAAGCCGCCTATCTGCTGGAGCGCCTGGTCGACAAGGCGGCGCGCGAGCTAGGCATGGATCGGCTGGAGATCCGCCGCAAGAACTTCATCACCACCTTCCCGTACAAGACGCCGGTTGCGCTGGAGTACGACGCTGGCGACTACCACGCCACGCTCGACATGGCGCTCAAGGCTGTGGACTACGAAGGCTATCCGGCGCGCCTGGCAGCATCGAAGGCGCAGGGCAAGCTGCGCGGCATCGGCTTTTCGACCTACGTCGAGGCCTGCGGCATTGCGCCCTCGGCGCTGGCTGGAGCCCTGGGGGCGCGGGCTGGCCTGTATGAGTCGGCATCGGTGCGCATGCACCCGACCGGCAGTGTGACAGTCTTTACCGGCACGCACAGCCACGGCCAGGGCCACGAGACGACGTTTGCTCAGCTAGTCGCGGATCAGCTCGGGGTGGCCGTCGATGCCGTCGAGGTGGTGCACGGCGATACCGCCCGCATCCCGTTCGGCATGGGCACCTACGGCTCGCGCTCGCTGGCGGTCGGCGGATCGGCGATCGTCAAGGCCACCGACAAGATCATCGCCAAGGGCAAAAAGATCGCCGCCCACCTGCTGGAGGCCGCCGAGGCCGACATCGAATTCCAGGGCGGCAAGTTCACCGTCGTCGGCACCAACCGGCAAAAGAGCATCGGCGAGGTCGCCTTCGCCGCCTACGTGCCGCACAACTATCCCATCGACAAGGTCGAGCCCGGCCTAGAAGAGTCGGCCTTCTACGATCCCAAGAACTTCACCTTCCCGGCGGGCTGCCACGCCATCGAGGTCGAGGTCGATCCCGAGACCGGCGTCGTGACACTGTGTAACGTCGTCGCCGCCGATGACGTCGGCAAGATCATAAACCCGCTGATCGTCGACGGGCAGATGCACGGCGGCCTGGCGCAGGGCATCGGTCAGGCGCTGTTCGAGGACTGCCAGTACGACGAGAGCGGCCAGCTCTTGACCGGCTCGTATCTCAACTACGGCATGCCGCGCGCCGCCGACTTCCCGTTCTTTAAGGTCGGCAACCACGTCACCGCCTGCACCCACAACCCGCTGGGCGCCAAGGGCGTCGGCGAGGTTGGCGCCATCGGAGTGCCGCCGGCCGTCATCAACGCCATCGTCGATGCGCTGTCGCCGCTGGGTGTGCAGGACATCTCGATGCCCGCCACGCCGGAAAAAGTCTGGCGCGCGATCCAGGCCGCCCGCCAGGGCGCCAAACACTAAGGCCTCACGGGAAGGAAGGAGCCCAGCATGCGTGACTTCAACTTTCATCGTCCGGCCTCGGTGCAAGAGGCCGTCTCTCTCCTGCGCAAGCACTCCAACGGCAAGCTCTTAGGCGGTGGCCAGAGCCTGCTGCCGGTGCTCAAGCTCGACATGGCTGAGCCCAGCGATCTGATCTCGCTGTCGGCTGTGAGCGAGCTGCGCGGCATCCGACGCAGCGGCGACACGCTGACCATCGGCGCCAGCGTCCGCCACGTCGAGGTAGCAACTTCTACGGATGTGCGCGCAGCCATTCCGGGTTTGTCCGCACTGGCCGAGCACATCGGCGACGCCCAGGTGCGCAACCGCGGCACCCTCGGGGGCTCGCTGGCCCATGCCGATCCCGCGGCAGACTATCCGGCCGCCATCTTGGCCCTCGATGCGGTCATCGAGACCGATCGCCGCCGCATCGCCGCGGATGACTACTTCACCGGCCTGTTCGAGACGGCGCTCAAGCCCGACGAGGTCATCGTCGCGGTGCACTTCCCGATCCCGCAGGGCTGCGCCTACGCCAAGTTCGCTAGCCACGCCTCGAAGTACGCGCTGGTCGGCGTCATGGTGGCCAAGACCGCAGCCGGCGTGCGCGTAGCGGTGACCGGCGCCGGGCCCTACGCCTTCCGCGTCCCGACGCTGGAGAAGGCGCTCAGCCAGGACTTCAGCGCCGCCGCGATCGCCGCTTTGGCCGGCAGCATCGGCGTACGGGCCGACGATCTATCGAACAGCGCCGATGCCAGTGGCGAGTACCGCGCGCACCTGATCTCGGTCATGGCCCAGCGCGCCGTCGCCAGCCTCCGCTAGTCTCTCCCCCCTCGCTCCATGTCTGCGCCCCACCTGCCGTCCTCTGTCGATGCCGTTGCCGAGTGCCTCAGCGCTGGCGGCTACGTCGCCGATCGCGATCTAGCGACGGTCGTCTTTCTCGCCCTGCGCCTCGGTCGGCCGCTGCTCTTGGAAGGCGAAGCCGGGGTCGGCAAGACCGAGGTCGCCAAGGTCCTGGCCTCGGTCCTCGGTCGCAAGCTGATCCGCCTGCAGTGCTACGAGGGGCTGGACGCCGCGGCGGCGCTGTATGAGTGGGATCACGCGCGCCAGCTTCTGGCCATCCGCCTCGCTGAAGCCGCCGGCGACGCCACGCGCGAGGTGGATGGCATGGCGGGTCGCGACCGGCTGGCAGCCGAGCTGTACTCACCGCGCTACCTGCTTAAGCGCCCGCTGCTGCAGGCCCTGGAGCCGGCCAGTGCTACCGAGCATGGTCCACCGGTGCTGCTCATCGACGAGCTAGACCGCGCCGATGAGCCCTTCGAGGCCTTCCTGCTCGAGATCCTGTCCGACTTTCAGGTGTCCATTCCCGAGCTGGGCACGGTGCGCTGCGCAGCGCCGCCGCTGTGCATCCTGACCTCGAATCGCACGCGCGAGATCCACGATGCGCTCAAGCGGCGCTGCCTGTATCACTTCCTCGGCTATCCCGACGCGGCCCGCGAGCTAGCGATTGTGCGACGACGCGCCCCGACGGTCAGCGAGCAGCTCAGCCGGCAGGTCGTCGCCGTCGTGCAGCGCCTGCGCACACTCGACCTGTTTAAGCCGCCCGGCGTCGCCGAGACCCTAGACTGGGTGCAGGCCTTGGTCGCCCTCGACCGCAGCCAGCTCGACCCCGCCACCCTGCACAGCACCCTCGGCGCGGTGCTCAAGTATCAAGACGACATCGCCAAGGTTGCTGGCGCGCTCGGCACGCAGATCCTGAGCGAAGTGCAAGCGACGCTGGGCAGCTAGGGCAGCGCGCGTCGCTACTGCGGGGGCAGCCAGGCCATGCCGCTGTCGCAGTTCTTCTTCGCATCGGCCTCGGTTGGGTACTTCTGGCCCTTGTAGTACCAGTTGGTCTGCTTGCTGCCGTCGCCCAGAGTCGCCTGGCAGCCGCCCCACATCTCCTCCACCGGGCAAGTGGCGCCAGCGGTGAAGGTGCCACCCGCCGACGTCGTTCCCAGCGTGCGGCATAGTGCCTCCTGCGTGACCCAGACCGGCGCCACCTGGCCGCGCCAGTCGGTACACTGCGGCGTGCTCGGTCGCAGATCACAGCGAGCGCTGCTGCCACCACAGCCAGCGACGAGCACCGTGCTCAGCACAGCGAGTAGACCGAGATTCCTTTTATGCATTCCCATAGACACTCCTTTTTTATTCCTGATTGGCAACAGCTCCCCGCTGCATCCGGCCAGGAAGTGCCGGCTGGCTGGCCAGCTATCCTTCCCCCATGGCAGGCTCGCGCCATCCTCGAAAGCGAACAACCCCGCGATCAGGGGGGGGGAGCGAATCGCGCTGCCAAGCTGGCTCAGCAGGGACCGCGTCCGACGGGCTGCAGCAGTCCCCGCAGAGGCGCGCTGGCTGCTACCCTAGGCCGGTAGGAACCTGTGATGCCCGCCGCTCCCCTGCCCCCGATCGCACCGCAGGCCGCGCCCCAGTCAGCGCTCCTGGTCGAAGACATCAAAGACGCGCAAGACTGGCTCAGCCGCGCCCTGCAGACCAGCTTTCCCGGGATCGCGATTACCGTCGCTGATACCCTGCACGAGGCGCGGCACAAGCTCAGCCTGGGCCCGGCCCCACAGCTGGCGCTGATCGACCTCGGCCTGCCGGATGGCAGCGGCATCGAGCTGATCGCTGAGCTTGGCCGGCAGGCCCCCGCCACCCAGTGCATCGTGGTCAGCATCTACGACGACAACCGCCATCTTTTCCCGGCCCTGCGCGCCGGGGCGCAGGGCTATCTGCTCAAAGACCAGCCGCAGAAGCAGATCGTCGAGCTCTTGCAGGGCATCACGCAGGGCCGCCCACCGCTGTCGCCGGCCATCGCCCGCAAGCTGCTCAGCTTCTTTCAGGACGCGGCGCCCACCCCCAGCGATACGCTGACCCGCCGCGAAGCCGAGGTCCTATCGCTGATTGCCAAGGGCGTAACCCAGGCCGAAGCGGCTCGCCTGCTTGGCATCAGTGCGCACACCGTCTGTGGCTACGTGAAAGAGATCTACCGTAAGCTCAACGTCTCGACGCGCGCCGAGGCAGCGCTGTCGGCGCAGAAGCTGGGCTTGATCAGCTAGGTCCAGTCTCTCCGACGGTGTGCAATGGACGCCTTGGGCTACTCTGGGGGGATGCAAAGGTGGGGTGGGTGGCAGCTGGGGCTGGGGCTGCTCTTCTTGCTGGGTCTGATGTCCAGCGCGCTGGGAAGCGAGGTACAGCGCGATCTAGCGACGGCCGAGCTGCTGCTGCGCGACAGTCCGCAGCTCCCGTCGGCTAGCGACCCTGGCTGGCGATCGGTGGCACTGCCGCACGCGCTGTTCGAAGACGATCGCCGCGCCACCGGCGCCTGGTTTCGCTTCCGCCTGCCGCCGCCGCCCGCGGCGGAGACCCAGGCCCTGTACGTCTACTGGCTCAACGAAAACGCCGCCTTCTATTTCAACGGCAGCTTCCTTGGCGATGGCGGCGATCTGAGCCAGCCGGTGGCCCGCCACTGGAACGTGCCGTTCTTCTTCCGGCTGCCGCAGGCGCTGTGGCGCCCGACCGAAAACGAGCTGCTGATCTATCTGCGCTGCGACCCCGGCTGGGGCCTGCTGTCACCGATCAGCATCGGCCCGGCCGCCCCGCTGCGTTCAATGTACGAATGGCGACGCTTTCTGCAGGTCGATCTGGCCCGTGGCCTGTGTGTGGCGCTGCTGCTGGCCGCCAGCTTGTCGCTGTCGCTGTGGTGGCGCCGCCGCCAGGACGCGCCATACCTGTGGTTTGGCCTAGCCTGCCTGTCGTGGAGCCTGTTCGCGCTGTACCAGGGCCTGCACAGCGTCCCGTTTACCCCCGCCCTGCTGCGCTGGCTGGCCCATCTGGGCCTCGATGCCTGGTCGATGTGCCTGCTGATGTTCGCGCTGCGCCAGCTTAACCTGCGGCCGCGGCGGCTACCCTGGGCCATGCTGGGCTTTGTCGGGCTGGCGGCGCTGCTGGGGGCCCCGCACGGCCTGTTCTGGCAGGGCGGAGCCTTCCTGTTTTCGCACAGCCTGGGGGTGCTCTGGGTGGCTGCTGCCACCTACTGGATGCGTGATGCGCTGCGCCACAACCGCCTGATGCTGGCCTGCTTCTTGACGCTGCTTCTGGCCAGCCTGCACGACCTCATGCTCGCCCTGCCGTGGCGCCTGCTGCCGGCCTGGTTCCAGCCGGTGCAGCTCAAGTATCGCTTCTTCGCCGGCCACTATGCCGCGCCGCTGGTGCTGCTGCTGCTGACGCGCAACATCGCTCAGCGCTTCGTGCAATCGCTGACCGCCAGCGAGACGCTGAACCAAGAGCTAGAGTCGCGCGTCGCAGCGACGGCGCACGCCCTAAACGAGAGCTATGCCCGGCGGGCCCAGATGGAGCGCGAGAGTGCCGCCCACGCCGAGCGCGAGCGCATCTATGGCGACCTGCACGACGACATCGGCGCCATGCTGCTGTCGCTGTCGATTCGCGCCAAAGATGCGCAGGATGCCGACCTGGCGCGCTTGGCGCTGCGCAGCCTGCGCGATGTCGTCTCGCACTCAGGACAGGCGACGATTCCGCTGAGCGAGCTCTTGGCCGACTGGCGGGCCGAGATCGCGGGACGCAGCAGCGCTGCCGGGCTGGGGCTGCACTGGGAGCAGCCCGACTCGCTGCCCAGTGTCGCCGTCGCACCGACGGTGGCGCTGAACCTAGGACGCATCCTGCGCGAAGCGATCTCGAACATCGTGCGCCATGCCCAGGCCCGCCAGATCCGCATCCACGTGGCCTGCGAGGGCGAGGTCTACCGTTTCACGATCGAAGATGATGGCCGGGGCGTGCCGCACTCTCCCGGCCGGGGCATGCGCAGCATGCAGAGTCGAGCGGCGTCGCTGCACGGCACCATCGCCTGGGACTTCTCGCCGCGCGGCTGCCGCGTCTCGCTGACGGTTCCGAGCAGCACCCTGGCGGCTCCACCCCCTACTGGTCCAGAGCTCGACGAGCGCTAGCCCGCGTGCTCGGGGGCCCGGGGGCGCTGCGACTTCAGCCAGCCGCGCGCCTCCGCCTCGGTCGCAAACTGCTTGAACGCGACCTTGCGCCGAGTGAGCACGTTCAGCGCCGCCAGCAACAGCGCATTGATGCCATGGGCCACGAAGCTGACGCGATAGAACGCCACGGCCTGCGGCGGACGGGCCGCAACAATCTCGACCAAGCGCCGTCGCAGCTCTGGTGAGATCGAGCCCGCGTCAAGCAGATCGCCAAGGATGTAGTAGTGGGGGTGGGCAGCGCGGAGACTCTGTAGCCGGGCGAAGAATGTGTCCACGACGGCCGCCGTCACCGGCCCAGCCGCGCGCAGGCAGAACAGCTCGTTTTCCGTCCAGAGCTGATAGCCATCAATCGTTGAGACGAGCTTACTTATCGGCACTTTCGGCGGCGGCTGTTCCATCCTCCGCTTTGCCATCGGCGGACGGGCTGGCGGCGGCTGCAGCCGGCTTGCTGTCGGCCTCAGACGGCGGCGTGGGAGTGGGGCTCGGGGCCAGCTGACCGTCGGCGCGAATCGCTCCCGGAGCGATCTTCGACACCCGGACGATCAGCGCGATGCCGATGGCAATCACCGCGATCGCTGCGTACTGGGCCGGCGTCAGGCCGAAGTAGCGCGGATCGGCGCCGCGCACTTTGTCGAT